>DASZIU010000194.1:0-2125 GCA_035948815.1 Solirubrobacteraceae bacterium | reverse complement strand
GAGGGGGACCCACTGTCCCGTCAGCAGCTCTACGACGAGCTGTATGACATTTCACCCGGCGAACTCGATGCCGCGGCCGACGGGCTCGAGGGTGTGGGCCTCCTGCGCACCTCGGCGAACGCGATTTGGGCATCACCTGCGACTCGCCGAATGGACGAGCTCGACCTCATCGCTATCTAGCAGCGGCTGGCACCGTCCGCGCCGCCGCCTGCAAAGCGTCGAGATCGAGCTCCAGCACCGCCCGTGCTTCAGGCTGGATCCTGCGAGCTGAAGGGCTCGTCTTCGCCGCGGAGGTCCCGGTAGCGGCGGTCGAAGAGCGCCAGCGCGGCCGTCACGTCGGCGGGACCCTCGACGAGGTGGCTGACGCCTCCCTCGGACTCGGCCGGCTCGGCGTCGCCGTGTTCGATCAGCTCGTCGCGCTCGGCGAGAGCGAAGTGCACTTCGGCCACGCCGCGGTCGCGGTCGAGCGTCCCGAGCTGCAACTGCTCGTAGCGGACGATCGCGACGGATTCCGAGGTGCGCTCGATGCGGACGCCGGGCCAGGTGTCCAGCTCGTTGGCGATCTCATCGATGAACGCGGAGGCGCGCGACACGGCCTCATCGTAGTCGGACGCGACGGAACGGCGGCGCCCGGCCCGCCGGTCCGCGAGGGCGTCAGCCGTCGGGCGTGCTCGCGCCGCGCGACTCGCTCGCGGGATGCTCGACGAGCGCCAGCACGCGCGTTGCCATGAACCTCGCTTTGCGCACCGGCTCGCCGTTGCGGGTGACCTCGGTGACCTCGACCACTCCGCGTGCGGTCGTGACCTCCACGCGACGGCCCGCTCTTGTCGCCGCGATGTCATATGTCCGGGAGCCGTCGTCGGCGGCGACGACGATCTCCACCCGGTCGCCCTTCATCAGCCGAGAGTACCGCGGGTCCCGCCCCGCGGTCGCTCGGACGGGGGGGTCGCGCCAGTGAGCTCGCGCGGCGTCGCGGCGCGGTCCGCCTCGATGCCCGCGTGCGGCGGATCTGCCAGAGTCGGGGAGTCCCGAACATCGAGGAGAGGATGGTTGCGATGTCTGATGGGGTGTACCGCGTGACCGAGGTGATCGGCGTGAGCGACGAGTCGTGGGAGGCGGCCGCGCGCAACGCGGTCGAGACGGCCGGGAAGACCGTGCGCGACCTGCGCATCGCCGAGGTCCTGAGGCAGGATGTCGCGCTCGAGAAAGGGCAGATCCGCAGCTACCGCGTGCGGCTCGCGATCTCGTTCAAGTACGAGGACAGCGACTGAGTCGGCTCGCAGCTAGCCGCCGGGTGCCTCGGCCTGCTCGCTCGGGGCGCCCGGCTGCAGGTGCGTGAGGAACCAGTCGCGAGCTAGCCTCGCCACCTCCTCGAGCGCGCCCGGCTCCTCGAACAGGTGGCCGGCGCCGGGGACTATCACGAGCCGCGACTGCGCCCGCAGCTCCGCCTGTGCGAGCCTGTTCAGCTCCAGCACCTCGGTGTCCCGGCCGCCGACGATCAGAAGCGTCGGCGCGATGACGCCCCGCAGTGCCTCGCCCGCCAGGTCGGGACGGCCGCCACGCGAGACCACCGCCCTCACCCGAGGAGGCCGTTCGGCTGCCGCAATCAGCGCGGCGGCGGCGCCGGTGCTTGCTCCGAAGCATCCGATCGGCAGCGCCCGGGCCTCAGTGCTGGCAGCGAGCCAGTCGATCGTGCCTGTGACGCGCTCGCCCAGTAGCCGCAAGTCGAAGCGCAGGCGCGCGGTCTGGAGGTCCTCGGCCTCCTCCTCGGGGGTCAGCAGATCCATCAGCAGCGTCGCCAGCCCGGAGCGGACGAGGAAGGCGGCCACCGCCTGGTTGCGCGGGCTGAAGCGCCCGCTCCCGCTGCCGTGGGCGAACACCACCAGGCCGCGAGCGCCGGTCGGGATGCTCAGGTCTCCCGCCAGCTCTATGTCACCGAGCGGGATCCTCACGGACTGCTCGCCTGTCACAGCACTGCTCATTGTTTCGCAACTGCCAAGCGGGGTGCGCGAGGGCTTGCACGCCGCCTGACGGCGGACCGTCTCTCAGCGGGCCATCAGCGCGCGGAGGGCGCCCGCGAGCGCGGCGGGCTGGTCCTCGGGGATCAGCGTGTAGGAGTCCCCGA
>DASZIU010000193.1:0-52650 GCA_035948815.1 Solirubrobacteraceae bacterium | reverse complement strand
CCAACCCGGCCGCCAAGAACACGCCGTCCTCCCCCATCTATGGGATGCCGATCCTCGAAGTGAGCCTGAGCCATTCGGTGATCGTGATCAAGCGCTCGATGAACCCGGGCTTCGCGGGCATCGAAAACGAGCTCTACTACGAGCCCGAGACCTCGATGCTGTTCGGCGACGCCAAGTCGGCCGTCAGCGAAATAACCTCGGAGCTCGGCGAGATCTGATCCACGCCTCTGCCAGACTGCGAGCGTGATCGAACGCGGTCAGGCGATAGCGGCGCTGTCCGAGGAGGAGTTCGACGTCGTCGTCGTGGGAGGCGGCATCACGGGCGCCGGCGTCGCGTTCGACGCCGCCACCCGCGGGTACAGCGTCGCCCTGCTCGAGCGCGCGGACTTCGCCTCTGGGACCTCCAGCCGCTCAAGCAAGCTCGTCCATGGAGGTTTGCGCTACCTGCAGAACTTCGACCTGGGGCTGGTCCGGGAGGCGCTGCTCGAGCGCCAGCTGATGGTCGCGCTCGCGCCGCATCTGGTGCGACCGCTCCCGCTCGTCGTCCCGGCCTTCGAGGGTGCGCGGCCGGACCGGATTTTGGGGGTGGGGCTGAACCTCTACGACGTCATGTCGGTGACCGACCGCCGCTCGGCCGGAGACAAACTGCGCCCCCGCCGTGGCCGCAGGGGCCGCTCCGAGGCGATCGAGCCGATCGCGGCGGCCGTTCCCGGTGACGGCAGCGAGTCGTGGAGCCCGGCGCGCCACCGGGTGATCTCCGGGGAGGAGGTCCTCGAGCTGCTTCCGGCGCTCGCGGCCCGCGAGCCGACCAGCGGCTATCTGTTCTACGACTGCCAGACCGACGATGTCCGGCTCGTCCTGACGGTGCTCGGCGAGGCGGAGCGCTTCGGCGCGGTCTGCGCCAACCGTCTCGACGTCACGGCGCTGCTCGAGAGCGACGGGCGCGCGCAGGGTGTGCGCGTGCTGGACGTCGAGAGCGGGGAGCGCTTCGACGTGCGAGCGGCGAACGTCGTCAACGCGACCGGGGTGTGGGCGGACGAGCTGCGTCCCGAGGAGCTTCACGGCGAGGCCGAGCTGCCAACGATCCGGCCGAGCCGGGGGACCCACATCACGCTCGACCGCCACGATCTCCCGCTGATCGGGGGCGCGATCGTTCCTGCCGGCGAGGGGCGGTCGATCTTCGCGCTGCCCTGGCTGGGCCACACGCTCGTGGGGACGACGGACAACGACTACGAGGGGCCGCTCGATCATGTGCGGCCCTCGCGCGAGGACATCGACTACCTGCTCGACGCGCTCAACTCGTTCTTCGGCCGCACGCTCGGCGCGGGCGACCTGACCGGCGCGTTCGCGGGTGTGCGTCCGCTGATCTCGACAGGCGATCCGAAGAAGTCGGTCGACATCTCGCGCAAGGCCGAGCTGTATGAGACGTCCTCGGGGATGATCACGATCACCGGCGGCAAGCTGACGACGTGGCGGCGGATGGCGAAGATGACCGTCGACCGCCTGGTGGAGCGCGACGCCCGCGACGCACCGTGCCACACACATGAGATACCCCTCGGCCAGGCGATCGCCGTCGAGGAGCTGCCGCGCGTGGAGGGCGTACCCGATGAGTCCTATCCCGCGCTCGCCGCCCGCTACGGTCACGCGGCGCACGACGTGCTCGCGCTCGCAGCCGAGCGCGGCGAGCTCGCCCAGCCGATCGTCGCCGGCAATCCCGACCTGCTGGCCGAGGTCGCGCTCGCCGGCCGCCGCGAGCAGGCGCGCAGCATCGGAGACGTGCTGCTGAGGCGCACGCGGCTCGGGCTGCTCGCCGCGCGCGAGCTCGTCGTCGCCGGGACGGCCGACGCGGCCCAGGCGGCGCCTCTCCGCCGCGTGGGGGAGACGCTCGCGCACGAGCTCGGCTGGAGCGCCGACCGCCTGGACCGCGAGCTCGAGCGCTTCGCCGAGGAGGCACGGGCCGAGGGAATAGTCGCCGACGCGCCCGACGACGGCGCCGCAGGGGCGGGCCCGGATAGCAGCGGGGCGCGGGAGCTCGGCGGACATCCTCCAGACCCGCTGGTGCGCGAGCACGCGTCCTCGGCCGACCGCAGCCCTTGACCGCGCCGCCTCACCGCCTGCGAGCCGTCGACCGGGTGCTCGAGCTCGGTCAGCGCCCGTGGCTGATGGGGATCGTCAACGCCTCGCCCGACTCGTTCAGCGACGGCGGCCGCTACGCGACGGTGCGGGAGCAGCTTGCGCTGGCGCGGGAGCTCGCGGCGTCGGGCGCCGACATCCTGGACATCGGCGGAGAGTCGGCGAGCACCGGGCGCCCCCCGGTCGACACCGAGGTCGAGATCGAGCGCGTGGCCCCGCTCGTCGAGAGGGTCGTCGGCGAGGTGGACGCGATCGTCTCCGTCGACACGTACAAGCCGGCGGTGGCTCGCGCAGCGATCGACGCCGGGGCCCGGATCGTCAACGACGTCAGTGGGCTGCGCGACCCGGCGCTCGCCGAGGTCTGCGCGCGGACGGGAGCCGCGCTCGTCGTGATGCATACGCGTGCGGCGCCGCGCGAACGCCTGCAGGACCCCGACCTCTACGGCGACGTCACGGCGGAGGTGCTCGCCTTCCTGCGGGACCGCATCGCCCTCGCGCGGGCGGCCGGCGTCGGCGCCGAGCAGCTGATCGTCGATCCCGGCCCGGACTTCGCCAAGACGCCCGCTCAGACCATCCGCCTGCTCGCCGAGATCGGGCGGCTGCACGAGCTGGGACACCCGCTGCTGCTGGCGATCTCGCGCAAGGACTTCATCGGGGCGCTCACCGGACGAGCGCCGCGCGAGCGTCTCGCCGGGACGCTCGCGGCGATGGCGCATGGCATGCAGGAAGGCGCGCACATCTTCCGCGTGCACGACGTCGCGTCCGCCGCGGACTTCGCGACCGTCTGGAGGGCGCTGCGTTCCGAGGCCGAGCTCAGCAGGGACCTGTCGCTCGCCGGGGAGCTCCGCCACGACCGGCCCCGAGAGGCACCCGCCGGGCCGGCGCCCGGGATGCGGCGCGCGGGGTCCGGCCGGACCAGACGCTAGTCTTGGAGCGAATCGAGGGTGCCTTGCGCTGTCACAACGCGCCGGGACGCCAACCGCCCACCACCACACACAGAGGGAAGATCACATGCCCGTACTGGACCGCTCCGAGCTGGAGGCAAGTCCGCTGGCCGACCTCCACGCGATCGCCGATCAGCTTGGACTCGACGGATTCCGCCGTCTTCGCAAGGCCGAGCTGATCGACGCGATCCTCGGGGAGCCAGGCGGCTCGGCGAGCCGCCCGGAGTCGCGCGACAACGGCGAGGAGACGCAGGAGGAGCCGGACGCCGGCGAGCGTCCCGCCCGCCGCCGGCGGCTCCCGCGCTCGCGCCGCGGCGCGAAAGACCGCGTCGAGGAGCCGCAGCAGGAGAGCGAGGCGGAGGGCGAGACGCCCGCCCCCGAGGAGGAGACCGGGCGCCGCACCCGCTCCCGCGGCGGCCGCGAGCGATCGTCGCGCCGCGCCGAGCGGACCGAGGTGGCGGCCGAGGAGGACGACGCCGCACGCGTCGCCGAGGGCGTGGTCGAGCTGCTCGGTAACGGCTCCGCGTTCCTGCGCGTCGCTCCGCCCGACGCCTCCGATGAGGATGTCTACATCTCCGCCGCGCAGGTTCGCCGCTGCGAGCTGATCTCCGGCGACCGCGTCGCCGGCCCTGTCCGCCTGCCCCGCCGCTCGGAGCGCTATCCATCGCTCGTGCGCATCGACACGATCAACGGAAAGCCGGCGGACGAGGTCTCCGAGGGCGCTCGCTACGAGGACCTTCCCGCCGAGTACGCGAGCGAGAGGCTCGCGCTCGGGGCGGCCGATCCCACGCTCGAGGCGATCGAGTGGCTGACTCCGCTCGGGCTCGGCTCGCGGGCGCTGATCGTCGGCTCGGCGCTCGCCGGCAAGACCGAGACGCTTCGCAGGCTGCTCGCGGCGGTCTCGGGCCGGGAGGATCTGGACATCACCGTCGTGCTCGCGGGCGTCAGGCCCGAGGAGGTCGCGCAATGGCAGGAGGGCCCGCAGGCGCCGGCCGCCGCGCTCACGTTTGCGTCCTCCGCCGACGCGCAGGGCCAGGCGGTCGAGCGGGCGCTCGACGGCGCCAAGCGCGTGGCCGCCCGCGGCGGCAACGCGCTCGTGCTGATCGACACGCTCGACGGGCTGCCGCCGCAGGCCGCGCGCAAGGCCCTGGCGGCCGCGCGGAAGATCCGCGACGGAGGCTCGCTCACCGTGATCGCCACCGCCACGCGACCCTTCGGCGGCGAGACGACCGTGATCGCGCTCGACGCCACGTTGACCTCCACCGGCCGGCAGCCGATCCTCGATCTGATGGCCAGCGGCACGCTCAGGCCGGAGCTGCTGGTCGGCGAGGACGGCGCGGCCGCGATCACGCGCGCGCGTGCCGCGGCGGTCGAGGCGGCCGGCTGAGCGCACGCAGACCGGACGCACCGGTGCCACGGCAGGGCTGGCCGTCGAAGCTCGCGGCGCGGCGCTGAGGTAGGGGAGGCCGCCGCGCTCAGCGGCGGTAGGCGACCCGTCCCCAGGAGGGCTCGGGAGCCAGCTGGATCGGCTCGTCGCTGCGGTCGGGCTGCACGTAGGCGAAGGACCCCGTCTCCTCGTCGAAGGCCAAGCCGAGCTCGCCCTCGTTGACGCGCTGGTCGAGCCAGGCGCCACGGAAGACGAGCCGGCGAAGCCAGTGCACCAGAGAGCGCTCTGCCGGGCCGATCAGCTCGGGCCAGCAGTCGTTGACGTGCTCACCGAGGCCCGACGCCGGATCGCAGATCTCCCCGTTGACCGCAAGGTTGACGAGGTCTTCCAGCTCCTCCTCGCCGAGCCGCCCTCCGACGAAACCGAGCTTGATCGCCGCCTGCTCGCAGCGCTCGGCGAAGTCCTCCTCGTTGAAGGTGAACCGGAGCTCACCGTATTCGAGGACGAAGTCCTCTCCCGAGTCGTAGTTTCCGCGGCGCGTAATTTCCATATCGAGCCCGGGAGACGATCGGACCCGGTTCGTCGGGATCATACGTCCGTCTCCTGCTTTTTCTATTGGCGTGCACGGGATTTTGCATGGGGTCTTCGAGGGGCCGCGTGTGTACGCTAAGCCCGCATGGCGCGCCTCTCAGAGCACGGACTGCGCCGTTCGGTTGGCGTCTCCGGCCTGTTCGCGACCGCCTACGGAAACGTCGGCTCCTCGATCTACTACGCCCTCGGGCTCGTGGCGGCGCACGCGCTCGGGCTCACGCCGCTGGTGTTCCTGTTCGCCGGCGGCCTGTTCGCGCTGACGGCGAAAACGTACGCCGAGGGCGCGGCGATGTTCCCCGAAGCGGGCGGGTCCTCGTCCTTCGCGCGCCACGCCTTCAACGACGTCGTCTCGTTCTTCGCAGGCTGGGCGCTGAGCCTCGACTACATCCTCACGATCGCGATCTCGGCGTTCTTCGTGCCCCACTACCTGAGCGCGTTCCCGGGACTCCATGCGCTGAACCACAACCCCGGGGACATCATCGGGGGGCTCGTGGTCGTGGCGCTGCTCGTGGCGCTGAACGTGAGGGGGCTGGGTGAGTCGGCGAAGCTCAACTTCATCCTCGCGATCCTCGACCTGAGCACGCAGTTGCTGCTCGTGATCGTGGGGCTGGTCCTGGTGTTCAACCCCTCGCTGCTGATCCACCAGGTTCACCTGGGTGTCGCGCCGTCCTGGACCGAACTGATCTTCGCGCTCTCGCTGGCGATGCTCGCGTACACCGGGATCGAGACTGTCGCCAACATGGCCGAGGAGGCCAAGGACCCCGGGCGCCAGGTCCCGAAGGCCGTCAACCTCGTCGTGCTCGCGGTACTCGGCGTCTACGCAGGCATCTCGCTGATCGCGCTCTCGGCGCTCCCGGTCGTTCACCACGGCGTCGGCTACAGCCCCGTCCTGCACCAGACCTTCAGTCATCCCGGCTACGCGACCGCGCTCGGCGGCCAGTTCCAGAACGACCCCGTGCTCGGGATCGTCGAGCACCTCGGCCTCCACGGCACCCTCCTGCACATCTCGCAGTACTACGTCGGCATCCTCGCCGCGACGATCCTGCTCATAGCCTCGAACGCGGGGATGATCGGGATCTCGCGCCTCTCGTGGTCACTGGCCGAGCACCGCCAGCTTCCGAGCCTCTTCTCGCGGCTGCACCCGAAGTTCCGCACTCCCTGGTTCACGCTCGTGTTCTTCTCCGGGCTCGCCTGCACGCTGATCCTGTACGGCAACACGGAAGTGCTCGGCAACCTCTACTCGTTCGGCGCGATGCTCTCGTTCACCACGGCGCATGTGGCGATCATCGCGCTGCGCGTCAAAGACCCCGGCCGCGAGCGGCCCTATCGCACGCCGGGCAACGTGCGGATCAAAGGATTCGAGATACCGCTGACCGCGGTCGTCGGAGCGATCGGCACGTTCGGCGCCTGGATCGCCGTCGTCGCGCTGCACGCGGAGGCACGGGTAGTCGGAATCCCGTGGATGATCGTCGGGATGGCCGCCTACCTCATCTACCGCCGGCAGCAGGGCCTTGACCCTCGCAAGCACTACCGCATCGAGCGGCCCGAGCGGCCGGCCGACTTCGAGGCCCTCGACTACCGCACCGCGCTGGTCCCGATCTTCGGCGACGATGTCAGCGCGTCGGCGCTGAGGGGCGCCGCCAAGCTGATCGGCTCCGAAGGCGTCGTGTACGCGATCTTCGTGCTGCCCGTCCCCAGCCAGCTCTCGCTCGAGGCCGGCCTGGAGGCGGAGGAGGGGGAGGGACGCTCGGTGCTCGAGAGCGCTCGCATCCAGGCGCGCCGCCTGGGCATCAAGATCCGCACGGGGCTGATCCGCACGCGCAACCCCGGTGCGGCGATCGTCGAAGAAGCCGAACGCGTCGGCTCGGACGTGATCTACTGGTCGACGATCCATGCCCCGGCAGGCGAGAAGGGCATCGGGCCGACCGCGACCTACCTGTTGAGCAAGCGCCCCTGCCGGATCATCATCGAGACCGAGCCGCGGCAGCGTGAGCGCGCTCCCGTGTCGGTGTGAGCTGCGCTAGCCGCTGGCGATCGCCACGCGCAATGCCCGCTCGAGGTCCGGCTGGCGGAACTCGTAGCCGAGCATCAGCGCGCGAGCGGGCATCACTCGCGCGCCCGTCGTGATGATCTCCGCCATCTCCCCGTAGAGCAGCTGAAGGGCCAGCTCGGGCACGGGCGCCAGCGCCGGGCGGCCCAGCACCCGTCCGAGCGCCTTCGAGAGCTGGCGGTTGGTGACCGGCTCGGGTGCCGTCGCGTTGACCGGGCCGGTCCACTGCTCGTCCTCGAGCGCCGCGAGCATCATCCCGACGAGATCCTCGACGTGGACCCAGGAGACGTACTGGCGTCCGCCGGCGACGGGACCCCCAAGTCCGAGCCGGAAGGGGGGCAGCATCTTGGCGAGCGCCCCGCCGGTGCCGTCGAGCACGACGCCGATGCGCAGCTGCAGGGCGCGCAGGCCGAGCTCGATCGCACGCCGGGCCTCGAGCTCCCAGGCGACGCAGACCCGCGCCAGGAAATCGGATCCCGGCGGCGTTTCCTCGTCCAGCGGCTCCTCGCCGTGGGCGCCGTAGTAGCCGATCGCAGACGCGCTGATCAGCGTGTGGGGCGGCGCGCCGGCCTGCGCACGCTCGATCTCGCGCAGGCCCGCGATCAGGTTGCGCGTGCCGAGCACGCGGCTGTTCTGTATCGCCTGCTTGGCCCTCGTGCTCCAGCGCTGCGCGACCGGCTCGCCGGCCAGGTGCAGCACCGCGTGGCGGTCGGCGAGTGCCTCCGCCGGCGCGGGACCGCCCATCGGGTCCCAGGCGAGAACCTCGAGCGGGCCGCCGGCCACCCCGTCGAGCGCCGCTCGCGACCGTCCCGGGTCGCGTGACAGGACCGTCACCTCGGCGTCCCTCGCGTGCAGAGCCGGCAGCAGCGTGCGGCCGATCAGTCCGGTAGCGCCGGTGACGGTGACGCGCAGGGCGCTCACGCCGTCACCTTTTCACACGGGCGCCTCGCCGACCCCGCTCGAGGGGGTCGTCGTCCACGTGTCACCCGGGGCGAAGCCCATCTTCTCGCCGGCGAGCGCGGTCCCGGCGGCCCGCGCCTCCTCGGCCACGGCGCTGGCGACGGCGGGAGCGACCTCGCGGTTGAAGACCGAAGGGATGATGTAGTCCTCGGTCAGCTCACTCTCCTCGATCGTCGCTGCGATCGCGCGCGCTGCGGCCATCTTCATCTCCTCGGTGATGCTCGGCGCGCGCACGTCCAGCGCGCCGCGGAAGATCCCCGGGAAGCAGAGCACGTTGTTGATCTGGTTGGGGTAGTCCGAGCGGCCGGTCGCCATGATGCGGACGTAGGGGGCGGCTTCCTCGGGGTTGACCTCCGGGTTCGGGTTGGCCATCGCGAAGACCATCGCGTCGGCGTTCATCCGCGCGAGCGCCCTCGCCGGCAGCGCGCGCGCCCCCGAGACGCCGATCAGCAGGTCGGCGCCGTCGATCACCTCAGCCGGGGCGCCGTCGCGGCACTCGGGGTTCGTCACCTCGGCGAACCACCGCTTCAGGGAGTTCATCGAGCCGTCCTCGTAGTCCTCGCGCCTGACGTGGAGCGCGCCCTGGGAGTCGGCGCCGATGATGTTCGTCACGCCCGCCTCGAGCAGGATCCGCGTGACGGCTATCCCGGCGGCGCCGAGGCCGATGATCAGCACGTTCAGGCCCTCCAGGCGCCGGCCCGTCAGCTTGACGGCGTTCAGCAGCGCCGCCATCACGACCACGGCGGTCCCGTGCTGGTCGTCGTGGAACACCGGGATCTCCAAGCGCTCCTTCAGCTCGTCCTCGATCTGGAAGCACCGCGGCGCGGATATGTCCTCGAGGTTGATCCCGCCGAACGCCGGGGCGATCAGCTCGACCGTGCGGATGATCTCCTCGGGATCGGTCGTGTCGAGGCAGATCGGGAAGGCGTCGACCCCCGCGAACTCCTTGAACAGGCAGCACTTGCCCTCCATCACCGGCATCGCGGCCTTGGGGCCGATGTCACCGAGCCCGAGCACCGCGGTCCCGTCCGAGACGACGGCCACGGTGTTGCGCTTGATCGTGTACTGGAAGGCCTTGTCCTCGTCGTCCGCGATCGCCAGCGAAACGCGCGCCACGCCCGGCGTGTAGGCCATCGAGAGGTCGTCCCGCGTCTTCAGCGGATGCTTGTTGCGCTGTTCGATCTTGCCGCCGACGTGCAGCAGGAACGTGCGGTCGGTCGTGTCGATCACCTCGGCGCCGGAGAGCGCGCCGATCGCCTCGAGGATCCGCTGCCAGTGATCGCGCCCCGAGGCGTCCACGACGATGTCACGCAGCGTGTGGCCGCCGTCTGACTCGACGGGATCGACCGCGCCGACCATCCCGCCCGCGTCGCCGATCGCGCTCGTCACCAGGCCGAGGATGCCCGGCGACTCGTCGAGCTTGACGCGAATCGTCAGGCGGTACTGCGCGCTGGGCGTGGCGCTCACAGGAAAGTCCCCTCGTTCATTGGCGGCACGGCATCTTAGGACCTTGCCGGTCCCGGCAGCGCATCGCCGGGCACCCCGGCATCGGACGCCGCCGCCGCCGCGCTGTTCGTAGAGTGGTCGGTCGATGGCGTCCAAGACCACCACGCTCGAACCGGCGGCCGGCGAGCTGGCACCGGGCGAGGATCGGCGGCTTTTCCTGATCGACGGGCCCAGCCTCGTCTACCGGGCCTTCTTCGCGCTGCCCGAGTCGATCTCGACCTCGACCGGCGTGCCCACCAACGCGATCTTCGGCTTCGCCTCGATGCTCGTCAAGATCGTGACCGAGTACGGGGTGTGCCCGACCGTCGTCGTCTGGGATGCGGGCACCTCCGGGCGCACCGAGATGTTCGCCGAGTACAAGGCGGCCCGGCGCTCGCGCCCGGACCTGCTCAAGCAGCAGTGGCCGGCGATGGAGCCGCTCGTCGAGGCATTCGGCTACCGCAACGTGACAGTCGAGGGCTACGAGGCCGACGATGTGATCGCCTCGCTGGCCGAGCGCGCGCTGCAGGCGAGCCCGCCGGTTCCGGTGATGATCGTCACCGGCGACCGCGACGTCTTCCAGCTGATCGACGAGCGCGGACTGGTGAAGGTGATGGCGACCTCCCGCGGCATCACCGACACCAAGATCTACGACCGCCAGGCGGTGATCGACCGCTACGGCATCCCGCCCGAGTTGATCCCCGACTTCTACGGCCTGAAGGGCGACACCTCGGACAACATCCCCGGGATCCCCGGGATCGGCGACAAGACGGCGAGCGATCTGCTGCAGAGCTTCGGCTCGCTGGAGGCGGTGCTCGAGAACGTCGAGGAGGTCAGCGGGGCGAAGCGCAAACAGAACCTCATCGAGCACGCCGAGGACGCCGTCATCTCCAAGCAGCTCGCGACCGCGCAGCGCGACGTCGAGGTCGAGCTCGACATCGTCACCGAGGCTGCGAGGGAGCCCGATCGCGCGCAGCTGCGCGAGGTCTTCCGCACCTACGAGTTGCGCGATCCGCTGCGCCGCCTCGAGGAGGCGCTCGGCGACGCCGAGGTCGCGGCGCCCGCGCCCACCGCGGACGTCACTCTGACGGCCACCGTGCGGGAGGGCTCGACGGCGGACATCCGCGCGCTCGGCGCGGCGGGCGGGGCTTCCTCCGACGCCGAGCTCCACGTCGCCGTCCGCGAGAGCGAGCCCCCGGAGGGAGAGCTGTTCGCCGACGGGCCGCCGTGGCGCTTTGCCGTGGCGCACGACGGCGAGGTGCTCATCGGCGACTGCAGCGGACCGGAGGAGGTCGTGGTCGCTTGCGGCGACAGGCCGGTGGTCGCACACGACGCGAAGTCCCTGCGCCTCGTGCCGCCGCGGCTCGCGCATGACACGCTGCTCGGCGCCTACCTGCTCGAGCCGGCCAGGCGCGGGTACCCGTTCGCCGAGCTGTGCGAGGAGCGTGGGCTCGCGAGCGACCTCGAGGATCCGCTCGCGGGCGAGGCCGTGCTGCTCGGCGCGCTGGCCGACTGGCAGCGCGAGCAGATCGCCGAGCGCGGCCTCGACCGGGTGATGGGAGAGATCGAGCTGCCGCTCGTGCCGGTGCTTCGTGACATGGAGCTGATCGGAGTCCGGCTGAACCTCGACCGCCTCGCGGAGATCACCGAGCGGGTGCGTGCGGAGATCTCCGGCCTGGAAGACGAGATCTTCGCGCTCGCGGGCACCGAGTTCACGATCGGCTCCCCGCAGCAGCTCGGCGAGGTGCTGTTCGAGAAGCTCGGCCTCTCACGCAAGCGCCGGGGCAAGACCGGCTTCTCAACCGATGCCCGCGTGCTCCAGGCGATCCGCACCGAGCACGAGATCGTCGCGAAGATCGAGCGCTGGCGCGAGCTCTCGACGCTGATCAAGACCTACCTCGACGTGCTCCCGGCCCTCGCGGACGAGGGCTCCCGGATCCACACCACGTTCCTGCAGGCGGTCGCGACGACCGGTCGCCTGTCGAGCACCAACCCGAACATGCAGAACGTCCCGATCCGCACGCCTCTCGGCCGCGAGATCCGGGGCTGCTTCGAGGCCGAGCCAGGTTGCGTGCTGATCTCGGCCGACTACTCGCAGATAGAGCTGCGCGTGCTCGCGCACGTCGCCGAGGAGCCGGTCCTGATGGAGATCTTCAAACGCGGCGAAGACGTCCACACCGCCACCGCCTCGCAGGTCTTCGAGGTCTCGGCCGAGGAGATCGACCCCGGCATGCGCTCGAAGGCGAAGATGATCAACTACGGCATCGTCTACGGGCTCTCGGACTTCGGCCTCGCCGATCGCCTCAACATCCCGCGCGAGGAGGCCAAGGAGTTCATCGACGCCTATCTCTCACGCTTTCCGCGTGTCGCGGCGTTCATGGGCGAGACGATCGAGCAGGCCAAGGAGGAGGGGTACGTCAAGACGCTGTGGGGCCGGCGCCGCCAGATCCCAGAGCTGCGGGCCCGCAACTACCAGGTCAGGACGCTCGGGGAGCGGCTCGCCGTCAACACGGTGATCCAGGGGACGGCGGCCGACATCATCAAGCTGGCGATGGTCCGCTGCCAGCGGGCGCTGACCGATGCCGGGCTGCGCACGCGCCTGCTGCTCACGATCCACGACGAGCTGCTGTTCGAAGGGCCGCCGGAGGAGGCTCCGCAGGCGCGAGCGCTGATCGAGGCCGAGATGTGCGCCGTGTGGGATGGCCGCGAGCCGCCCCTCGCCGTCGACGTCGGCGTCGGCGAGAACTGGCTGGTCGCCAAGTGAGCGTCGCGCGCGGGTCGCGCGAGCCCCGCGGGCAGGCAGTGCGATGAGCCGCGGGCTGGCGGTGCTGCTCGGCGTCGGCGCGGGCTGCCTGGTCGGCATGCAGGCCCCGATCAACTCGCGGCTGGGCAAGGTCATGGGAAGCGTCCAGGCGGCCACCTTCTCGTTCCTGGTCGGCACCGCGGTCCTGCTCCTCGTCACCTTCTTCGTGCGCGGCGGGCTGGGAACGCTCGCGCACGCCGGCCGGGCGCCCTGGTGGGCGCTCGTCGGAGGGTTGCTGGGCGCCGTCTACGTGAGCGTCGCGCTCGTCGCCGTGCGCACGCTCGGCGCGAGCGGGCTCACGGCCGTCGTGATCGCGGGTCAGCTCGTGATCTCCGTGGTGATCGACCGCCTCGGCCTGCTCGGCATCGCCAGGCAGCCGATCGGCTTGACGCGCATCGTCGGTTTGCTGCTGCTCGCCGCGGGCGTCGTGCTCGTCGTGCGCAAGTAGGGGCCCGCCGGGGGCGCTCCCGCGGTCCGGCGGACCGTCACCCGAGCCCGGCGGAGAAGCCCTCTCGCCAGCTGCGGTGCTCGGGCGCCCAGCCGAGCTCGCGCCGCGCACGGGCGTTCGACGCGCCCTGCGCGCGCGTCATCACCTGCACGCCGTAGGAGCCGGCGAGCGGGCGTGCGAGCCACGTCGGCACCCGCATCGGCCTGGGGGCGCCCAGCGCCGCCGCAAGCGCCGGCAGCCACTGCGCCACGGGTGCCGGCTCGTCGTCGACGACGTTGTAGATCCCGGGTCCGCTGTGCTCGAGCGCCGCGAGCGTGGCCCGTGCGGCATCGTCGACGTGCACGAGCGACCACACGCCGGCGCCCGACCCCACGACCGGCATCCGCCGCCGGGCGAGGTCCTTGGCCACCGAGCCCTCGCGCGATAGGGCGCTGCCGGGACCGTAGAAGTAGCCGTAGCGCAGGACGACCCCGCCGGCCTCGGTGACCGCGCGCTCGAGCTCGGCGACCGCCAGCACAGAGCGCCTGAAGGGCTCGGGCGAGTCAAGGTAGAGAGGATCGTCCTCGTCGTGGACCGTCCCCGGCGCACCCGGTGCGTATGCGAACGCGATGCTCTGCGCGACGATCCGCGAGGCCCCCGCAGCCTCGGCCGCACGCACGAGCATCCCGGTCGCCTCGCTGCGCAGGCGATCGTTGAGCACGAAGTCGCGCTGGATCGTGCGCGGATCGATCCGCTGCGGCAGCGCTGTGAGCTGGTGAATGACGGCATCCGGCCGGGCCTCCGCCACGGCGGTCGTGACGGCCTCCTCGTCCAGCGCGTCGGCGACCACCGCGTCGCAGCCGCTCGCTCGCAGCGCATCGACCTTCTCCGGCGAGCGGGTCATCCCGGTCACCTCGTGCCCCGCGGCGCGCAGCAGCGGCACCAGCCGTCGCCCGATCGCGCCGGTCGCCCCGGCAAGGAAGACCCTCACGCCGGAGGCGCTGCGGCGAGCACCCGCTCGGTTGCTGCGTGCTCGGGCGCGGCGCACACCATGCCCTCGCTGAAGCCGGCGGACCCGAACCCGAGGGCGAGGTTGAAGCGCCCGCGCATGTTCTCGACGGCGATCACGTTCGTCAGCTCGACGAGCTGCGCATGATCGAACCGGCGCCGAAGCTCGGCGAAGAGCCCATCGGGAACGTTGACCGGTGTGCTGCTCATGCCGACGGCATAGTCCAGCACCAGTTTCTCGAGCTCGTTGAAGAGCTCGCTCTCGCGGTAGCGCGGCAGCGCGAGCAGCTCCTCGTCGCCGAGGCCGGCCCGTCGCGCGATCTGCGAGCCGATGTCGATGCAGTACTCGCAGCTGGTCATCGTCGCCGCCTTCAGCTCGGCCAGCAGCTTGAGTCGCTCGGGCACGCGGTTCAGCTTCGCCGTCGCGTCCTCGAGCATGCCGTAGCCGAACAGCAGACGCGGAACGTGGGCGTAGGCTTCGGCCGGCCCGATCATGCCGTCCGGCTCACGGCCGGTGAGCTGCCTGGTCTTGCGACGTGCAACCCGCAGCAGCAGCCCGCTGAGTGGCCCCGCCTTTGCCGGGCTCATAACCTCGATGCGGCTCATCGTCGTTCTCCTTCCGAGGTGATCGGGGACGTGCGCGCCGCCAGGCGCATCAGCCATACGAGCTGGAGGGTCGCGGCGGCGAGCAAGAAGAAGTCGAGATAGCCGATCCAGCCGGGATCGGCTCTGCCGATGTCGAGCAGGTGGTTCACGCTGTGCAGGGCGAACTGGAGCGCCGTGATCGCCAGCACGGGGATGCGCCACGCCGGCCGGCGGATCGAGATCGCCGCCCCCACCCCGAGCGCCGCCGAGAAGCTCGCCACGTCGCGGAGGTAGTGGTCGTTCCTCATGCCGAACGGCCCGATCGAGGTGTAGAACAGGTGCGGGGCGAAGGCCATGAAGATCGCGACGCCGAGCTCGACGGCGGCGAAGGTGGCGATTCCCGCGACGAGCAGCCGGGAGTCGAGCTCGACCGCGGCCCGCGAGCGGGGCGCGCCGCGCCTGGTCTCGGTGGTGGCGTTCATCGACCCACCACGATAAGGTCACCGTGGTGCATGGTAAAGGACCAGTTTGAGCATGCGATCGGGTACCAGTTCCGGTCCCGAGCTGCTCGTCGAGCTCGACCGCGCGGCCCCGAGACCGCTGCGCGCCCAGCTCGAGAGCGGTCTGCGGGAGGCAGTGCGCTCGGGCCGCCTTCGGGCGCAGACGCGCCTGCCCGCCTCGCGCTCCCTGGCAGCGGACCTCGGCGTCTCGCGACGGCTCGTGGTGGACGCCTACGCCCAGCTGCTCGCGGAGGGCTACCTCGTCGCGCGACCCGGCGCTGGCACCTACGTGGCGGACGCCGCCGCCGCGAGCCGCCTGCCGGCCGAGGAGCCGGCCGCGAGCGGTCCGGCCTTCGACTTCTTTCCCGGCTATCCCGACCTGGCGTCGTTCCCGCGCCGGGCGTGGCTACGGGCGATGCGCGAGGTGCTCACGGTGATGCCCGCTTCGAGTCTCGGCTACCCCGACCCGCGCGGTTCGCGCGAGCTGCGAGAGGCGCTCGCCGGGCACCTGCGCAGGGTGCGGGGCGTGGTCGCCGACCCGCAGACCGTGGTCGTCTGCTCCGGTGCCGCCCAGGCGCTCGTGCTGCTCGCGCGCGCCCTGCGCTCGCCGCACCTCGCGATCGAGGATCCCGGCCTTCCGCCGCACCGGGCGATCCTGCAGGCGCACGGAGCTCGCCTGAGCGCCCTGCCCGTGGACGCCGACGGGGCCCGCGTGCAGGAGCTCGAGGAGATCGGCGCGCGCGCCGGCACGGTCGACGCCGCCTTCGTGACGCCCGCGCATCAGTCGCCGACCGGCGTCGCGCTGGCGCCCGCTCGTCGGGCTGCGCTGCTCGAGTGGGCAGGCGCCCGCGGGGGCCTCGTGATCGAGGACGACTATGACGCCGAGTACCGCTACGACCGCGCGCCGCTCGCCGCCCTGCAGGGCCTCGCTCCCGATCGCGTGATCTACATGGGCACCGTCAGCAAGACGCTCGCGCCAGCCCTGCGCCTGGGCTGGCTCGTCGTGCCACCGCGTCTGCTCGACGCGGTCGTCGAGCAGAAGGCGCTCGCCGACCACGGCTGTCCCACGCTCGACCAGCTCACGCTCGCGCGCATGCTCGAGAGCGGCGCCTACGACCGCCACCTGCGCCAGGCCCGCAGGCGTTACCGGGCTCGCCGCGACGCGCTCGTCAAGGCCGTCGCCGAGAACCTGCCCGGCGCGCGCGTGACCGGCCTGGCGGCGGGGCTGCACGCGATCGTGCGGCTGGGGCGGCCGGTCGACGGCCTGGCGCTCATGCAGGCCGCGCGAGCGCGATCGGTTGGCGCCTACCCGCTCGGCTACGCCTACGCCAGCCCGCGGCCCGTGCACGACGGGGTCGTGCTCGGATATGCGAGCCTCACCGAGTCGGCCATCGCCGAGGGCATCCGCCGCCTCGCGCGTGCGCTCGAGGAGTGCGCCGCGGCGGCGGCCTGAGCGCCGCGACGCGCGCCGCCGAGAGCTCGCACGCCCCGCGAAACGTGCCTCTGGCGTGTTGCTATAAGGCGTTGGCGACCTTTTCGGGCGGCTGTATAGTCCCTGGCCCAAGGGGGGTTGGCGCGGCATCGATAGCGACGCGGGATGTCCACCACGACAGTGCTGCTCGGACGCAACCACATATGTCGATGATCGGACCCCTCAGAGGCCCGCGGGTCGCTCCGGCGCTCGCGAGTCCCGGCGCTCACGCGCCCGCCCGCCCCGAGCCGCGCCCCGTCGCGCCGGCTGGTGCCCGGCGCACGCTCCTCGCATGGATTCGTGCCCCGGCCGTGTGGATCACGGCTGCCGTCGTGCTCCTGTCCTGGCACGCCCTGCCGCTGAAGCCGAAGACGGGCATCGGCCCGAGCTGGGAAGCGGCCATGCACATGGCCCACCACTTCGGGATCACCTTCGGCAACCACCTCATCTTCACCTATGGCCCGCTCGGCTTTCTGAGCGCGCCAACGCTGTGGTACGCCGGCACCGGGACCCTGGCGGTCCTCTACACGCTGCTCGCACGGGCGGCGCTCGCCGCGGCGGTGTTCCTGGCGGCGCGGCGCTCGTTCGGGACGCGCGCCGCCGCGATCGGAGCGCTGCTGGTGCTCGACGCGAGTGGCAAGACGGCAGAGGTCGTGCCCGTCACGGTGCCGTTCCTGATCCTCGCCGTGTGGGTGGTCGACCGCGAGTGGAGCCGACGGCAGCTGCTGACGCTGCTGGGGATCGCCGGCGCGGTGGCGGGCTTCGAGCTGCTCAACAAGGCCTCGGTCGGCCTGGAGATGGGCGCGCTCGCGATCGTGATGGCGTTGGCGGCGCGCGGTCGCCGGGTGGAGCAGCTGCTCGTCACGGTGCTGGCCCTGCTCGTCACGCTGCTTGTCGCCTGGATCGCGGCCGGCCAGGATCTGGGGGCGCTGGGCGCGTTCGTACGCAACTCCGAGCAGATCGTCACGGGCTATGCGCCCGCCCAGGGGTTTGAAAGCGGCGGGCTGAAGCCAGAGTTCCTGGCTGCGCCGGTGGCATTCGCGATCGGGCTCGCCGTGGCCCTGGACATGACTGCAGGCGAGCGTGTGCGCAGCCGGCGGTGGGGGATCATCGCCCTGTGGCTCCTGTTCTGCTTCTTCCAGTTCAAGGAGGCCTTCGTGCGGCACGACGCCACCCATGGGGCGGTGTACTTCGTCGCCCTGCTGGGGGCGTTCTTCGCATTCGTGCCACGGCCGGCGAACCGCTTGGCCGCCGCGCTCGGAGCGAGCCTGCTGCTGGTCTTCGCGGTGGCCGCTCAGAAGAGCAATCCGATCTCCGCCTTCAACCCGGTCGGAAACGCCAAATCCGCGATCACCCAGCTCGCCGACGTGGCCGTGGCCTCAAAACGCAACGCGATCGCCGCCGAAGGTCGCCGCTCGATCCAGTCGGCATACCCGCTCGACCCTGCGACCCTGGCCCAGCTGCGTGGGAAGACCGTCCACGTCCTGCCCGTCCAGGTATCCGTCGCCTGGGCGTATCGCCTCGCATGGCGCCCGCTACCCGTGTTCCAGTCCTACTCGGCCTACACGACCTCGCTCGACGAACTCGACGCGAAGGCCCTCGTCTCGCCGCAGGCGCCACAGCGCATCCTTCGCAATCACGACGCGGAAATCGACGAACGCCTGGAAGCCTTCGATCAGGGCGCAACGACGCGTGAGATCCTCTGTCGCTATCAGGAGCTGCGCACGACCAGCGAATGGCAGGTCCTCGGCGTCGCGCAGGACCGGTGCCTGGCGCCGGTCGCGCTTGGCACGGTCCACGCCGGCTGGAGCCAGCGGGTCGCCGTTCCCGCGCCGCCGAACGCCAACAGCTTCGTCTTCGTCCGCATCGGCGGCGTCGGGCTCGGCAGCGGCGAACGCCTGCTGTCGCTGCTCTACAAGCCGCCCACGCACACCGTGACGCTCGACAGCGGCCGCTACAGGCTCGTCGAGGGCACCGCCGCCGATGGGCTGATCCTTCGCGCGCCCGCGGGCGTGGACTTCTCGGCGCCGTTCCACGTCGCCCCGGACAGCTCGACGATCGCCGTGGGGAAGACGGGTCAGGGCGCCGGCGGCGGGCGGCCGATCACGTACTCGTTCTACGCCCAGGCGGTGCGTAGCGGCCCGCGGGCGCCCGGCACGGGAGCGGCGCGGTGAGAACCTCGGTGGCACCGCCGCCGCCGGAGGACGCCGCGGTCCTCGGCGCGTCCCCGGCCGACGCCGCGGCTCTCGCTCCGCGGACACGCAGAAGCCCACGGGTCCGGCTCGCGATCAACCTGGCGACCGTCGCCATCACCGTCGCCTTCACCTACTTCGCACTCAACGGGATCGACCTGCAGGCTGCATGGGAAGCGCTGCGTGCGGCCAACCTGTGGTGGTGCGTGCCGGCCCTCGTCGCCTTCGGCCTCGGAAACGTCGCGCGCGGGCTGCGCTGGCGCTCCCTGTTCGCGCCCGGAAGACGGCCACCGCGGGGGACGACCCTGAACGCGATGATGATCGGCTACCTCTACAACAGCATCCTGCCGGCGCGCGCCGGCGAGGCGGCGCGGGTGATGGTGCTCAGGCGGCGGAGCTCCGCGCCCGTGGCGGAGATAACCGGGACGGTCGTGCTCGAGCGGATCTACGACACCGTCGTCATCCTGCTGATCTTCTTCGTCACCGAGCCGTGGCTGCCCCACCTCAGCTGGGTGGGCACCGCCGCCATCGTGGCGGTCGTGCTTGCCCTCGCAGTCGCGGCCGCGGTCGCCGTGCTCGCCATCTTCGGGCATGGCTCGCTGCGCCTGCTGCTGCGCCCGCTCGGGCGCTTCGCGTCGTTCTCCGGGGAGCGCCTGGAGCGACTCATCACGGAGGTCGCACACGGCCTCAGCGGACTACGTCACTGGCGCGTCTCGTTCGAGGCGCTGGTGTGGACCACGCTCGGCTGGTTGTTCTCGATCCTCTGCGCCTACCTGTTGACGCTCGCCTTTCACATGCACCTGCCGTTCGCGGCGAGCGTGCTCGTGATGGTGGCGATCGCGCTGAGCATGATCCTCCCGTCGCCGCCGGCCGCGGTCGGCGTGTTCGAGGGCGCCGTGCTGATCGCGCTTCACGCCTACAAGGTGCCGCACTCGACCGCGCTGCCCTACGCGCTCGTGCTTCATCTCGTCAACTTCATCCCGTTCGTGCTCGTCGGCGTGCTGCTCCTGCATCACAACGCACGCCGGCCGGTCCCGGCCGGCGTCACGCCGCGAGCGTGATCGACGAGGCGACCAGAAGCCGGGCGCGGCGCAGGAACGTGCGCGTGTGGGAGCTCGTCAACGACCTAGGGCCGCGCGGCGAGGTCGTCTTCCTGCAGCGCGCGGTTGAAAGCGAGCACGATCGCGATCGGAATCACGAGCACCCCCAGGACCGCGAGTGTCCAGATCAGCCATGGGGGGATCAGGCGGTCGGTGAGGTTGGAGGCGTGGTCGAAGACTTCCCCCAGCCGCGCGAGCCGTGTGTTCTGGTGAGTGCTCAGGAACGTCAGCGCGATGTCTCCGGTGGCGGCCTTGCCGCCCAGCGTCAGCACGGCACGTGCGGTGCCGCGCGGTTCGCGCGAGCCGTCGAATCGCGCGGTGCTCGTCCCGGTGTTGAGGAAGCACACCGTGCCGATCACGGCGTGCGGCGGCGGGGTTATCCGGAGTTCAGTCTGACCTTCCTGGGCCGCCGGCAGATGTGCGACCGTGTGATAACCGGGCGCGTCCAGCAGCACGTCGATCGGAGGGCTCCCGCTTGTCGATCCGACAGCTTCGTGCACGCCGAACTGCGCGATCTGGCTGGTGGGCGTGATCGTGATCGAGCTCATGCACGCGCGCTGATGTGCCGGAAGCGCGAACTCGGCGTGTTCGAACAGCGCCCGCGGGGTGGGAGCGCTCGCGATCGCTTTCGGTTTCCCGAGCCAGTAGGGAACGAGCACGACGAGCGCGCCCAGGAGGATGATCCCGGCGGTGAGCGCCGCGGGGCGCGCGAGGCGACGGCGAGGGGCGTTGTCTGCCGTGCTCTCAGGCATAGAACCGGAACAGCGTCGTCGTGATTCCTGTGATGCTGAGCAGCACCGCGCCCGCGAGGATCGCGCCGCCGGCGAGCGGGGCCAATCGCCGCGGCAGCGCCCCGACGGTGAACGCGATCGCCAGTCCGAAGAGCGAGATCATCGGCAGCAGGTAGCGGCCCACGATCAGCTGTTTGGTGTCGTTGCCGAGCAGCGCGCGGTATGAGACGTAGTGCAGGAATGCCAGCGTCGTCACGAGCAGCGCGAGCATCACGACGACGATCGGCCACGCGCGCCGCAGCTGGCGCCAGCGCACGACGACGGCCGCGCAGAAGCCGAGGAGCCCGATCGCCGAGAGCGCCTGCAACGCTTTGAAGACGGTGGGGGCGAAGATGCCCTGACCGTAGAAACCCTGGATGAAGACCTGGCGGTAACCGAAGTTGGGGCCGAGGCGGGTCGGGAACCCCGGCAGCTTCGGCAGGTAGAACTGCCACACCGTCGAGAGGAACTGGCCGACTTTGAACTTCGTATGGGTGTTCAGTTCGCCCACCTGGCCGCCATAGAGCCCCCCACTCGAGGAGGATTTTCCGAACAGCGTGTACGCGACCAGGCCGACGCCGACGGTCGCCAGTGCCGCTCCCCCGAGCCTCAGCGTCTCGCGCGGCGCGGGCCTGTGCGTGATCCAGGCCACCGCCAGCGCGACGGCGAGCACCGGCAGCGTCACGAGACCGCGGCCATGCGTGAGCGACGCCGCCACCGCGAGCGCGCTCGGCGCCAGTACCCTTCCGAGCGAGGGTCCTCGTCTGACGAGCCTCACGGCGCAGAGGAGAAAGCCCGTCGTAAGCGCGATCAGCAGGTTGTCGGCATTGATGGTCGCGCCCAGCGAGGAGAGATAGGACTGCAGCGCGACGACTGCCGTGGCCAGCGCCTGCTTCCAGCGGACCGCGCCGAAGACCTCGCCCGCGAGCAGCCACATGAGCACGATCGTCGCGAGGTAGAACAGGGAGTTGACGAGCCGCAGCACGAACACGCGCTTGAGCACGGGCAGCCAGATGAACACCCGGTAGGGGATCGCCATGACGGCGTAGTAGAGGGGCGGATTCTTGGCGATCGCGTTGGCGTTGGCTCCGTTTGCCCGCGATCCGCGCGGCATCGAGCGCTCGAGCAGATGCCAGAGCCCGAGATCCGGGGCGGTCCACGCCGGTCGCTCCGTGCGGTTGCCGATCAGCGGTCGAAGATCGAGGTAGGTGAGGGCTTCGCGCTCCTCGGTGGACCCGAGTGAGGGTTCGGTCGCTTCGCTGGCACCGTTCGCGTTGGGCAGGTGACCGGTCTCGGCGAAGTACTGAATGTAAGCGAAGTGCTTCGCCTCGTCGGGCCCCTGGAAGGCCGGCGTCACGACATCCCAGGCGACCGACAGAAACGCCCCGACGACCAGGATCAGCGCGAGCGGGACCGGTACCCTCGCGAGGCGTCTACGCAGGGCCCACGGCCTGGCGAGGGGACCGGGCGCGGCACCGAGTCCGGTTGTGGTGTCCGTCGCCATCGGTGCGGCGTGGTCAGGAGGCTCGCGCCGAGCGGGCGCCGTCGTCGGTGCCGACGCTCGTCATGCCCGGGTGCAGGGGCGTGCTCTGCGCATCGGGATCGCTCGGCCGGCGGTAGTCGCCGCGGCTGAGATGGTGCTCCAGGAACACGTACAGCACTATGAACAGGTAACGGCTGCCCATCTCCTGGAGCATCAGCTTTGAGGTCCCGTTCGTCCGGTTCGCCCAGGACACGGGAACGACCGCGTAGGAGTGACCCCTGACGACCGCCTTCAGCGGCATCTCGACCGTGAGGTTGAAGTGATTGGACAGCAGCGGCTGGATGTTGTCGATGACCTCTCGCCGGTAGGCCTTGAAGGCGTTCGTCGTGTCGTTGTAACCGTGACGGAAGAGCAGGCGTATGCCGAAATTCACGATCCGGTTCATGATCAGCTTCAGCTTCGGATAGTCGTGCACGTGGCTGCCACGCGTGAAGCGCGAGCCGAAGGCGCAGTCAAAGCCCGCTTGCAGGACGCGGTAGTAGCTGACGACGTCCTTGGGAGAATCGGACAGGTCCGCCATCACGATCGCGACGGCGTCGCCGGTGTACTCGTCGAGCCCGGCCCGGACGGCCTGCCCGAACCCTGGCGGCCGCGGCGAGCGGACGCAGCGCACGCGGGGGTCACTCTCCCCGATCGTGCGCACGACGTCGCCCGTACCGTCGTTGCTCGAATCGTCGACGACGATGATCTCGTAGTCGATGTGCTCTGCCTTCAGCTCTCCGGTCAGCGCCCCGACCGTCGCGCCGATCGAGTCGCGCTCGTTGTTCGCCGGGATGACGACCGAGAGCTTCATCGCGCGGCCAGCCAGCGCTCGGCGTTGTGGTCGTAGATTTCCCTGAGGATGTCTGTCACCTCACGCGTGATGTCCCAGTCGGGATAGTCGCGCCGAAAGGGCTCGAGGTCGCTGATCCACCAGCGATGGTCTCCGATTCGATTGTCCTCGCGCAGGCTCCAGCTGAGCTCGCGCCCGGCCACCCGTTCGCTGAGCGCGATCGCCTCGAGCATCGAGCAGTTGCTGCGGCGCCCACCGCCGATGTTGTAGACGGCGGCTGCGCGGGGAGCTCGGTGGAACGCGGCGAAGGCCTCGACGAGGTCTGCGGAGTGAATGTTGTCGCGCACCTGCTTGCCGCCGTAGCCGAGGACCGTGTAGGGCTCGCCTGAGATCGTGCAGCGCATCAGGTAGGAGAGGAACCCGTGCAGCTGCGTGCCCGCGTGCCCCGGACCGGTCAGGCAGCCGCCGCGAAAGCAGACGGTGGGCATGTCGAAGTAACGGCCGTACTCCTGCACGAGCAGGTCCGCGGCCGCCTTCGAGACGCCGAAGAGTGAGTGCGTCGAGCTGTCGATCGACATCGTGGTGTCGATTCCACGGTGGTAGCGGTGATCCTCGGGCAACTCGAGGCGCGTCTCGAGCTCGACGAGGGGGAGATGGTTGGGCAGGTCGCCATAGACCTTGTTCGTGGAGCAGAAGACGAACGTCGCGTCGGGCGCATGGCGGCGGGTGGCCTCGAGCAGGTTCAGCGTGCCGTTGGCGTTGACGGCGAAATCGGTCTGTGGGTCGGAGGCCGCCCAGTCGTGCGAGGGCTGCGCGGCGGTGTGAATCACGAGCTCGATCCGGCCCGCGGACGCGGAGAACACGGCCGAGACCGCGTCCGCGTCGCGAATGTCCATGTCGATCGAGCTGAACTCTGTCGGATAGCGCTGCGTCAACGACTCGGTGACGTGGGCCGTCGAGGCGTCGGGGCCGAAGAAGGTCGCCCGCATGTCGTTCTCGAGCCCGATGACCTCGTAGCCCGCCTCGACGAAGTGCCTGACGGACTCCGATCCGATCAGGCCGCCCGATCCGCTGATTATCGCCGTTGGCAACCCGCCCCCTCTACAGCGCCTTGGCGAGCGCCGCCTCCTGCTCGACGATCCACGCGTGGGTGTCGCGCAGGACGTCGGCCGGTCCGCGACGTGGCCGCCAGTCGGAGAACTCGTTCAGGCGTGTGCAGTCGGAGATGTAGACAGGAACGTCGCCGGGCCGCGTCTCTGTCGACGGCCGAACCTCCGTGCTCTGACCGGTGATCTCGCGACATAGCTCAGTGGCCTCCAGCAACGAAAGGCTACCGGCTGCGCCGCCGCCGACGTTGAAGGTGCTGCCGGCCCAGCGCGCCGGATCGGCGAGTTGCTCCTGGACGAGCTCGAGCAGGTCGTCGACGTGGAGCAGGTCACGCACCTGCTTGCCGCTACCGCCGAAGCCGATGTAGCGGAGCGGCCGCCCGAAGTGGTGGGCCAGCATCCAGTAGGTGAACACCCCCTGGTCGACCTTGCCCATCTGCCATGGCCCCGCGACGACACCGCAACGGTCGATCACCGTCGCGAGCCCGTACGCGGCGGCGTACTCCGCGATCAGGAGCTCGGCGGCCAGCTTCGTCGCTCCGTAGATCGTGCGCGCCCCGTCCAGTGGAAAGGACTCGGCGACGCCGCGCGACGATGCCCCGCGCACGCCCTGGTCATCCGCGAGCTCGAATCGGGTCTCGCCCTCGGTGTAGGCCAGGTTCTCGAGCCCCGCGACCGGATACACGCGGCTGGTGGACAGGAACACGAACTGGGCGCCGGCGCGCCGCGCGAGCTCGAGGCAGTTGTAGGCACCCAGGAGGTTCGTCTTGACGACGAAATCGGGGCTGCCGTCGAGGCCGGCGAGCACCGACGGCTCCGCCGAGCACTCCAGCAGCGCGTCGATCTCGCCGACCGCGAGCAGGTCGTCGAGCTCGCGCACGTCGCCGTGCAGGAAGCGGACGCCTGCATCGCGCAGGCGTGGGAGATTCAGCTCCGAGCCACGCCGGCGCAGGCTGTCGAACGCCACGACCTCCCAGTCCGGGTGGATTCCGGCAAGGCCGATCGCGAGGCTCGCGCCGATGAAGCCGGCGCCCCCGGTGAGGAGGATCCGTCGCGTTGGCGCACCCTCGAGCGTCCCCGGTGCGGCGCTCTCGGGCGGCATGCGGGCAGGATACTGCTGCCGCGCCGGAGCTCAGGCGCCGGCGACGGCCAGCGATCCGCCGCGCCGCTGTGCCCGGTCGCCGACGAAGGAGGGTGGCGCGATCGCGAGATAGTGGCCGAAGATCCAGCTCGCGACGCGGGGGTTCTCGACCGCGCGCACGAGCGCGCTGAGGGCGCGGGTGGGGGTCATGCGCCCGGCCGCGCGCTGGGCCGCGAGCAGCCAGCGGTACTTGCGCGCGTGGGCCGCCGAGAAGGCGCCGTAGCGGTGAAGCGCCTGCTCGCGCGTCCGCCGGCCCTCGAGCACGTCGCGCAGCTCGCGCCCGCAGGCAAGACCGAAATACAGCGCCGTGCGAATCCCCTCCGCGGTCAGCGGCAGGCAGTGCCCCGCGGAGTCCCCGGCGAAGAACAGGCCGTCCTCGACCGCCGCACGCAGCTGATGCGGGATCCAGTTGCCCTGATAGCCGACCGGCGGCAGATCGAGCTCGCGCGCGAGCCTCACGGTCGGCTCCTTGACGTGATGTGACGGCCAGAAGGAGCCGACGCCGACGCGCAGCTCGTCGCGGGCCGGGAAGCTCCACGAATAGCCCGCGCGGATGTAGCGCTGGTCGATCCAGAGCTCCATCTCCTCGCCGGCTCCGGGCGGGTGAACCTCTAGACCCCGCGAGAGCCGGGCGTTCGGCGGCTGGATCGGAGTCCCGTGCGAGAGCACCCGCCGCCAGCCGAGGCCGTCGACGACCAGGGGCGCCCGCAGGTCGCCGCGGTCGGTGTGCACCGTCGAGCCGGTGCGCCCGAGGACCGTCGCCGTCTCGAGCTCGATCTCGGGATCCTCCGCCTGGGAGCGCAGCAGGGCGCACAGCTCGCGGTAGTCGAAGGTGGAGAACGACCACGGCAGCGTCCAGCGGCAGGTGAGGTACGGCGTGTGCACGAGCATGTCGCCGAAGGTCTGGCGCAGCGAGGGCATGACGTCGAGCGCCTGCATCCACGCGGTCGGCATCGCGCAGGCGGACGTCTGGCGCTCGCCCAGCTCGTAGCGATCGATCAGGAGCACCCGGGCCCCGCATCCGGCCAGTTCCCTGGCCACCGCGAGTCCCGCGAAGCTCGCCCCGCAGATGAGCACGTCACAGTCGCGCTCCAGGCGTGTGCGCTGTTCTCCCCGCTTGGTCGCTCGCACAGGCATCTGGCCGCAATGATACGGCTGCGCTACGCTTCGGCCGGTGCAAACAGTGATGGAGAACGCGCAGGCCCACGTCGTTGACGGGTCAAATGGGCTGCTGCTGGAAGTGGACGGGCAGGTCGTCCCCAACTATGACGCCACCTTCCGCCCGATCGAGGAGGGCGAGGTGGTCACGGGGCACGTCGTTCGCATCGACAAGGACGAGGTCCTCGTCGACATCGGCTACAAGTCCGAGGGCGTGATCCCGGCGGGCGAGCTGTCGATCCGCAAGTCGGTCGACCCGAACGACGAGGTTCACCTAGGCGAGGAGGTCGACGCGATCGTCCTCACGAAGGAGGATCAGGACGGCCGCCTGATCATGTCCAAGAAGCGGGCGCGCTTCGAGAAGGCGTGGCGGCGCATAGAAACGGCGGCCGAGTCCGGCGAGCCCGTGGAGGGAACGGTCATCGAGGTGGTCAAGGGCGGTCTGATCATCGATCTCGGCGTTCGCGGCTTCCTTCCCGCATCGCTCGTCGACATCCGCCGGGTCCCCAACCTCGACGAGTACATGGGGACGAAGATCGAGACCAAGGTGATCGAGCTCAACCGCTCGCGCAACAACGTCGTCCTCTCGCGCCGCGCCGTGCTCGAGGAGGAGCGCAAGGAGGTCCGCCAGCAGATCCTCGACAGGCTTCAGCCGGGACTGGTGGTCGAAGGGCAGATCTCGAACATCGTCGACTTCGGCGCGTTCGTCGACCTCGACGGCATCGACGGGCTGATCCACATCTCCGAGCTGTCGTGGTCGCACGTCAACCACCCCAGCGAGATCCTCTCGATCGGCGACACGGTCAAGGTGAAGGTGCTCGACATTGACCGCGACCGCCAGCGCATCTCCCTGGGCCTCAAGCAGACGCAGGAGGACCCCTGGCAGCGGATCGTCGACACCTACAACGTCGGCGACGAGCTCGCGGGCAAGGTGACCAAGGTCGTCACATTCGGGGCCTTCGTCGAGATCCTCGACGGCGTCGAGGGGCTCGTGCACATCTCCGAGCTCGCCCCGCACCATGTCGAGAGCCCGCGCGAGATCGTCCACCCAGGTGACGAGATCCGCGTGAAGATCCTCGAGATCGACTCCGAGCGCAGGCGGCTGTCGCTGTCCGCCAAGCGCGTCGAGGACCAGATACTTCCGGTCTCCCGTCCCGGCGAGCCCGCGGGCGAGCCTGCCGCCGAGGGCGACCAGGACGGAGAGACGATGGCCGCCGCTCCGGCGCCGGCCGAGGCAGGCCAGTCCGAGGCGGGCAGCGGCGAGGGTGCGGCCGAGGCCGAGCAGGCGGCCGCCCCAGCGTCGGGCCCAGCGGAGAGCGCCGCTGCGACCGAGGCGCCGGAGGCCGCGGACGTCGAGGTCGCCGACGATGCCGCCGCGCGCAGCGAGGACGCGGCCGTCGAGGGCCCGTCGGACATCGAGGACGGGACACCGCCGGATCAGGGCGAGCCCGCGAGCGCGCCCGCAGAGTCCTCGCAGGGCTGACAGAGCTGGCAGGCGCAGGCACGCACCCGGCCGTGCCCGTCGTCGGTCTCACGGGTGGCATGGGAGCCGGCAAGTCCACCGCGCTGGCGGCGCTCGAGCGGCTCGGCGCCGCGGTCCTCTCCAGCGACGCGATCGTGCACGACCTGCTCGAAGAGCCCGGCGTACGCGGCGAGATCGTCGAGCGGTTCGGCGCCGAGGTGGCTCCGGACGGGAAGATCGACAGGACCGTCCTGGCCCGTTGCGCGTTCGGCGAGGACGCCGACAGGGAATGGCTCGAGCGGCTCCTTTGGCCGCTCGTCGGCGCCCGCGCGGATGCCTGGGTCAGCGAGGTGAGGACCCGAACGCCGCGTCCGCGCGCCGCGGTGATCGAGGTTCCCCTCCTGTTCGAGTCCGGCGAGGTCGACGGCTACGACGCGACGATCGCGGTCATCGCCGAGGAGGAGCTGCGCCGCGATCGCGCCTCGTGGCGCGGCCACGCGCTGGGCGACGAGCGCGCCGCCCGCCAGCTGCCTCAGGCCGAGAAGGCACGGCTGGCGACGTTCGTCGTCCGCAACGACGGGACCGAGGACGAGCTGGCGCTCCAGCTGTCGGAGGTCCTTGAGAAGCTTGGCCGATGAGCAGACGCAGGCTCGTCGCGGCCGCGACCGCGGCGTTTGCGGTCCTACTGCTGGCACTGGTCCTGTCGGGTCACGCTGTGCGAAATCGGCCGCTGCCGCTCACCGATGCGAGCGTGATCCGTGAACAGGCGGCTGAGAAGCACCTCGACCCGGCCCTGATCGCGGCGGTGATATACGCCGAGACCAAGTTCGATCCACGCCCGTCCTCCGCGGGAGCGCAGGGTCTGATGCAGATCCTGCCGGCGACCGCGTACTACCTCGCGCACCTCTCCGGGGGCAGCAGCTTCACCGCCGGCGACCTCGGCACGCCGAGGATCAACATCGCCTACGGGAGCTACTACCTTCGTTACCTGCTCAACCACTACAACGGCAACGAGGTGCTCGCCGTGGCCGCCTACAACGGTGGGCTGGCGAACGTCGACATCTGGGCCTCGCGCGCCAGTGAAGCCGGCGGTGAACTGACCGTCGCGGGCATCCCGTTCCCCGAAACGCGCGCCTACGTGCAGCGCGTGCTCGATGCCCAACAGACATATCGCGCCACCTACCGCCACGAGCTGGGCCTGGGCTAGCGCCGCCCACGCGAGGGCCGTCGCGCCGCCTCGGCATGCGCCCGAGCGGGCGCTACGGTAGAGGGCGATGCCTGACTTCAAGCTCGATTCGATGTTCACGCCGACCGCCGACCAGCCGAAGGCGATCGAGTCGCTCGCGCAGGGCGTCGTGACCGGCGAGCGCTTTCAGACACTGCTGGGCGCGACCGGGACGGGCAAGACGATGACGATGGCCGGCGTGATCGAGGCCGTCCAGCGGCCCACGCTCGTGATCGCCCACAACAAGACGCTCGCCGCTCAGCTCTGCAACGAGTTCCGTACCTTCTTCCCCGACAACGCCGTCGAGTACTTCGTCTCCTACTACGACTACTACCAGCCCGAGGCCTACGTCCCCAGCCGGGACCTGTACATCGAGAAGGACTCAGCGATCAACCAGGAGGTCGACCGGCTCAGACACGCCGCCACGGCCGCCGTGTTCGCGCGCCGCGACGTGATCGTCGTCGCATCGGTCTCGTGCATCTACGGCCTCGGATCGCCCGAGACCTACGAGATGAACATGCAGATCCTCAGGCGCGGCGAGATGATCGACCGCGACAAGCTGCTGCGAAAACTCGTCTCGATCCAGTACACGCGCAACGACAGCGTCCTCTCGCGCGGGAGCTTCCGCGTGCGGGGAGAGACGCTCGAGGTCTTCCCCGCCTATGCCGAGACGGCCTTCCGGGCGACGATGTTCGGCGATGAAATCGAACGGCTCCAGCACTTCGACCCGCTCACGGGCGAGCTGATCACCGACGACCTCGAGCACGTCGCGATCTGGCCGGCGACCCACTACAACGTCAAGGAGGGGTCGGTCGAGTCGGCCGTCGAGGAGATCGGCCGCGAGCTGAACGCCCGCTGTGAGCAGCTCGAGGCGCAGGGCAAGCTGCTGGAGTCCCACCGCCTGCGCCAGCGCACTCAGTACGACATGGAGATGCTCCGCGAGATGGGCTTCTGCTCGGGGATCGAGAACTACTCGCGGATCCTCGACGGCCGCAGTCCCGGCGAGCGGCCGTACTGCCTGATCGACTACTTCCCGGACGACTTCATCTGCTTCATCGACGAGTCCCATCAGACGGTCCCGCAGATCGGCGGGATGTTCGAGGGCGACCGCTCGCGAAAGAACACGCTCGTCGACTACGGCTTCCGCCTCCCGAGCGCGCTCGACAACCGCCCGCAGACGTTCGACGAGTTCCTCTCGATCACGCCGCAGCTGATGTTCGTGTCGGCCACGCCCGGAGAGTACGAGCGGACACAGTCGACGCGGGTCGTGGAGCAGATCGTGCGGCCCACCGGGATCGTCGATCCGCTGGTCGAGGTGCGCGAGACCCACCACCAGGTCGACGACCTGATGAACGAGATCCGGACCCGCGTGGAGCGTGACGAGCGGGTGCTCGTCACGACGCTGACGAAGAAGATGAGCGAGGACCTGTCGGGTTACCTGCTCGAGATGGGCTTCAAGACCCGCTACCTGCACTCGGAGATCGACACGCTGGAACGGATCCAGATCATCCGCGACCTGCGGCTCGGCGAGTACGACGTGCTCGTCGGGGTCAACCTACTGCGAGAGGGACTGGACCTACCAGAGGTCTCGCTGGTCGCGATCCTCGACGCCGACAAGGAGGGCTTCCTGCGCGGCGAGACCTCGCTGATCCAGACGATCGGCCGGGCGGCCCGCAACGTCGAGGGCAAGGTCCTGATGTATGCCGACAAAGAGACGCGTGCGATGCGGGCCGCGATCGAGGAGACAGACCGCAGGCGCGAGATCCAGGTCGCCTACAACGAGCGCCATGGGATCACCGCGGCGACGATAGTCAAGGGGATCTCCGACATCGCGGAGTTCCTGCAGTCGGAGTCGAAGGTCCCGAAGGGCCGCAAACGCCGCACCCGCAAGCGCGGCGCCACCGACGGCGTGGATGGGATGCCTAAAAACGAGCTCGAGCGGATGGTCGTGGAGCTCGAGGAGGAGATGTTCGCGGCCGCCGAGGACCTGCGCTTCGAGTATGCCGCCCAGCTCCGCGACGAGCTTCGCGAGTTGCGGCGCGACCTGCGCGAGATCCAGGCCAGTGAGGGCGCGCCAAGCGAGACCCCGGCGGAGCCCATCGCCTAGGATGCCGCCGGTGGAGTTCGATCGGCAGGCAATCGAAAGACGAGACTTCCCTGTCGCCCGCCGGGGTTATGACCCGGCCGCGGTGGATGCCCATCTGAAGGGACTCGCGGCGGAGTTCGAGGAGCTCCAGCGAGCGGCGGCAGGCACCGGCGAAGCCTCGCTGGCCTCGACCGCCGGGACCCAGGTTCAGAGCATTCTCGAGGCCGCGGAGACAGCGGCCGCCGAGATCGAGAGCCAGGCCCTCGAGCATGCGCGCTCGGTGCGCCTGGCCGCGGACCACAGCGCCGAGCGCACGCGCGAGGAGGCGATCCAGCGGGCGCGCGCCCACACCGCAGCGGTCGAGCGCGCGGCGGCCGCTCTGCTCGAGCGCGTCGAGTCGATGGACGGCGAGGCAGAGCGGCTCGTGGAGAGCCTCCGCGCCGGCGGCGGCAGGCTCGCCGGGGACCTCGGAGCGCTCGAGCGAGGCATGGGCGAGCTCTACGACGCCGCCTCCGGGCGGGCGGCCGCCCCGGGCGCGGACGCCGAGCCCTCCGGCTCCACGGACGCCGAGCCATCCGGCTCCACAGACGCCGAGCCCCCGACGCAGACGGATCGTCCGGCGACCGACTCCGGTGCCGCGGGGCCCGCCGCGGGCGGTGCGGGCACGCCGCGGCGGGCAGCCCGGCGGGACGCCGGCGCGGCGCCCGAGGCGGCCGAGCCGGCACCAATCGCGCCGGCAGCGCCGAAGCCGCCGATCGCGGCGGCAGCGGAGCCGGCGCCCGCGGCGGCACAGCCCTCGCCGGCCGGCGGCGGGGATCTGGACGGGGCCCGCCTGATCGCCCTGAACATGGCGCTCAACGGGGAGTCGCGCGAGGACGCGGAGCGGTACCTGGCCACGCACTTCGAGTCGATCGACCGCGTGAAACTGATCGACGAGGTGTACGCGGCCATCGAAGCGTGAGTCCCGGGGCCCTCATGCGAACATCTGTTCGCAGTCCTAGAATGAGTCGTTGATGGCCGCCGGCAACCAGATCGTCGTCTCCGGAGCGAGGGAGCACAACCTCAAGGACGTGTCCTTGACGCTGCCGCGCGAGGCCCTCGTGGTGATCACGGGGCTGTCGGGGTCGGGGAAGTCCAGCCTCGCGTTCGACACGATCTACGCCGAGGGGCAGCGCCGCTACGTGGAGTCCCTGTCCGCCTATGCGCGGCAGTTCCTGGGCCAGATGGATAAGCCGGACGTGGACTCGATCGAGGGTCTGTCGCCGGCGATCTCGATCGATCAGAAGACGACCTCGCGCAACCCCCGCTCGACTGTCGGCACGGTGACGGAGATCTACGACTACCTGCGCCTGCTGTGGGCGCGGGTCGGCAAACCCCACTGCCCGATCTGCGGGCGGCCGATCGTCGGGCAGTCCGCGGAGCAGATCATCGACCAGGTGATGGAGCTGGCCGAGGGCACCCGGTTCATGGTCCTCGCACCGGTCGTCCGGGGGCGCAAGGGCGAGTACGGCAAGCTCCTGGACGAGCTCCGCGCGGATGGCTTCGCGCGCGTCAAGATCGACGATCGCGTGCGGATGCTCGAGGAGTCGATCGTCCTCGACAAGCGCTACAAGCACGACATCTCGGTCGTCGTCGACCGCCTGGTCATGCGCCACGAGGTGCGAAAGCGGCTGGCCGACTCGATCGAGACGGCCGTGGCGCTGGCCGAGGGGCTGGTCGAGATCGAGATCGTGGGAGCGGGCAGGGAGCAGCCAGGCAAGGAGCATGCGACCGGCGCCAAGGGCGCGCGCGCGGCGGCGACGCAGATCCAGCCCGGGATGGCGCCGGAGCCCGGGACGCTGTTCACCTTCTCCGAGCGCTTCGCCTGCCCGGAGCACGGGCCTTCGCTGGTGGAGCTCGAGCCGAGGATCTTCTCGTTCAACTCGCCCCACGGCGCCTGCGATCGCTGCACGGGGCTCGGCTCGCAGATGGAGATCGATCCCGAGCTGATCGTCCCCGACCCGGGCCTCTCGATCGGCGAAGGCGCGCTCGCTCCCTGGGCGAACAGCGCGTCGAAGTACTACGAGCAGGTAACCGAGGCGATCGCCGAGCGCTACGGCGTCGACCTCGACGCTCCCTGGCAGGACCTGCCGCAGGATCAGCGTGATCTCTTCCTCTACGGCACGAACGGCGAGCCGGTGCAGGTCACCTACCGCAACCGCTACGGACGGCAACGCTCGTATGCGACGCGGTTCGAGGGCATCGTGCGCAACCTCGAGCGCCGTTATCTGGAGACCGACTCCGAGTGGACGCGGGAGAAGATCGAGGAGTACATGTCGCTGCGCGAGTGCCCCGTGTGCGGCGGTGCTCGGCTCCGCGCCGAGTCCAGGGCGGTGCTCGTCGCAGGCACCCGGATCGAGGACTTCTGCGCGCTGTCGGCGCGGCGGGCGCTCGAGTGGCTGGCCGATGTGGAGCTCTCCGAGACCGACAGGCATGTCGCGCGCCTGATCCTGCGCGAGATCTCCGAGCGGCTTCAGTTCCTCGAGAATGTCGGCATCGGCTACCTCTCGATGGACCGCGCGGCCGCGACCCTCTCGGGCGGTGAGGCCCAGCGCATCAGGCTCGCGACCCAGATCGGCTCCTCGCTCGTCGGCGTGCTCTACATCCTCGACGAGCCGTCGATAGGTCTTCACCAGCGCGACAACTCGAAGCTGATCGGAACGCTCGATCGGCTGCGCGACCTCGGCAACACCGTGATCGTGGTCGAGCACGACGAGCAGACGATGCGGGCGGCCGACCACCTCGTCGACCTCGGTCCGGGGGCCGGCGAGCACGGAGGGCGAATCGTGGCGGAGGGGACGGCGGCGGAGGTGGAACGCGTCAAGGAGTCGCTCACCGGCCAGTTCCTCTCGGGCGAGCGCAGCATCCCCGTCCCGACGCGGCGGCGAACTCCCGCTGGCTACATCGAGATCCTCGGCGCCAGCGAACACAACCTCCGCGACATCGACGTCCACATCCCGCTCGGCGTGCTCACGTGCGTCACCGGCGTCTCGGGCTCGGGCAAGTCGACGCTCGTCAACGAAGTGCTCTACAAGGCGGTCGCCAACCGCCTGCACCGTGCCCGCAGGCGCCCGGGGGCGCACCGGGCGATCCACGGGCTCGACCAGCTCGACAAGATCATCGCCGTGGACCAGTCGCCCATCGGCCGCACGCCGAGGTCCAATCCGGCGACCTACACCGGCCTGTTCGACGTGATCAGGGACCTCTTCTCCAAGACGCAGGAGGCGCGCGCGCGCGGCTACAAGCCCGGCCGGTTCAGCTTCAACGTGAAGGGCGGCCGCTGCGAGGTCTGCCGCGGAGACGGGCAGATCAAGATCGAGATGCACTTCCTGCCGGACGTGTACGTGCCGTGCGAGCAGTGCCACGGCAAGCGCTACAACCGCGAGACCCTCGAGGTCAGGTTCAAGGGCAAGAGCATCGCCGACGTCCTCGACATGTCGGTCGAGGAAGCGCTGACCTTCTTCGAGCACATACCCAAGATCCGCCGGCGGCTCGAGACGCTGAACGCGGTCGGGCTGGGCTACGTCCGCCTCGGACAGCCCGCCACCACGCTCTCGGGCGGCGAGGCGCAGCGGGTGAAGCTCGCGACCGAGCTCTCGAAGGTGGCGACGGGCCGGACGCTCTACATCCTGGACGAGCCGACCACGGGGCTGCACTTCGCCGACGTGGAGCGGCTGCTGGACGTGCTCCAGCGGCTCGTGGACGCCGGCAACAGCGTGGTGGTGATCGAGCACAACCTCGACGTGATCAAGAGCGCCGACCGCCTGATCGACATGGGCCCGGAGGGAGGAGAGGAGGGCGGGATGGCGATCGCCGTGGGAACGCCCGAGGAGGTCGCCGCGGAGCCCGCCTCACACACGGGACAGTTCCTGGCGGGGATCCTCACGCCGGCGGTCAGGCGCGGTAAGTCGCGGGGCGGCCCCTCGCGGCAGGCGCGGTCCAGGATCGCCGCCTGAGCAGATGGCCGACACGGCCCGCCAGGCGCGGCTGTGGGCCCAGAAGTGGCGCTGGTACGAGCGCAACGCTCTGCCCTGGAACAGGGCGCGGATCCACTGGGAGTTCCTGCGGCGCGAAGCGTTCGTGCGCTGGCCCGTGCACGGCAACGTGCTCGAGGCGCTGCGCGAGGGACGCCTCCAGATAGGCCCGGGGACGCTGCTCGAGCCCGGAGTCTGGATCACCGCTCCCGGCAGCGCGCGGGTGCGGATCGGCGCCGGGACGTTCCTCAACCTCGGCGTCATGGTCGCGGCGCAGGAGCTCGTCGAGATCGGCGACCACTGCATGCTCGCGAACGGCTGCTTCGTCTCGGACTCCTCGCACCGGCACGACGACCTCGAGCGGCCGATCACGTGGCAGGGCTTCGAGACCAAGGGACCGACTCGGATCGGCGACAACTGCTGGCTCGGGGCGAACGTGGTCGTGACGAGCGGCGTGACCGTCGGCGAGCGATGCGTCGTCGGCGCCAACAGCGTCGTCACCTCTGACGTCGAGCCGTTCTCGGTGGCCGCGGGCGCTCCGGCGAGGGTGCTCCGGCGAATCGCAGGCGCGGAGGCGTCGGGCGTGAACCGCTAGGTTCCCGTCACTCATGGATCTGCTCGATGCGATGCGCGGCGCTCCGACGAGCCGTCGCTTCAAGACCGATCCGGTCCCGCGAGACGCGCTCCTGCGGGCGCTGGACGCCGCTCGCTTCGCGCCCAGCGGCGGCAACCGCCAGGGCTGGCGAGTGGTCGCCGTCGAGGACCCCGGGCGCCGGCGGGCGCTGCGCGACCTCTACCTTCCGAGCTGGCGCGCGTACATGGAGCAGACCGGCGGCGCGGCGATCCTGGCCGATCCCCAGAGCCACGATCCGCGGCGCGTACGGATGGTTCAGCGCGCGAACGACTACGCCGAGCAGCTGGATCGGGTCCCGCTCCACCTCGTCGTGGGGGTGCGCCTCGATGACGTCCTCGCGACCGACGCGGGCCTGCCACGCCAGAGCATCGTCGGCGGCGCGTCGGTCTACCCGTTCGTGCAGAACCTGCTGCTCGCGCTGCGCGGCGAGGGCCTTGGTGCGGCCCTGACGACGCTGCTCGTGCCCGCCGAGGACGCTGTCCGGCGGCTGCTCGAGATCCCGGAGGAGGTCGCCCTGGCCTGTCACATCGGCGTCGGCCACCGATCCGAGGAGTGGCCGAAACGGCTGGCGCGGCGGCCGGTGGACGAGTTCGCCTTCGCCGAGCGCTACGGCGAGCCGCTGGCCTAGCTAGTCGGCGAGCAGCGCGCGCAGCTCCTCGAGCTCGGCGGGGTCGATCTTGTAGGTGTGCTCCGGGCCCGGGTAGCGCCGCAAGCGCACGTCCTCGGCGTAGGCGGTCACGCCCTCGTTCATCTCCTGCTGGAGGTTCGCGTAGCGCTTGACGAAGCGCGGCCCGAGACCGTCGCGGATGCCGAGGAGATCGTGGAAGACGAGCACCTGCCCGTCCGTCGAGGGTCCGGCCCCGATCCCGATCACCGGCACCGAGAGGTGCGGCATCAGCTCCTCGGCCACGGCGCTCGGGATCGCCTCGAACACGATCGCGAAGCAGCCGGCCTCCTGCAACGCCAGCGCCTCCGCGTAGATTCGCGCAGCCGCGGTCGCGTTGCGCCCCTGGGCCTTCCAGCCACCGAGCGCCGTCGAGGTCTGTGGCGTGAGCCCGACGTGCCCCATGACGGGGATGCCGGCGCCGACGATCGCCGCCGCGCGGCTGACCGACGACGGGCCACCGCCCTCGAGCTTCACGGCCTCGCATCCGGCGTCCTTGACCATCCGCATCGCCGTCGTGATCGCCTGCTCATCGGACACCTCATACGAGCCGAACGGCAGGTCGCCGATCAGCAGCGGCGTGTTCAGCCCGCGGCGCACGGCGCGCGCCAACACGAGCATGTCGTCGAGCTCGACCGGTGTGGTCGCGGTGTAGCCGAGCACCGTCGTCGCGGCCGAGTCGCCGACCAGCACGAGATCGACGCCGGCCGCCTCGGCGGCGCGCGCGCTCGGGTAGTCGTAGGCGGTGACCATCACGATCGGCTCGCCCAGCCGCTTCTTCTCCATCAACAGCGGCAGGGTCATGGGCAGCCGATGGGTGGGTGGGATCTGGTTCGAGGGCGCCTGGATTGCTGGCTGACTGGACATCGCGCTTCCCTTCTGACGCTCGGTTGACGCCCGCTCAGGAGAGCAGGGTCGCCACCTCGTCGTCGATCGTGATGATGCGGTTGGTCTCGGCCTCGACGTGGACGACGCGGGGCACGTAGCGCTCCAGGTCGGCCTCGTCGTACTGCCCGTAGGAGATGACGATGATCGTGTCGCCGTGGTGTACGAGCCGGGCCGCGGCGCCGTTGACCCGCATGTCGCCCGATCCCCGCTCGCCGGCGATCGTGTAGGTCTCGAACCGGGCCCCGTTGTTCACGTCGACGACGTGGACCTGCTCGTGCTCGAGGATGTCGGCCGCGTCGAGCAGGTCCGGGTCGACGGTGATCGAGCCGACATAGTGCAGATCGCTGTCGGTGACGGTGGCCCGGTGGATCTTCGACTTGAGCATCACGCGTTGCATGCGGCGATCGCCTTTCCTTGAAGCGGTGGACGGGGGAGGGTGGATGAAGCAGGCTGGAGGATCGCGTTGTCGATCAGCCGCACGCCCCCGATGCGCGCGGCGAGCGCGAGCAGGCCCTCGCCCGTGAGCCGCTCGAGCGGCTCGAGCGTCTGCGGGTCGACGAGCGCGAGGTACTCCGGCGAGACCTCGAGCGCGCTCATCGCCTCGGCGGCCGCGCCCAGCAGCGCCGCCGCCGAGCGCTCTCCGTCCGCGGCCAGCGAGGTCGCCGCCTCGAGCGCCGCCGGCAGGGCCCGGGCGCGCGCGCGGCCGTCCACGTCCAGGAGCGCGTTGCGGCTGGACATCGCCAGGCCGTCTGGCTCGCGCACCGTCGGGCCCGCCTCGATCTCGACGGGCAGGTTCAGATCGCGGACGAGTCGTCGAATCACGACGAGCTGCTGCGCGTCCTTCTGGCCGAAGTACGCGACGTCGGGCATCGCCATGCAGAGCAGCTTGGTCACGACGGTCGTCACGCCTCTGAAGTGGCCGCCGCCACGGGCGGCGCCCTCGAGCCTCTCGGTGATGCCGAGCACCTCGACGGTGGTGGCGAAACCCGTCGGGTAGACCTCCTCGACCGATGGCGCGAACAGAATGTCGGCGCCGGCGCCCGCGGCCAGCGCGGTGTCGTCGCGCTCGCGCCTCGGGTAGCGCTCGAGGTCGGCCGCCTCGTTGAACTGCGCCGGGTTGACGAAAACCGACACTACGACCACGTCGCAGCGCTCGCGTGCGCGCCGGATGAGCGAGAGATGGCCGTCGTGGAGCGCGCCCATCGTCGGCACGAGGCCGATTGAGAGCCCGCCGTGACGTGCCGGAGCCAGCGACTCGCGGAGCTCTCCCACCGTGCGCAGCGTCAGCAAACGCTCAGCCTGGGTCGGGTGTTGGGGCTTCATCGGTTTCGGTCCAGTTCCCTACGGATACCGGCGCGACTCGAGATGTTTGCTGCATTGCACTGAGGTCCACCGCGAAGCTTCTTCGCTGGCAGCCCGCGACGGATGATACATCGCTACCCGGCTCTGCCAAGGCGGCTGGGCTTGTGTGCGCCATCTCACACATCGGGTGGCTCGCTTGGCCGCCACGACCGGGGCGCTGCGCTACCAGGCGTCGACGTTTGGCCGCCTCTTTCCGGGGCGGCGCCACCATTCTCCGGAGCCCTCGTCGAACAGGAGGTTGATCCAGCGGCGGGAGTCCGCCGGGTCGATCACGTCGTCGATCTCGCCATAGGCGGCCATGTTGAGCCCTCGACCGCGCTCGTATGCGCTGGCGACGCTTTCCTGAAAGACCTGCTCGCGCTCGGATGCGTCCTCGATCGCCTCGAGCTCACGCCTCATGCCGAGGCGAACGGCCCCCTCGAGCCCCATCGCGCCGAACTCGGAGGTCGGCCACGCGATGGTGAACAGGGGGGCCTTGAAGCCGCCGCCGGCCATCGCCTGGGCGCCGAGGCCGTAGCCCTTGCGCAGGACGATCGTGCCTGTCGGAACGCCGAGGTTCGCGCCCGTCAGGAACATGCGTGCGAAATGACGAACCGTCGCCGTCCGCTCGGCCGCGGGCCCGACCATGAAGCCCGGCGTGTCGCACAGGAACAGGATCGGCAGCTCGAACGCGTCGCAGAGCTGCATGAAGCGGGCGGCCTTGTCGGCTCCGTCGGCGTCGATCGCTCCGCCGAGGTGGGTCGGATCGTTCGCAACCACGCCCATCGGCCGGCCGTCGGCGCGCGCCAGCGCGGTGAGCATGCCGGGCCCGAAGCCCGACCGCAGCTCCAGCAGCGAGCCCTCGTCGAGGAGCGCCGCCGCCACCCGGCGCACGTCGTATGCGCGCTTGCGCTCCTGCGGGATCAGCTCGCGGAGCAGGTCCTGGTCGGGCACCGGGCCGGGAGCGGCGGGGCCGCGGAAGTAGGAGAGGTAGCGTCGTGCCGCCTCGACAGCGGCCGGCTCGTCGGGCACCCGCAGGTCCACCACGCCGTTGCCGTCCTGCACCGCTATCGGCCCCACCTCGGCCGGGTCGTAGACGCCGAGGCCACCGCCCTCGATCATCGCGGGGCCGCCCATGCCGATGCTCGAGTCCTCCGTGGCGATGACCACGTCGCAGCATCCCAGCAGGGCGGCGTTGCCGGCGAAGCAGTAGCCGGATGCGATGCCGACGAGCGGCACGAGCCCGCTGAGCCCAGCGAACAGCGCGAAGGCGCGGCAGTCGAGTCCGGCGACGATCGGCATGTCGACGTCGCCCGGTCGGCCGCCGCCGCCCTCGGCGAACAGCACGACCGGCAGGCGCCTGCGCTCGGCGACATCGAAGAGACGATCCTTCTTGAGGTGGTTGCGCATGCCCTGCGTGCCGGCCAGGACGGTGTAGTCGTAGGACATCGCGACGCATGGCCGCCCGTCGACGTTCCCGATCCCACCGACCAACCCGTCGGCCGGCGTCCGCGCGATCAGCTCCTCGCGGGAGCGCCGGCGCTCCTGGGCGGCGAAGAGGAGGGGGCCGTACTCTACGAACGTGCCCTCGTCGATCAGGTCGGCGAGGTTCTCGCGCGCCGTGCGCCGGCCGAGCTCGTGGCGTCGCGCGACGGCATCGGGGCGCGCCGCGTCGAGCCCCACCGCGTGCCGTTCGCCCACGGCCCGAAGGTCCGCGCGCTCACCCGCGCGGCCCTGGACCTGCGGCTCACGGGCGTCCGCCGGCTCGGCCATGCGCGGCTCGAGCACCGCGAGCAGCTGCCCCTCCTCGACCGCGTCGCCCACCGCGACCTCGACGCTTCGGACGATGCCGTCGGTCTCGGCGAGCACCTCGTGCTCCATCTTCATCGCCTCGAGGACGAGCAGTGGCGTTCCGGCGCCCACGTGCTCGCCGGCGTCGCGCGCGACCGCGACCACCACGCCCGCGAACTGAGCCCTCACGTCGCTCGTCGACGTCGATGCCATCGCGAGATCATCCCGCACGGGTGCACGCGACCGTCTCGCCGCGAGGAACTACGATGCCCTGGTGCCAGAACCCGCGAGCGTGCTGTCTGCCGATGAGAGGCGGGAGGCCCTCAAGGAGCTCTTCGCGCAGACGCGCGGATGCGTCCGCTGCAGCGAGCTGGCGGCGACCCGAAAGACCGTGGTGTTCGGCATGGGCAACGCGGACGCCGACCTGATGTTCGTGGGAGAGGCGCCGGGTGCGAGCGAGGACGAGCAGGGCCTGCCCTTCGTGGGTCGCGCGGGCAAGCTGCTGAACCAGCTGCTCGAGGAGATCGGGTTGACGCGCGGAGACGTCTTCATAGCGAACGCCCTGAAGTGCCGGCCCCCCGGCAACCGCGATCCGCTGCCTGTCGAGATCGAGAACTGCCAGGGCTACCTCATGCGTCAGGTCGAGCTGATCCAGCCGAGCGTGATCTGCTCGCTGGGCAACTTCTCGACGAAGCTGCTCCGGGGAGACCCGACCGGCATCACGCGGCTGCACGGTCAACCGGAGATCATCACGCTCGGCACGCGCAACGTGCGCCTGTACCCGATCTACCACCCGGCGGCCGCCCTCTACACGCCCCGCATGCTCGAGACGCTGCGCGAGGACTTCTCGCGGATCCCCGAGCTGCTCGCCCTCGGGGCGCCCGAGCAGCCCGAGCATTTCGGCATCCCCGAGCCGGAGCCGGAGCCCGAGCCGGAGGACCTCGCTCAGCCGGCGCCGCCCTCAGCCGGGGCCGAGCGGCCCCGAGAGGACCAGCTTGGACTGTTCTAGACGCTCGCCTGGGAAGATTTTCCCTGCAAATGGAGGGGTTTGGAGAAATACGGCGAAAGAGTGTCCACAGGTCCTAAAGCAATCAGGGACGGCTGCCGATGAAGACCTCGTCTCCATCCCTCCAGGAGTAACGACCGGCCCGCGACCCATCCCCCGCGGGTCGGTCATTTTAACGAGCAGGGTCGGACCGGTTCGCTCTACAGTCTTCCGGTGATTCCGCACAGCATCGAAACGTCGAATCCGGCCGAGACCGAAGCGCTGGGAGCGGAGCTCGCGGGGCGCCTTCACAAGGGCGACGTGGTGCTCGTGAGGGGCGAGTTGGGGTCCGGCAAGACGACGCTCGTGCGGGGTGCCGCGCGCGCCCTCGGCGTCGCCGACCCCGTGACCAGCCCGACCTTCAGCATCGGCCATCGCTACCGCGGACGGGACCTCACCGTCTCCCATCTCGACCTCTACCGGCTGACCGCGCTCGAGGACGAGGACCCGGCTCTGCTCGATGACTACCTCGGAGCGGGGAAGATCGCCTTCGTGGAGTGGCCGGTTCAGGAGGCGGACGGATTGGCGCGGGCATGTCTGAGCGTCACGCTCAGCCACCGCGGGGGCGATCGACGGCACGTCGAGGTTCGCGACGGCGAGCGGGAGGGAACGAAGGGGTGATGGTGCTCGGCTTCGATACGGCCACACACGCGACCGCGGTGGCCCTGCTGCTCGGCGACGGGGCGATCCTGCGGGCGCGAGACGATCCGGGCCCCGGGGAGCATCCCGGGCATGCGACCCGGCTGTTGCCGATGGCCGGTGAGCTGCTGGCCGCGGCAGGCGCGGGCTGGCGCGACCTCGACCGTGTCGCCGTGGGGGTCGGGCCCGGCGCGTTCACCGGCCTCAGGGTTGGCGTCGCGACGGCTCGCGGGCTCGCGCAGTCGCTGTCGGTCGATCTCGTGGGCGTCTCGAGCCCGGCGGCGCTCGCGCGGGCCGCGCTCGCCGCGCCGCCGAACGGGTCGGCGTTTTCGGCCGGCGAGGGCAGCCGGGAGAAAGTGGACGAGCGCATGCTCGCGATCATCGACGCGCGCAGGGGAGAGATCTTCGCGGGCGCATTCCGGCGGAGCGGCGGGGACGGGATCCGGGAGCTCGTCTCGGCGCGGGCGATCGCGCCCGAGCACCTGGATGCGGTGATCGCGCTGGCGCAGGAGCACGGCGCGGGCCCGGGCAGGTGGCTGGCGGCGGGCGATGGGGCGGTCCGCTACCGCGAGCAGCTCCAGGGCGCGGAAACCGTGATCCCGGAGGACTCCTCTCCGCTGCACCTGATCGATGCGGGGATGATCTGCCAGCTGGGCGCCGAGGCGCCCCCGGTGGCTGCAGAGCAGCTCCTCCCGGACTATCGGCGGCGGCCCGACGCCGAGCTCGCGCCGCCGCCGCTCGCGACGAGGGGAGCCGTGAGCCCGTGAGCCGGCCGGCGATTCGAACCTCCTCCGGCGACACACCGATGATCGAAGTCCGCCGGCTCCTCTACACCGACCTTCCCGATGTGATCGCGATCGAGCGCCGCGTCTTTCCGACGCCCTGGTCGCTCGCGATGTTCGTGCTCGAGCTCTCCAAGCAGTCGGGGATCTGCCTGGCGGCGATCTCCGAACGGAGGCTCGTCGGCTATCTGATCTGCTCGCGCTACGACACCGTCTGGCACGTCATGAACGTGGCGGTGGACCTGAGCCACCAGCGCCGGGGACTTGCCTCGGCGATGCTCGCCGAGCTGTATGACCGGGTGGGCGACGAGGACGCCAGGTACACGCTCGAGGTGCGCCGTTCGAACACTGTCGCGATCCACCTGTACGAGCGGGAGGGCTTCCGCGCGGCCGGCATGCGTAGGCGCTACTACCAGGACAACGGGGAGGATGCGCTCGTCATGTGGCGCACACCGGCGACGCTCGCGGGGTCGCTCGCCGACGTGCCGAATCCGGGACCGATGTGAGGGTCCTCGCGATCGAGACGAGCTGCGACGACACGTGCGCGGCGGTGGTCGACGGCGACGGGCGGATCGAGGCGAACGTGATCTCCTCGCAGCAGGTGCACGATCGCTTCGGCGGCGTCGTGCCCGAGATCGCCTCGCGCCATCATCTCGAGCTGATCAACCTCGTCGTCGCACGCGCCCTCGCCGATGCCGGGGTCTCGCTCGATGAGATCGACCTCGTCGGAGCGACCCAGGGGCCTGGGCTCGTGGGGGCGTTGCTCGTCGGCCTCTCGACGGCGAAGGCGATCGGCGCCGCGCGAGAGCTGCCGTTCGCGCCGGTGGACCACCTGCAGGGGCATGTCGCCGCGAACTTCCTGCGAGGCGACGGCGATGAAGCGTTCGGGCCGCCGTTTCTGTGCCTGATCGCGAGCGGCGGCCACACGCTGCTCGCGAGAGTCAGCGCGTACGATGGCTATGAGGTCCTTGGCCGGACGCTCGACGACGCCGCCGGCGAGGCGTTCGACAAGGGCGCACGGATGCTCGGGCTCGGCTATCCGGGGGGCGCGGCGCTCGAGCGGCTCGCCCAGGGCGGCGACCCGGAGGCCTACTCGTTCCCCGGCTCACGCGGCGATCACGCGCAGGGCGGCCGCGGGCCGGGACGTCAGGCGTTCGCAAGGAGCCTGGACTTCTCGTTCGCCGGACTGAAGACCGCGCTGCTCTACCGGCTGCGGGAGATGTCCGAGTCCGAGGCTTCACAGCGGGCCGCTGACCTGGCCGCCTCCTACCAGGCGGCGATCGTCGACAGCCTGAGCCGGCGCGCCGAGCAGGCGCTCGAGCAGACTGGCATCTCGCGGCTGGCCGTCGGAGGCGGAGTCGCCGCCAACGGGGTTCTGCGCGATCGTCTTCGCTCCCTCGGCGCTACGGTCCACGTCCCGCCGCGCGAGCTCTGCACCGACAACGCGGCGATGATCGCGAGCGCGGCGCTCCACGGCAGGCGTCTGGCCTACCCGGCCTACCTCGGCCTCGACGCCTACGCCACCGGGGAATCCGGGCCTTGACGCTGATCACGGTCTACTCGCGACCGGAGTGCCATCTCTGCGCCGACGCGATGGCCTCGCTTCGTGCGCTCCAGCTCGAGCTCGGGTTCGCCCTGGAGGAGCGGGACATTACCTCCGACGAGGGCCTCCTACGCGCCTACTTCGAGCGCATCCCTGTCATCGCGCTCGACGGAGAGGAGCTGTTTGACCTCTTCGTCGAGGAGGCGACGTTGCGCGAGCGTTTAGAGTCACGGCAATGAGTTATGGAGAACCGGGTACGGGCATGGCCGAGGTCCACAGGGACGGCGGCGGCGCCGGCAACGAGCGTCTCTCGCTCGGCGTGGCGGCGCGGCTCTCGCGCTACCTGCAGGTGCTGACGCAGGCCAAGAAGATGGGCAAGGAGACGATCTCCTCTCAGGAGCTCTCCGACTACACGCACGTCAACTCGACCCAGATCCGGCGTGACCTATCGGGTTTTGGCAAGTTCGGCAAGCGCGGCGTCGGCTACAACGTCGAGGCGCTGGTCACCCAGATCCGCAAGATCCTGCGGACGGCGGGTCAGCACAACATCGCACTGATCGGCGCGGGGCACCTCGGCAAGGCGATCGCATCGTCGGAAATCTTCGCCGACCACGGCTTTCGGGTGGTGGCGATCTTCGACGTCGACTCGGCGAAGGTCGGGACGCAGGTCGGTAACCAGGCGGTGCGTCACATCGGCGAGCTCCGTCAGGTCGTGGAGGACGAGGACATCGTCGTCGGAGTCCTCGCGGTCCCGACGAACGCGGCTCAGGGCTTGGCCGACGAGCTCGTAGAGTCAGGCGTGAAGATCATCTTCAACTACTCCGAGTCGCTGCTCGACGTTCCGCCGGAGGTCACGGTTCATACCTCGAGCCCGGCGGTCGACCTGCTCTACGCGCTGTACTTCTATCTGACCTGATCCCTGGCCGGGCGCGCCGGCATGAGCCACGCGCGGACGGCAGGACCGTGGACCCGCAAGCCAAGCCATGAACATCCTGGACCTTGATCGAGCGGCCGAGAAGTTCGCGCAGTCCACCGACTTCACGGTCGGAGTCGAGGAGGAGTTCTCGATCCTCGACCCGGAGACGCTCGAACTCGTGCCCCGCTTCGAGGAGCTGGTCGCGGCCGCGAAGAGTGACCAGCTGCTCCACGACCACATCACAGGCGAGCTGATCTCTTCGGAGATCGAGATCATCTCGGGCACCGGGGCCGACCTGCACGACGCCCTGGCCCGCCAGCGCGAGCGCCGTGTGCGCCTGTTCTCGCTGGCCGACACACAGGGCGTCGCGCTTGGCGCCACCGGCACGCATCCGTGGGCCGACTACCGCGAGCAGGCGATCATCGACACAGACCACTACCGCCGCGTGGAGGAGGGCCTGAAATACGTCGCCTGGCGCAACAACACCTTCAGCATGCATGTCCATCTCGGCGTGCGGGACATCGACCGCGCGGTCCAGGTCTGCGACCGGCTGCGCCCCGTGCTGCCCATGCTGCTTGCGATCTCCGCCAACTCGCCGTTTCTCGACGGACGCGACAGCGGCCTGCATTCGGCTCGTACGCAGAGCTTCACCAGGAGCTTTCCGCGCTGCGGCGTGCCCGACGCGTTCGGCGGCTGGCGCGCGTACCGCGAGTACATCGAGTTCCTCATGCGGACGCGATCGATCGTCGAGTTCACGCAGGTGTGGTGGTCGGTCAGACCGCATTTCAGCTTCGGCACGGTCGAGATGCGGATCTGCGACGCCCAGGCGACAGCGCAGGAGTCCGACGCGCTCGCGGCCCTCGCCACGGCCTGCATTGCACAGGCGACGCGCGATGTCGACGAAGGCGTCCCGTTTGCCGATCTTGCGCCGCGGCTGATCGAGGAGAACATGTGGCGCGCGATCCGCTACGGGCTCGACGGACGGCTCATCGACCTCGAGCGGGGGGTGGAGTACCCCGCCCGGGATGCGATCGAGCGCCTCACGGCATGGACGGGACCGGTACGGGCCGAGCTCGGCATCGACCCTGCGTTTCCCGAGCGAAACGGCGCCCAGCGACAGAGGCAGCTGATCGAGGCGGGGGCGAGCCGGGAGGAGGTCTTCGCCGCCTCGGTGAAGGAGACGCAACAGACCTATGCACAGGAGGTGACGGTGTGAGTACCGAGCACGAACAGAGCGGTCGCGGCGCGGACGCGCGCCAGGAGCCCACCGAGGATGAGCTGCGGGCCGCCTATGAGGCCGAGCTCGCACGCCTGACGACCGCCGACCTGATCGCCCAGTCGATCGTGTCGCTGCTGAACATGGCCGCACGTCGGCTCGGACCACCGGGCGGCGAGGCGCCGGCGACCGGCGCGCCGGCGCCGCATGAGGAGGCCGCAGCCGCGGCCTCCGAACGCGACCTCGATCAGGTGCGCGACGCGATCGACGCCGTCCGCGCGCTGCTCGAGATCCTGGAGCGCAGGATCCCGGAGGGGCTGAAACCACTGCGCGACGCGCTGTCGGAACTGCAGATGGCATACGCGCGCGAGGTGCAGGCCGGCGCCGGCGGGGCCGCCGGCGGATCGGGGCAGGTCCCGGGCGGCGGCGGGGCAGCGGGCGGAGGGGAGGCTCCGGGCGGGGGTCAGGGACCGGATGCAGGGCAGGCTCCGGGCGGGGCCCAGGCCCCCGGCGGGGGCGCGGAGGAGGCCCCGGAGCCCTCGGGGAGTCCGGGGGAGCCCGGCCCGGCGCAGCGCAGTGGGCGCCTGTGGGTGCCGGGGACCTAGTCGCGGCGAGCCGGCCTTCGAGAGGCGCGCACGATAGACTGCGGCCGCGTTTGCACCGGGTGATGCTCGCTCTGAGCGACACCAGACGGCAAATGTGCGCGCGAATCCTCGCGCGGCACGCAAATCAGACCGCGGAGGATTTCTGTTGAGCAGCTTTCTGACGAACCATGGGGTCGTCGTCGCCCTCGTTTGCGCCGCCTGTGCCGTGGTCTACGGCGTGGTGACCGCTCGATCCCTGCTCGCTCTGTCACCCGGCAATGAACGCATGCAGGCAATCTCGCTGGCCGTCCAGCAGGGCGCGCGCGCCTACCTGAACCGCCAGTACACGACGATTGCCGTCGTCGGAGTCGTGCTCTTCGTGGCGCTCATCTTCGTGCAGAACATCGCGGTCGCGGGCGGCTTCGCGATCGGGGGCCTGCTGTCGGGCGCGGCAGGCTACATCGGGATGAACGTCTCCGTGCGAGCCAACGCGCGCGTCGCCGAGGCGGCTCGCGGGGGAGTCTCGCCGGCGCTGACCGCGGCGTTCAGGGGCGGGGCGATCACGGGACTGCTGGTCGTCGGCCTCGCGCTGCTCGGCGTCGCGGGCTATTACGGCGCGCTGACCTCCTTCTTCGACGACACTCCCAAGACTGCCGTCGACGCGCTCATCGGGCTGGGCTTCGGCGGTTCGCTGATCTCGGTCTTCGCCCGACTCGGCGGCGGCATCTTCACGAAGGCGGCCGACGTCGGCGCAGACCTGGTCGGGAAGGTCGAGGCCGGCATTCCCGAGGACGACCCGCGCAACCCGGCGACGATCGCCGACAACGTCGGCGACAACGTCGGCGATTGCGCGGGGATGGCCGCCGACCTGTTCGAGACCTACGCCGTGACTGCCGTCGCGGTGATCCTGCTGGGCGTGCTCACGTTCCACGAGTCCACGCGGGTCGCGCTCTACCCGCTGGTCCTCGGGGGCGTCGCGATCATCGCCTCGATCATCGGCACGTTCGCGGTCCGCTCGAGGTCCGGGAACGTCGAGCGCGCGCTCTACCAGGGCCTCGTCGTCTCCGGCGCGATAGCGGCCGCCGCGTTCGCGCCGATCACCTATTGGCTGATGCGCGACCTGAGCTTCGTGCAGGTGGGCAGCTCGGTTAACGCCCCCGCATGGTGGAAGTTCTACCTCTGCTCGCTGATCGGGATCGGCGTCACGGCGTTCCTGTTCGTGATCACCGACTTCTACACCTCGACGCGCTTCTCGCCCGTCAAGAAGACGGCCAAAGCGTCGATCACGGGTCATGCGACGAACATCATCCAGGGCTTCGGCTCGGGCCTCCAGGCGACGGCGCTCCCGGCGATCGTGATCGTGCTCGGCGTGCTCGGGGCCTGGAAGCTCGCGGGGGGTGGCGTCACCGGCATCTACGGGATCGGCGTCGCGGTCGTCGGGCTTCTCTCGCTGACCGGGCTGATCGTCGCGCTCGACGCCTTCGGCCCGATCACCGACAACGCCGGCGGAATCGCCGAGATGGCGGATCTGCCGGAGGACGTGCGCAAGGTGACCGACCGGCTCGATGCCGTGGGCAACACGACGAAGGCCGTGACCAAGGGGTACGCGATCGGCTCGGCAGTGCTCGCGGCGGTGGTTCTCTTCGCCGGCTTTCAGAAAGAACTCGAAGCGAAGGTCCTGCACGCGGTCTCGTTCGGAATCAACGAACCGCCAGTGCTCATCGGCTTGATCGTCGGCGGCCTGATGGTCTGCCTGTTCGCCTCGCTCTCGATCGAGGCGGTGGGACGCGCGGGCGGCGCGGTCGTGGAGGAGGTGCGGCGGCAGTTCCGTGAGCACCCGGGGATCATGGAGGGGACCGAAGATCCCGACTACGCGACCGCCGTGGACATCGTCACGAAAACGGCACAGCGCGAGATGATCCTCCCGTCCCTGCTGCCTATCGGCCTGACGCTGATCGTCGGGCTGATCGACCAGCAGGCGCTCGGGGGCCTGTTGATCGGCGTGATCGTCGTCGGTTTCTTCTTCGCCGTGCTGATGACCGCCGGCGGCGGCGCCTGGGACAACGCGAAGAAGCTCATCGAGGACGGCGCCTACGGTGGGAAGGGCTCCGACGCCCATGCGGCATCCGTCACCGGCGACACGGTCGGGGATCCGTTCAAGGACACGGCCGGTCCTGCCATCAACCCGATGATCAAGGTCGCGAACATCGTTGCGATCCTGATCATTCCCCTCATAACCTGAGCTCGGCCCCCCGCGGCGGGCGGTCACGCTCGGCCTGCTGCGGGACCGATCGAAGCCGACCGCGCAGGGCCTAAGCTCACCTGAGATGACCGGAGGACAGGTGCATCGTGCCGGCACGCTGGTTTTCTCGCTGCTGATGGTGGCCATCGGCGTCGGGTTGGTCGTCGAGGTGCTGGTGGGAGCCGGCAGCGCGCTGTCTGCGCGGCTGCTGCTCGGCCTGCTGTTCATCGCCGCGGGTGTCGCGAGGATCTACCTGGAGGTCAGGAGGGGCAGGCGGGCATGAGCGCCCCCGAGGGCCCGCGCGACGGCGGCGGGCCGGCCGATCGCGACGCGGCGCGCGAGGGCGCGCCTCCCGAGCACCACGCCGTCGAGCCGGCGCGCACCGCCAGGGAGATGGAGCACGCGGCGGCGGAGCTGGCGGCCCGCTCGCGGATGGTGCTGCGGCGGAGCATCGGCTCGCCGCTCGTCTTCTCGATCGTCTACACATCCCTCGCCAGCGCGATCTACTTCTCGCTCGGTGTCATAGCGGGCCACGCGCTGGGCCTCACGCCGGCCGTCTTCCTCGCGGCGGCGGTGCTCTTCGCGCTGACGGCGTTCACGTATGCCGAGGGGGCGTCGCTGCACCCCGAGCGCAGCGGCTCGACCGTCTTCGCCCGCTACGCCTTCAACGAGCTCGTGAGCTTCATCGCGGGATGGGCGATCCTGCTCGACTACATCATCCTGATCGCGGTAACGGCCTTCTCCGCGACGCAGTACCTGCGTGTCTTCTGGAGCCCCCTGGGGCACAGAGGCGAGGCGCTCGGGCTGGCGCTCGCGATCATCGCGCTCGTCGTGCTCAGCAACATCCGCGGCTTCAGCTGGCGGCGGGCGAGGCGGATCGGGCTGCTCGTGATCTCCGACCTGGCTCTGCAGGCGCTGATCGTGATCCTCGGTCTGGTCCTGTTCCTGCACCCCGAAACGCTTCTGAACTCGATTCACCTCGGCAGCGCGCCGACCTGGTCGGACCTGATCTTCGCGCTGACGATCGCCGCAATCTCGTTCACCAGCCTCGAGTCGGCGGCGGGGCTCGCCGGCGAGGTCAGGCTCAGCCGCGTGGAGCTCAAGCGGCTCGTGGGAAGCGGCATCGCGACCGTGCTCGTGCTGTACACCGGTATCGCGCTCGTCGCCGTGATGGCCTTCCCCGTGCACGGCGGGCACACCGACCTCGCGACGCGCTTCGCGAACGCGCCGATGGTCGGCATCGTCTCGCGCATGCACCCGCACTGGCTCGCGGAAACGCTGCGATACGTCGTCGCCGCGCTCGGCAGCCTGACGCTGGTCGCGGCTGCGAACTCGGCGATGCTGGGTCTCTCGCGCCTCGCGTACTCGCTGTCGACGAACCGCCAGATCCCGAGCGGGCTCGGCCGCCTGCACCCGCAGCGCTCCACGCCGTACGTGCTGATCATCCTGGCCGGCATCATCGCCGCGGGCCTGGTCGTCCCCGAGGACCTGGACTTCCTGATCGGGATCTATGCGTTCGGGGCGATGCTCGCCTTCACGATCGCCCATCTGTCGATCTGTCGCCTGCGCTTCAAGGAGCCCGATCGCGACCGGCCGTACCGGGTGCCGCTCGGCGTGAAGCTGCGGGGAGGGGAGTTGCCGCTGCCGGCGGTCTTCGGCGCGGTGGCCTCGGCGGCGGGCTGGATCGCGGTGGTCGTCGTGCACCAGCCCGCGCGCTACGTGGGGTTCGCATGGATGCTCGTCGGCATTGCACTCTACGTCGTCTACAGGCGTGCCGACGAAACGTCCCTGCTTCGGCGCGTGACCGTCTCGCCACAGGTGCTTCGCGCCGAGCCGCGCCGGGAGCGCGAGCGTGACTACGGCTCGATCCTCGTCCCGCTGTTCGGGACCGACCTCGACGATGACATCGTCCAGACGGCCGCGCGGCTGGTGTCGGGCGAGCCGACGGACGAGGCCGCGATCGACGCTGCGACGATCGAGGCGCTCTGGATCTTCGTCATTCCGATGTCGCTGCCGCTGGACGCGCGGCTGCCCGATGCGCAGATCAAACACGCCCGACAGGTGCTCGCGCGCGCGAAGGCGGTGGGGGAGGAGTACACGGGCGTGGAGGTCGCCACCGCTACCGTGCGCACGCGCCGCGCCGGCTTTGCGATCGTCGACGAGGCCAGGCGACGGGGCGTTGAGGCGATCGTGATGGGCGCCGAGGAACCCTCGCGGATCCGTGGCGGCGCGCGCCTCGGGGGACGCGGGCCGCTGGAGGCCCCCGTCGGGGAGATCACGAGATATGTCGTGAACAAGGCGCCGTCCCGCGTGCTCGTGACCGCGCGGCCCGCCCGGGACGAGGGACGGGCGGAGCGGGAGGCCGAGGACGCGGAGGCGCGCGAGGCGCAACGGGCCGGGGCCCGCATCGTCTAATCTGCGGGCTGTGTTCATCCTCATCGTCGGAGCCGGCCGCGTGGGCGCCGCCGTCGCCAAGTCCGCTCTGGCCGCCGGCCACGAAGTGTCCGTCGTCGACGAGGACCCGCTCTCCCACGAGCGCCTGGACGCGGGGCAGGACAAAAGCTGGGAGGACTCGGGCGGCCAGTTCACAGTCGGGACGGCGCTCGAGGTTGACGCGCTGATCCAAGCCGGTATCGAGCGCGCCGACGTGTTCATCGCCTCGACCGCGGGCGACAACACGAACCTCGTGATCGCGCAGATCGCGCAGAAGCGCTTCGAGGTCGAGAAGACGATCGTCAGGGTGATGGACCCGGCGCGGGCCGGCTGGTACGGAGAACAGGGCCTGCACACGATCTCCCCGACCAAGCACGCGATCGAGATGTTCCAGCGCGCGCTCGAGCCTGACCCCGAGCCGGAGCCGGTCTAGCCCGCCATGTACGCGATCATCGTCGGAGCGGGCAAGGTCGGGCGCAACCTCGCCAGGGAGCTCATCAACAAGGGTCATGAGGTGACCCTGATCGAGTCCTCGCGCCAGTGCTACCTCGCGATCGAGGAGGAGTTCGAGCACGGCGCCCAGTACGGCGATGCGACCGAGCTGTGGGTGCTCGAGCGCGCCGGCATCCAGCGCGCCGACCTGGTCGTGGCCGTGACGGGCGACGATGAGGACAACATCCTCGTCTGCCAGGTCGCGAAGGAGAAGTACCTGTGCGATCGCATCATCGCCCGGGTCAACAACCCCCGCAACCACGACCACTTCAGGCTCCTCGGCATCCAACCCGCCGTTTCCGCGACCGACCTGATCCTGCGCCTGATCGAGCACGAGGTCCCCCGCTACGGCCTCGTGCACCTGCTCGCGTTGGAAGAGGAGCGGCTGGAGATCATCGAGCTCGAGGTCAACGCCGACGCTCCAACCGTCGGCCGGCGGGTGGCCGACATCTCCCTGCCCGAGGGCAGCCTGATCATCTCGGTGCTGCGCGAGGGCGCAGGCTTCGTGCCCAAGCCCGACACCGTGAT
>DASZIU010000192.1:0-6748 GCA_035948815.1 Solirubrobacteraceae bacterium | reverse complement strand
GAAGCCCGCAAGATGCAGTTCCTGTATTCCGACGGAGACAGCGCTCACTTCATGGACAGCGAGTCCTTCGAGCAGATCGAGGTGCCCGAGAGCTCGCTCGAGGACAGCCTCAGGTGGACGAAGCCGAGCAGCGAGGTCGAGCTGCTCTTCATCGACGGGCAACCGTCGGACGTGCAGCTGCCGAGCGCCGTGGAACTCGAGATCACCCAGACCGATCCCGGCCTGCGCGGCGACTCGGCCTCGGGCGGCGGGACAAAGCCGGCCACGCTCGAGACGGGCGCGGTGATCCAGGTTCCGCTGTTCGTCGAACAGGGAGAGCGCGTACGCGTCGACACGCGCTCAGGCGACTACGTGGCACGCGCCTAGCATGCGACGCTCCGATCAGCGCAGGTCCGCGGTGTTCGCCGTATACCAGCACGACCTCACCGGCAGGCCGGTCTCGGAGACGCTGGCAGCCGACGCCTCGCCGTTCGCGCGGGCGCTCGCAGCGGCGGTCGCCGAGAGCTCCGAGTCCCTCGACGCGATCATCGACCGCCACTCCCACGGCTGGTCGGTCGAGCGGATCCAGCCGCTCGAGCGCAGCATCATGCGGGTCGCGCTGCTCGAGATGCTGCATCCCGAGGCGGTGCCGGCCCAGGAGCCGATCCCGCCCGAGGGGGCGATCGAGGAGGCGGTCGAGACCGCGAAGACGTTCTGTTCGAGCGAGGCCCCCGGCTTCGTCAACGGCGTGCTGGCTGCGGCCCTGCGCGAGGTTCGAGACAATGCCAGCGTCCCATGAGCAGCGTCGAGAACCTCGAGAGCCTGATAACCCGCCTGGAGCGTGCGGCCGAGCAGCTCCGCTCGGGCGAGCTCTCGCCCGACGCGGCGGCAACGTTGGTCGAGGACTGCGCCGCGCTGGCTACCCAGGCGGCGGCGGAGCTGGAGCAGCTAACCCGAGCCGAGGTGTCCGCGCCGGCGCCCGGCCAGGACTCGCTGCTGTAGGCCGTCGCGGCTCGTGGACGCGAGGTATCCGGAGAGCCTGCGCGAAGAGGTCGAGCGCTATCTCGCCGAGATGCGCTTCTCCGAGGAGGCGCTGACGGCGGGGCTCGAGGAGGCGATGCGCTATTCGTTGCTCGCCGGGGGAAAGCGCATCCGTCCCGTGCTTTCGCTGGCCACCGCGCGCGCGATCGGCATGCAGCCGCAGGAGGTGATGCCCCTCGCGGGCGCGATCGAGCTGATCCACACCTACTCGCTGATCCACGATGACCTGCCCGCGATGGACGACGACGAGCTCCGTCGGGGTCAGCCGACGTGCCACGTGAAGTTCGGCGAGGACGTCGCGATCCTCGCGGGGGATGGGCTCTATGCCGAGGCCTTCCACCACCTGCTGACCCACCAGGACTCGGCGCCCGAGAACGTGCTGTCGGCGGCCGCCGAGCTGGCCGCGGCGACGGGGGTCAACGGCATGGTCGGCGGCCAGTACGCCGACGTCAGGCCGGCGGGAGCGTCCGGTCCGGTGTCTCTGCGACGCTTGCACGAGCTCAAGACCGGTCGCCTGATCGGAGCAGCCGTGGTCTGCGTACTACTGTTGGGTGGGTTTCGCGATGGACCTGACACAATGCCCTTTCGTCGTTTCGCCGCCGAGCTGGGCATCCTGTTCCAGATCGTCGACGACATACTCGACGTGACAGGAACCGACGATGCACTGGGCAAGCCTCGAGGTAGCGATGAGCGTCACGGCAAGCGAACTTACGTGAGCGAGTTCGGAGTCGAGCAAGCCAGAGAGCTGGCCGCACAGTCGCGGCGGACCGCGCTGGACGCCCTCGGCGAAGCCTCCGCCCGCTCGCATGACACCCGGGAGCTCGAGGGAATCACGGACTTCATCTACACCCGCACCTCATGAGCCTTCTCGACCAGATCAACGGGCCGGAGGACCTGCACGGCCTCTCCGAGCAGGAGCTCACCGACCTGGCCCAGGAGGTGCGCGAGCACATCATCGACACCGTCGGGGAGATCGGCGGGCACTTCGGCGCGAACCTCGGCACCTGCGAGCTCGCGGTGGCGCTGCACTCCGTCCTCGACTCCCCGCGCGACAAGATCCTCTGGGACGTCGGCCACCAGGCCTACCCGCACAAGATCCTGACCGGGCGCCGCGACCAGCTCGCCACGATCCGTCAGTACGGCGGTCTGGCGCCGTTCTGCTCGCGGGAGGAGTCTCCGCACGACATCATGGGGGCCGGCCACGCCTCGACATCGATCGGCTATGCGGTCGGCATCAAGGAGGGCATGCGCCACGCCGGTCCCGAGCACGACGCGAAGGTCGTGGCGGTGGTGGGCGACGGCGCGATGACCGGGGGAGTCGCCTTCGAGGCCATCGGCCAGGCCGGGGGCCTCGGCACGCCGATCGTCGTCGTCCTCAACGACAACGGCATGTCGATCGCGCCGAACGTCGGAGCGCTCTCGCGCTACTTCAACCGGATCAGGCTCAACCCCAAGCTGTGGCACGCGCGCTCGGACCTCGAGGGCGGCCTCACGCGCCTGCCGATCGGCATCGGCGCGGCATTCGAGCGCCTCGGACCGCACCTGAAGGAGTCGATCAAGGCCTTCTGGGCGCCCGGCCTCTGGTGGGAGGAGCTCGACTGGGCCTACATGGGCGTGATCGACGGCCACAACGTGCACGCGCTGCGCGTGGCCCTCGGCGAGGCGCTCGCCGCGCAGCGGCCCGTCGTCGTGCACATCGCCACGGTCAAGGGCAAGGGCTTCGCCCCCGCCGAGGAGGGCGGTCTCGAGGGCATGGAGAAGTGGCATGCGGCCAAGCCGAAGTCGATCGCCAACGGGTCGCCCACCGCGGCGCCGCCGGTCAGGGCGAACGCGATCACCAAGCGCGCCAAGGCCCAGCCCCCGCAGTACACGCAGGTGTTCGGCGAATCGCTCGTCCGCGAATGCGAACGCGACGATCGCGTGATCGGGATCACCGCGGCGATGAACTCGGGGACCGGCCTGAGCCTTCTGCAGAAGGCGCTCCCTGAGCGCTACTTCGACGTCGGGATCGCCGAGCAGCAGGCTGTGCTGTTCGCGGCGGGGCTCTCGCTCGAGGGGCTGAAGCCGGTGGCCGCCATCTACTCGACCTTCCTGCAGCGCGCCTACGACCAGATCGTCCACGACGTCTGCCTGCAGAAGCTGAATGTCGTCTTCGCGATGGACCGCGCGGGGCTGGTCGGCGACGACGGTCCGACCCACCACGGGATCTTCGACATCGCGTACCTGCGCTGCCTGCCGAACATCGTGCTGATGGCGCCGCGCGACGAGGCGATGCTCGTGCACATGCTCCACACGGCGCTAGTCCACGACGACGGGCCCGTCGCCCTGCGCTACCCACGCGGCGAGGGCACCGGCGTGAGCGTCCCGCAGGCTCCCCAGGCGATCGATATCGGCACCGGCGAGATACTTCGCGAGGCGCAGCAGGGGACGCCTTCGGCCCGCGCCGGACGCCGGGTGGCGGTGATCGGCTACGGGACGGGCGTCGGCAAGGCGCTGGAGGCGGCCGACGAGCTGTCCGGCCACGAGATCGCCGTGACGGTGGCCGACGCGCGCTTCGCGAAGCCGATCGACGCCGGCCTGATGGCCCAGCTGGCCGCCGAGCACGACCTGCTCGTCACGGTCGAGGAGGGCGTCCTCTCGGGAGGTTTCGGGTCGGCCGTCTGGGAGACGCTCAACGAGGCCGGAGCAACCCCGAGGATCCTCCGCGTCGGGCTTCCCGACCGCTACGTCACGCACGGCAAGCCGGCCCTCCTGCACGAGGAGGTTGGCTTCACCGGCACGCGCATCGCGGAGCGCATCGCGGCTGCGATCTCGGATCGGGAGCACCCCGACCGCGGGGCCGGCTCGGCGATCATCGGCGCCTGAGCGTCACGAGGATCCTGCTCCTCGTCGCGGCGCCCGACGTTAAAGCAGACGACCCGCCTGGGGAAGGCGGGCCGTCTGAGGGGGAGAAACGGCCCGCCGGGGAAGCGGGCCGTCTCAGGGGAGGAGGGATTCAGGAGAGATCGTGCTGCACCTCTCGATCGGGATAAGGATGCCCGCGAGACGGGCAAGTCTGTGTGACATCGATCACAGAGTCTCGACGGGCTGGGCGGTCAAGCGCCGCCGCGGCCGCGAGAGGTTCGATGTGCAACGGTTCGCCGTCGATGGGAAAGCGACGCCTGGACACCCTGCTGGCCGACCGTGGCCTCTACCCATCCCGCAGCCGTGCCGCCGCCTCGGTGATGGCCGGCGAGGTGCGGCTCGGCGCCGCGGGGCGTCGCGCCGCGAAGCCCGGAGAGCTCGTCGACGAGGAAGAGCTCGTGACGATCGATACGGGCCCCGAGTATGTCTCCCGTGGCGGAGTCAAGCTCGCCAACGCCCTCGATGCATCCGGGCTGGACGTTCGGGGCGCGAGAGCCCTCGACGTGGGTGCGTCGACCGGCGGCTTCACCGACTGCCTGCTCCAGCGGGGCGCCCGCGAAGTCGTCGCCGTCGACGTCGGCTACGGGATCCTCGACTATCGCCTCCGCACCGATCCACGCGTGGCGGTGATGGAGCGCACCAACGCACGTGAGCTCGTGCCCGGGATGCTGCCCACCCCCGACGGCGCCCCCGGGCTGCCGCAGATCGCGACGATCGACGTCTCGTTCATCTCGCTGGAGAAGGTCCTCGCGGCCGTGATCGGCTGCCTCGCCCCCCGCCACGACATCCTCGCCCTCGTCAAGCCCCAGTTCGAGGTTGGCCGTGGCAGGGTCGGAAAGGGGGGAGTCGTGCGCGCTCCCGAGGCCCGCAGGGAGGCGCTCGTGGGAGTCGGCGAATCGGCGCTGGCGCTCGGTGCCGCGGTGCTCGCCTACCACTCCTCGGGGCTTCCCGGGCCGAAGGGAAACCGCGAGACGTTCATCCGGCTGGCCGAGCCCGGACGGCCCGGTGCGGCCGCCGACGCGCAGGAGCTCGAGGAGATGGCCCGAAAGATCGAGCCGTGAGGGAGATCACCGTCTTCACCCACCGCCGAGCGCAGGACACGAGGCCCACGCTGGAACGGCTGGCGAGCGCGGCCGCGCGCGAGGGCGTCACGCTGCGGCTCGACGAGGAGGAGACGCGCAAGCACAGCTTGGCGCCGATGCCCGCCATCGAGGAGCACGCGCCCGTCAAGGACGACGTCGAGCTGTGCGTCGTGCTGGGCGGCGACGGGACGATCCTGCGCGCGCTCGAGCGCTATGCCTGCACGCGGGTGCCCGTTTTCTCCTTCAACTTCGGCCAGATCGGCTTTCTCGCGACGGTCGAGCGCCAGGACATCGACGAAGGGATCGAGCGGGCGCTGAAAGGCGACTTCGAGCTGCTGCGCCTCCCGGCGATCGTCCCCGAGCTGCCGTCCGGGCAGCAGTATGCGATCAACGACGTGGCCGTCCATCGCAAGGTCGGCGAGCGTGTCGCCGAGATCGCCTACGCGCTGGACGACGAGGTCCTCGGCAGCGTGCGCTGCGATGGCCTGGTCGTCGCGACCCCGGCGGGCTCGACCGGCTACAACCTCGCCAACGGCGGCCCGGCGATGGCGTGGGGCGTCGAGGGGTTCATCGTGTCGTTCATCGCCCCGCACTCGCTCACGGCGCGGGCGCTGGTGGCCGCGCCCGCCGACAGGCTCACGATCCACAACCGCTCGCACAGGGCGCTCGACGTCGCGGTCGACGGGCGGGCGGCCGGCGAGATTCCCCCCGGGGGGAGCCTGAACGCGCGCTTCGCCGGCGAGGTCGGGACGATCGCCCAGCTTCCCGACACCTCCTTCTACAGGAGGCTGCGCGAGAAGTTCGGGCGCCTTGCCAGCTGATCAGGCGACGCGTGCGCCGTGGTGTTCGTCGACGCCCGCCACGCGGGTCGCGCCTTCGCGGTGCATCGAGTTCATGAATTCCTCGAGCTGTTGGCGCGAGAAGCGCCGCTGTCCACCGGGCGTCCTGTAGCAGCTGATGTGCCCTGCATCGGTCCACCGGCGGATCGTCGCGAGCGAGATGCCGAGGTAGCCGGCTGCCTGTGAGCTCGTGAAGACGAGCCGCTGGTCGTTGGTGGGTCGTGGGGGTGTGAAGGGAATGGACATCCTTGCCTATCGGGTCGAGGGGGCGTGCTGCTCCTAGCTTCGACCGCACGCGCCGGGAACTTGAGCGCCGCCCAGCTTTGTGGACGTTTGAGGAGGGCCCGCGGTGGCCGGTGGGCGCCATTCGAGGGGCTCGGCAACACGTGTTTCTCACTTGTGCGAACGGTGGCCGGACGGCGAAAGCCGCTCTTTGCAGGGCAAACGGCTCCTCCCGCTGCAACGAATCCTGCATCGCATACCCAATGCTGGACTTCCCGCCCATTCCTCCGCTATTCTGTCCAAACCTACTCATAGACGAGCGGCTCTCCTATGGATGGAGACAGACGGGTGGCCGCCCAGCCCGAGGATTGGCAAGGGAGAGTTCAATGCCACGCGCGCACTAAGGCATAGAGATCGTTTTTGAAGTGAAGGCTCAGGGCGTCTGCGAAGTTCGCGGGCGCCCTACGTCTTCCTGGTAGGACCCGACGAGCGCCTGACTGCGGCCCGACGTGAGCGGCGCGATCGGCGAGGCTGGGCTCTGCCGCCTGGCGTCAGCGGGCGGCGCGATCGGCGAGGCTGGGTTCTGCGGCCTGACGCACGCGGCGCTCGAATTCGAGCTCGGTCTCGAAGTCGGCTTCACGGGCGAAGGTCGATCCCTCACGTTCGAGGAGCGTGATGAAG
>DASZIU010000191.1:0-2619 GCA_035948815.1 Solirubrobacteraceae bacterium | reverse complement strand
TCCACCGTCGTGAGCGCCGAAAACAACGTCAAGAGCGCCCAGATGACGGTCGAAAAAGCGCGCCAGGCAGTGGCCGAGACGAAGCTGTACGCACCGGCCGAAGGAGTCGTCGCCTCGATCAAGAACGCGGTCGGTGAAGCCGTCTCCGGCTCGGGGACGGAATCGTCGTCCAGCGCCAGCTCGGGCTCAACCGGCGCCTCCGCGCCCGGCTCCAGCGCCAGCGGCGGCGGAGCGAGCACATCCGGCGCCGGCGCGGCCACGGGCGGTGCCGCGGCAGGCACGGGCGGCGCGACGGGCACGAGCGCCAAAGGGGCGGCAGGCGGCACCGCCCCCGGTACGACCACGGGAGGCGGTGCGAGCGGCGGTGGCGGTGCGAGCGGCGGTGGGGGTGCGAGCGGCGGCGCCGGCACGAGCGGCGGTGGCGGCACGAGCACCACCGGGGCGAGCGCAACCGGCAGCGGGACCTTCCAGAGCATCGCCAGCACGAGCGCGGCAGGCGCCGGCGCGGCCGCCGGCACCAGTAAAACGGGAGCCGGCAGCACGAGCGGCGAAAGCAGCACCAGCAGCAGCACGGCCAGCACGAGCAGCTCGTTCATCGAACTCGTTGACGTGCACGGCTACCAGGTCGTGGTGCCGCTGAGCGAATCCGAAATCGGCAACGTGAACGTCGGTCAGATCGCCACGGTCACGGTCGAAGCGCTCGAAGGTCGCAAGTTCGCGGCGCGAGTCGCCAGCTTGGCTGTGCTCTCGACCAGCACAAGCGGCGCGGTCAGCTACGACGTCACCTTCCAGCTCGAACAGACCGGCTCGGGCCTGAAGCCAGGCATGAGCGCCACGGCCGAAGTCGTCATCAAGCAGGCCGAAGGCGTCAACGTTCCGACGAGCGCGATCACCGCCGGCAGCGTGACCGTGGAACGTGCCGGCAAGCAGGTTCCGCAAGCCGTCACGACAGGGCTCGCGGGTAACAGCAACACCATCATCCTCAGCGGTCTGAAGGCCGGCGAAACGGTGCTGCTCCCGGCGACGAAAACCACCGGCACGACCGGCGCGGGCCAGACCCCCAAACTGGGCGGCTTCGGGGGCGCCGGCCTCGGCGGTGGCGGCGCCTTCCGCGGCGGCGGCTTCGGCGGTGGCGGACCGCCCGGCGGATGAGAACTCCAATGCCCGACGCGGCAAGCAACCCCGACCCGCGGGCACGCCCGCCAATGCGGCGTGCCCGCGAGCGGCCCCTGATCGAGCGGGCCGTCTCGCCGCGGCCGGCGGCGACTCGCCGCGGGCGCAGACCGCCGGCGATCCAGGTGCGCGATGTGACCAAGACCTACGAGCTCGGGCAGATAAGGGTGCGCGCCCTGCGCCAGGTCTCGCTGCAGATCGACCGCGGCGACTTCGTCGCGATCATGGGCAGCTCGGGCAGCGGCAAGAGCACGCTGATGAACATCCTCGGCTGCCTGGACATCCCCACGACCGGCAGATATCTGATCGACGGGGTTGATGTCAGCCTCCTCGACGAGGACGATCTCTCCGATCTGCGCAGCCGCAAGATCGGCTTCGTCTTTCAGAGCTTCAATCTCGTCTCGCGCACGAGCGCGGTCGCGAACGTCGAACTGCCCCTCGCCTACGCCGGCCTCGACCGCGCAACGCGCCGCCGGCGAGGCGAGGATGCGCTGCGCGCGGTGGGGATGGCCAACCGCCTGCACCACCAGCCATCCGAGCTCTCCGGAGGGCAACAGCAGCGCGTCGCGGTCGCGCGGGCGATCGTCACCAACCCCACCCTGATCCTCGCCGACGAGCCCACAGGGAACCTCGACTCTCGCTCGACAGAGGACGTCCTGCGAATCTTCGCGCGACTGAACGGGGAGGGACGGACGGTTGTCCTGATCACCCACGAGCCCGACGTCGCCGAACAGGCCAAGCGGGTGGTCACCCTGAGCGACGGCCGGGTCATAGACGACCGGCGGGTGACCGCTGCGAACGACGCGCCGCCACAGATCGGTCATCTGAAGTCCTCCCACCGCGTTCCCGAGGCGCCAAGCCCGCGGGTGCGACCGTGATCGGCCCGGAGACACTGCGCATCGCGTGGGGCGGGATCACTGCGAACAAGCTTCGCTCCGGGCTCACGATCCTCGGCATGACGATCGGCGTCGCGTCCGTGATCATCCTGATAGCCGTCGGCAACGGCTCTTCGAACGCCGTGAAGTCTCGCATCCAGGCGCTTGGGACGAATGTCCTGCTCGTCCAGGCGGGCAGCGGGCGCGGCGGCGTGCGCGCGACCAGCGCGGCGACCATCTCGCTGACCAAGGCCGACGCAGAAGCGCTGCAGAACCCGAGCCTCGCACCCGACGTCCAGAGCGCCTCGCCGGTGGTGAACGCGAACAGCGTGAAACTCGTCTACAACGGCTCGAGCTTCGAACCTTCGTCGTTTGTGGGCACCACGCCCTCCTATCTGACAGCTCACAGCTACAAGGTCGCGGAAGGCACGTCTTTCACCTCCGAAGACGTGAGGAAGCACAAGCGCGTCGCCGTCCTCGGCGAGGAAGTCGGGCGGGAACTGTTCGGTGGCGCCACCGCGGTGGGACAGAACATCAAGGTCAACGGCAGCAACTTCGAAGTCGTCGGCGT
>DASZIU010000190.1:0-12111 GCA_035948815.1 Solirubrobacteraceae bacterium | reverse complement strand
TTCTCATCCGGCTACGTCACGCGCGCGCTCGACAAATTCCCGCGGCAGGGCACCAACGCGCCCTGGCGCCTCTACCAGAACTACGCACTGGACATCTTCAGCCTCAGGTACGGCCCGATCGAGGAGGAGGCGATCGTCTTCTCGCGGGGCGGCTCAGCGACGGCCGCGCCGCGCGAGGAGCTCGTCGCCTAGGGCGTTACCCGGGAGGTAATCGCCCAGCCACGAACGCCGAGATAGCTTTGTCCGATGTCAGTCGCGGCCGCCTCCGCTCCGATCGGCGAGATGCTCCGCGCCTGGCGGCGCCGGCGCAGCCTCAGCCAGCTCGAGCTCTCGCTCAACGCCGGCGTCTCCTCTCGTCACCTGAGCTTCCTCGAGACGGGCCGTTCCCAGCCGAGCCGGGAGATGGTGCTGCACCTCGCAGAGGAGCTCGAGGTGCCGCCACGCGAGCGCAACTCGATGCTGCTCGCCGCCGGCTTCGCCCCGCTCTACACCGAGCGATCGCTCCAAGAGCCGCAGATGGCACTCGTCCGCCAGGCGATCGACCGTTTCCTGCGCGCCCACGAGCCCTATCCCGCGCTCGTCGTCGACCGCAATCACGACCTGCTCGCGTCCAACGACGCGCTGCAGGTGCTCCTCGACGGCGTCGCGCCGCAGCTGCTCGCGCCACCGGCGAACGCGCTGCGAATCGCCCTGCACCCGACGGGAATCGCACCGCGCACACTGAACTTCGGTGAGTGGAGCGCGCATCTGATGCAGCGCCTGCAGCGTGAGATGCAGATGACCGCCGACCCGCGACTGCAGGCCCTCTACGAGGAGCTCTGCGCCTATCCCGGCGTCGAGCTCGCCCCCCCGCACGGCCACTTCCAGGCGGGCGAGATAGTGCTGCCTCTACGCCTTCGCGACGGCGACGGCGAGCTCGCCTTCTTCAGCACGATCTCGACGTTCGGCACCGCGATCGACATCACGTTGGAGGAGCTCTCGATCGAGGCCTTCTACCCGGCCAACGCGCAGACCGCCAACCGGCTGCTGCGGGAGATCGGGGCTGGGCGCTGATCGCCGGTGCTGCTAGGGCAGCGGGCCCGGGTCGGCCACCACGCCGCCCGCCAGCTCCGAGTCGAGCAGGCGCTCGACGACCGCCTCCGCGGGGGCCGGCTCCCCGAGGAACGGGCCCTGGGCCATGGTGCAGCCCATCGCCTGGAGGTTGATCATCTCCTCGTAGGATTCGACGCCGCTTGCGATCACGGTCAGCGACAGGTCGCGCCCGAGCACGAGGATCGCCTGCAGCAGCCAGCTGCGGTAGTCCTCGTCGTCGGAGGCCGCGAGCGAGCTCTTGTCGACGATCAAGAAGTCGAGCGGGAGCCGCTGCAGATCTGAGTGGTGGGCGTATCCGCTCCCGAATTCGTTGACGGCGATCCGGACTCCGAGCTGCCGCAGCTCGTCGAGGCGCGACGCGACGGCGTCGGCCTGGCGCATCACGGTCGTCTCGGAAACCTCGAGCGTGAGCAGCGCCGGGTCGATGCCGGATTGCAGCAGCGCGCGGCGGACGTCGGTCGCGAATCCTTCCCTGGTCAGCTGGTTGGTGGAGACGGCGACCGAGATGCCCACACGATGCCCGCCGACGTCCCAGGCCGCGGCCCTGGTGCAGGCCTCCTCGAGCATCCAGCGGCCGATCGGCACGCTGAGCCCGGTTTCCTCGGCGAGCTGCATGAAGTTCTCGGGCCCGATCACGCCCTGCGCGGGGTGGCGCCAGCGCAGCAGCGCCTCGAGCGCGACCACGCGTCGGCTGGCGAGCCCGTAGACAGGCTCGTAGAGGAGGAAGAGCTGGTGCTGCTGAAGCGCGTTGTTCAGCTCCACCTCGAGCACGCCGCGGCCCTCGATCACCGATCGCATGTTGGCGTTGAAGAGCGTGTAGCGGTCCTTACCGGCAGCCTTCGACGCCTCGAGCGCCAGGCGCGCGTCGCGCAGCAGCTCGTCCGGTGCGGCGTAGCGCCCGAAGGCCACGCCGATGCTCGCGGTGAGGAAGATGCTCGGCCCGAAGTCGTCGAGTTCGACCGGCTTGTGCAGCGCCTCGATCACGCGCCTGGCGAGCGAGTCCAGCCGCGCTCCACGGGCGGCCGATTCGACCAGCACCACGAACTCGTCTCCCTCGAGGCGGCCAACCGTGTCGTGCGAGCGGACGACCCGCTGCAGGCGGTCGGCGACGATCGACAGGAGCTGGTCGCCGGCGGCGGGGCCGAGCTTCTCGTTGACGTTCTCGAACCAGTCGATGTCGATGAACAGGGCGCCGGCGAGCAGTCCCGACTCGCGTCCGGCCCGCGCGAGCATGCGACCGGCGCGGTCCATCATCAGCGCTTTGTTGGGGAGGCCCGTCAGCGGGTCATAGAGGTCTTCGTGAGGGATCTTGCGGGGCTTGGGGGGCGCCGGAGCCCGAGGCGCCCGGCGGCCGCCGAGCACGAAGATGAGCAGCCCCAGGAGCACGCTCGCCAGGATTCCAGCGATCATCAGCGCGACCGCGTGCCAGTTCGCCAGCACGCCCGCGTCGACCGGGCCACCGAAGGTCCGGGCCGTCCATCCGTTGCGCAGGCTCGTGGATGTGCTTTCGGCGCCTGGCTGCGGCGAGCCGCTCGTGAAGACGACGCTCGAAGCGCCCGAGTGGTGGCGCAGGCGGACGGCGCTTTCGGGATGGCCCTGCAGCGCCTGCTGAAGGAGGACGGTCGGGACGAGCACCTCGCGCAGCCAGCCGACGAAGGCGCTCCGGCGCGCGGTGAAGCCGGAGGGCGCGGCGCCGTTGCGGTAGACGGGTGTCGCCACTCCCAGCGCGCTGGTGTGTCCGGCCGAGGCCGTCGAGTAGAGGCTCTGCCCCGAGTCTCGCGTCGCGAGCAGCCCCGGAGTGATGGCGCAGTAATCCAGGCCCGGGGCCGTGTAGCGGGCGGAGCTCTTCGGCAGGCCGGCGATCGCGAAGCAGTACTGCTGCCGTTTGCCCGACGGGACGACGTGCAGGTATTCGACGGTGGGCGTGGTGGTTCGCAGCGGGCGCGTTCCGAACCGTGTCCCGCCAACGCCGAGGGAGGGCGTCGTCAAGACGGGCACGGCCGGCGGCACGGGGTGACCGGTCACCCGGGCTCCGAAGGCGGGCAGTTCGCCGGCACTGACGAGCGCGACCAGGCTCAGCTTCTGAAGCTCGGGAAAGCGCAGCAGTCCGTCGCCCCATTTCGCCCAGGCTTCGAATTCGCCGCGCGAGGCCCTCGGGTGGCCGGCGAAGAAGGTGCTCGCGCTCAGGGCGAAGTCTTCCTCGTGCTGCTGAGCGAGCCTCAGCGTCGAGGCGATCTGCGACGAAGCCTGCCGGGAGTCGGTGCGTGCTTTGCTCGCATCGCTGTTGGCAACCGCGTGCGCCCCCAGCACCGAGGCGACCACGCCGGCCGCGACGCAGACGACGGCGACGGCGATCCACATGACGCTGCGTCCGACCGCGAGCTCGCGCAAGCGGCCAAGCCAGTCGGGCGTCGAGCCGGCGCCGCCGTTCTGCGGTGCCTGGTCCGCCCCGCTCGCCGGCGTGCCGGCCTCGATGGAGCCCTCCGCGGGAGGCTGGCCAGGGGTCTGCGCGACGTTCTGGGCAGCGGGCCCCTGTGCAGGAGCGTCGCTCGGCGCCACCGCGTCGGAGGAGATCGGGACGGGCTCGCGCTCGGGGGTGGGCTGGGGCGTTTCGCTATCGGCCATGGCGCTCTCTCGTGCGCTGAACGCGCAAGCGTGCGTGTCTCGCCCTTGATCGAGCCCGAATGAAGACGTCCATCTGCATCGTGCCCTCATCTCGACAGATGGCCGATGAAGCTTTACCGCTGCAGGGCACATGCCGTGCGTGCGAGCGCGAGGGCTCGCGGAGCCGCAATCCGAGCCTTCGCGGGCCCGCGAGCGCTCAGCGCCCGCGGATCAGAGCACTATCTGCGTGCACACGAAGTTGGCCGCGAGCCGCTCTGCGCGATACACGCGGACCTGCCAGACCTGCGTCCGGGAGCCGATGTGAAGCGGCTCGCCGACAGCCGTCAGCTGATCACCCTCGCCCGCTGAGGCGATCACGTTGAGCTTCAGCTCGACCGTCGTGAAGCCGCGGCCCTCGGGCAGGTGGCGAAGCGCCCCCCAGGCCGCGACCGTGTCGGCGAGGGCAGTCCAGGCGCCCGCGTGGACGTATCCCATCGGGTGCAGATGACGCCTGTCGACCACCATCTTCCCGCGGACCTGCTCGTCGGTGATCTCGGTGAGCTCGATCCCGAGGTCTCCGGGAAAGGTTCCCGCCAGTCGCTCGACGCTCAGCTCGGGGGTGATCGCCTTGTTGGTGGGCCCCATCGGCACGGCAGTGTGCCAGACAGCCCCGCCGCGGGCGGGCCGCGTTCTGTCTCAGGCGATCGTGGGAGCCTCGGGCAGCCGCGACAGCGCCGCATCCATGTCCTGCGCCGAGAACTCCGGATCCTCGAGCTCGCCCGCGAGGAACGCGTCGTAGGCGCTCAGGTCGAGATGGCCGTGGCCGCAGAGGCCGAACAGGATCACGCGCCTCTCGTCCGCCTCGCGCGCGGCCTCGGCCTCTTCGATGACCGCCCGGATCGCGTGCGCCGGCTCGGGCGCCGGAATGATCCCCTCGCTGCGCGCGAAGCGCACGGCGGCCTCGAAGGTCTCGTTCTGCCGGTAGGCGCGAGCCTCGACGGCACCGGCACGCACGAGCCCGCAGAGCATCGGCGCGTCGCCGTGGTAGCGCAGCCCGCCCGCGTGGACGGGCGGAGGAACGAAGTCATGGCCCAGGGTGTACATCGCCATCAGCGGCGTGAGTCCCGCGGTGTCGCCGAAGTCGTAGCGATAGACGCCTTGAGTCAACGTCGGGCAGGCCGAGGGCTCTGCCGCGACAACGCGCATCTGCGCCTCGCCGTGCAGCACCCGTCGCAGAAACGGAAACGCCAGGCCGGCGAAGTTCGAGCCTCCTCCGACACAGCCGATCACGACGTCGGGCTGCTCGCCGGCCAGCTCCATCTGCGCTTCCGCCTCCTGGCCGATCACCGTCTGGTGCAGGAGCACGTGGTTCAGCACGGAGCCGAGCGCGTAGTTGGTGTCCTCGCGCGAGGCCGCCACCTCGACAGCCTCCGAGATCGCGATCCCGAGCGACCCCGTCGGATGGTCCTGCTGGTCGCGCCCGGCCTTGGTGAGGGTGCTGGGAGAGCGGTGCACGGTCGCGCCCCAGGTCTGCATCATCGATCGCCGGTAGGGCTTCTGGTCGTAGGAGGAGCCGACCATGAAGACCTCGCACTCCATGCCGAACAGCGTGCAGGCAAAGGCCAGCGCGGAGCCCCACTGCCCGGCGCCCGTCTCTGTCGTGAGCCGCTTGATCCCGGCGCGCGCGTTCTCGTACGCCTGCGGTACGGCGGTGTTCGGCTTGTGCGAGCCGGCGGGCGAGACGCCCTCGTACTTGTAGTAGATGTGCGCGGGCGTGTTCAGCTCGCGCTCGAGTCGCCGTGCTCGGAACAGGGGCGTGGGACGCCAGAGCCGATACGCGTCGCGCACCACGTCCGGGATCGGGACGAGCGGCTCCGGCGAGACCTCCTGCTCGATGAGGCCCATCGGGAAGATCGGAGTGAGGTCCGGCGGCCCGGCCGGCTCGAGCGTCTGGGGATGAAGCGGCGGCAACGGATCGCCAGGGAGGTCCGGCAGCAGGTTCACCCACTGCGCGGGAATCTCTCGCTCGCCCAGCAGGAACTTGACGGGCTCCTCGGCCATGTGTCTCTCCTCGTCGACGTGCCTGGGCGGACAGCCTACTGCTACACGTGCGGCCGTCTCCCACACAACTCCTACGGGCGGCCGTCGTCGCATCGCCCGGGCAGAGCCTGAGCTTCACGATCGTCCGCCGCCAGGTCGCGCCTGGCGGGGCCGGCTTCCGGGCCCCGACGGGCCTGTCGTCGCCGCTGCTGCGATCGGTGTCCGCGATACCAACAGGACGAATTCGTATTGGACTTTGACGGCGCGATCGCAGAGACTGCCGACGTCGGCCTTCGCTTGGCCGCCCAAGCGGGGACGCGCGGCTCGGTCGCGCGCTGTGGTGGCAACGGGAAGCGACGACGGATGCGAGTCATCTACCAGTTAAGAGGAGGCAGCATGACCCGACTCGACCATGGACGGGCTCCGAGGTGCGCGCGCAAGCTGGCGGTGTTCGCGGCCAGCGCATGCGCGGCAATCGCCGTCGCTCCGGCGGTTGCGTCTGCGACCACCGTGTGGGTGAGCAGCACCGGAACCGTCAAACCACCCTTCAACAGTTGCGCGTCACCTGGGTACAACGCGATTCAGGAAGCGATCAACGTGAACGCCCCCGCGACGACGATCCACGTCTGCAAAGGGACCTACAAAGAACAGCTGACGATCTCAAAGCCGATCGCGATCGCCGGCGAAGCGGGCGAATCGATTCTCGAACTGCCGGCATCTCCGGCCAACTCGGTGGGCGCCTGCGACGTCCAGGAACCCGGCAGCGAAGAGCAGGACCAGGTCACGATCTGCATGAAAGGGACGGTGAAGATCTCGGGCCTCACGATCAACTCGAAATGGACCGCTCTGGACTGCGCCAAACAGTTCTATGGGGTTCTCGTCGGAGGCGGCGCCGCGCTGACGATGACGAGCTCGAGCATCCTCCACGCCGGCGCGGAACCGATCAACGGCTGCCAGCAGGGCGTCGGGCTGCAGATCGGCCACAACAAGAACAAACAGGTCGGGATCGCCACGCTGTCCGGTGACACGATCACCGGCTACCAGAAGAACGGCATGACGATCGATGGGCCAGGGTCGACGGCAACGATCAACAAGCAGACGAAAGTCACCAGCGCGATCACAAACCAGATCGCCCAGAACGGCATCCAGGTGAGCCGCGGCGCCACGGCGAAGATCAGCGAAACCACGATCGAAGGCAACGAGTGCGCGGTCGCAAGCTGCGGAGCGAACTCGACCGGCTTCAGCCCCTGGCAGGAGGAAGAAGACGCCACCGGGATCCTCTTCTACCTGAGCGGTAAAGGATCGTCGGTCACGAAAAACACGGTCAACGGCAACGACATCGGCGTCTATCACCTGGCGCAGGAAGAAACCACGAGCCCGCAGACGACGTTGACCGCCAACAAACTGTCCGGCAACAGGTACTGGGGGATCGCCCTCGACCAGGGGCTCGCTGCGCTGAACAGGAACACGATCAGCGGTCCCGGGAACGTGGGCATTCAGATCGTCCAGTACGACGAAGAACACAACGGGCTGGCAAAACAGGAATTCGGAGCGAGGGGCACTGGCTCCAGCGACTCCGTCACCGGCATGTCGGTGTGCGGCGTCGAAGGTCTCTCCGACAACGGCGTCAACGATCAGTTCGCGCAGCTGATCCTCACCAAAAGCCTGTCGAAATTCAGCGGCAACGCTCAGAACACCTGCAGCAACAACACCACGAAAAAAATGGTGATAAGCGTCAAATAGCTCCGGATGAGACGGTCGCGTGACGCGGTGGCCGGCCCTGGACCTTCGGGGCCGGCCACCGGTTTCTCCAGCGGACACACCTCGGCGATCTGGGGCTCGGACCGCCGCGGAGCCCGTCCCTAGCCTCTGGCCACGAGCTCGCGTACCTGTGCTCGAGCGAGTAGGGCGGGCACGATCGAGAGCGCAAGCAGCGCGATCCGGTAGGCGAAGACCGCCGGCACGGCGGCGGCGAGGGGCACTCCGACCCACATCAGCGCGAGCGGCAGCAGTGCCTCCGTGACCCCAACGCCGGCCAGTGGAAGGCTGCGCGGCGTGAGCGCGTGGCCGGTGGCGTAACCGAGCGTCACGACCGCGGCGGAGACGTGCACGTCGAAGGCCCGCAACGCCGCCCACAGCGAGACGATCTCCGCCGCCCAGTACACGACCATCCCGAGCGCCGCAGCCGCGAGGCGCTGCCCGTCGGCCCGCTGCTCCAGGAGCGACCGCAACGCATCGACCCCACGGCTCAGCGCCAGGCCGAGGCCCCCCTTTTGCGCGAGCGCGTGCGAGGAGAGACGCGGGACGGCGACGGCGGCGACGGTGAACCCGAGCGGAACGCCCACGGCCCACGGGATCGTCACCTCCCGCTCCACAGACGGGTCTCCGAGGAGAGTGAGCGCGCAGATCCAGGCGGCGCTCGCCAGCGTGATCCACTCGAGCGCGCCCAGGCTGAGCACGCGGATCGTCGCCTCACGCGGGCTCACGCCGGCGCCGCGCATCGCCTTTTGGTCGGTCGCGAAGCCCCCCGCAAGCGATGTGGCCGCGGCGCCGTAGGCGACCAGCCCGAAGCTCTCGCCTGCCGCAAGTCCGCCCCGTCGCCCGCCGCTCAAGGTCGCGCGGTGTGCGAGCGCGTAGCCGGCGTATGCCGCGACGCGACCGCCGATCAGGAGCGCCAGCCAGAGAAGGTCGGCATTGCGGAGGACCCGGTGGACAGCTCCAAGCCCGGCGACCTCCGCCATCCCCAACGACACCCCGGTCGAGATGGCCAGCGCCAAGCTCGGCAGCAGCCATGGCCGTTGCTCGGCGCGTCTGGCCCAGCTCGCTGGTCGACCGATCACGCTGGCGAGGGTAACCGGAGGACCGCGCCTCAGTCGCAGGGCGTCGCCGACGCCCTACCGCGTAGTCCTCTCGACGGCGCTTGGGGCTTTGCCTACAGCGTTCTTGACCTTGCCGGCGTCCCCCTCATTCAGGCCGGCACGCCGGCCCCGACCGGCGGTCCGGCCGCGTCACGGCGGAGAACGTGCATGACCCAGCCAAGCGCGAAGATGCCAACCCCGTTGGCGATGAAGGATATGCCGACGATCAATGCGAGCGTCGCGAAGCTGATCGGGGGGCTTGAGACGATCACGATTCCGGCCGCGATCTCGATCACCGCCACCAGGAGCCTCCATGCGACGTTGTCACGTTCGAAGGCGCCAACCAGGCGCACGACTCCGATCGCGATCAGCCAGATGCCGATGAGGAGCGCGATCGCGAGCACGCCGCCAATCGGGTGGCGAATCAGCAGAACGCCGACGACGACGCCGACCACGCCGAGAATCGCCGCCAATCCCCGGTTCTCGGTGCTGCGTTTGATGGACACCGCGAGATCGACGATGCCGTCAATCAGGACGAAGATCCCGGCGATCACGGCGAGCGTCGCGAGACTATCTTCGGGCTTGGCGATAACGACGACTCCGGCGGCAATGCTGATCAGGCCGACCACCAGAAACAGCCACCAAGCGGACGTGGACTCGCGTATCTCTTCGTTCGTGAGACTTTGACCCGGCATACTCAGCCTCCTCGGTTCCCGATGCATGAACCCGAGCGCCACAACAGGCTGCGCTCGCCCAATGGCTGCGATGTCCCCCGCGCGAAACCCCTTCGCAGTCGCGGGGAGGTTGTCTCTCGGGTGCTTCCCCGCGACACCTCGGCGTGGCTTCGACCGAGGCTCGCACGGCAGGCCCACAGTCTGGTTCGATTGTGTCAGAGGGCGGTGGTCGGCGCAAGGTTAGCCCGGCGTGGGTCGCCAGATCCGCCCCAGAGGCAGGCTAACCCCCAGGATCACGATCACGATCAGGATCCCGAGGCGAACGGGTCGCTGCTTGCTCCATGTGGCGAGGTACCCGACCTTTGGCGCCTTGACGTTCTCAACCCACACCCTGCCGGCGGCGATGCGCGCTCGCCACGAGTCGATGGCGTTGTTCGCGTCGCCCTTCGTCTGAATGATGACTGCGCCGCGCGTGCGCTGGAGCGAGAAAACCCGGTGAATGACCGTCAGCCGGGATTCGCCGGGCGGGTGAAAGGCAACGATCTGACCTCGCTCGAGCTTCGAGGTCGGCTCGGTCGTGAGGACCGCTACGTCCCCAGGGTTAAGGGTCGGGCGCATCGAGCCGGTGTCGATGACCGTGAACCGCCACAGGCCCAGCACCATCCCCACGATCGCGACGAGGATGACAAGAACCACACCGCCAAGCAGCACCGACGAGAACGCTGCCGCGAGGCGGGCCCGAGGCCTGGTCCGGCGCCGCGGCTCAACGATGACGCGTAGCGGCTGTGCTTCTGGATAGGCCGCCGCCGTGGGGGGCATCTACTGCCAACCTCCTTGATTCCAGCCCAGCGCATAGCTCGCCGAAGCCGTCAGCGGACTCTGCCAGCCGCCGTGGCCGGCCTGCAACTTGTAGAAGTACGGGGAGGACGTCGCCAGGACGGCCACCGGGGCTTTCCCGACCGTGGCTTCCGCCAGCGTGGACGACACGGTGTTGGTCGCCGTTGCGATCACAGAGACGGTTGGGCCACCCTGGTTCGCGACGTAGACGTGAGTACTGTCGGGAGCTGCCGACATGCCCGTCGGGTCGCCCGTGACCCCCACCGCCGGGTGAGCCGGGACCGCGTCGGTTGACACCGTGATCACGTCCACGCGGTTGTGGGCGTGGTCGTGAACGTAGAGCTGACAGCCGTTCGGCGTCAATGCGAGGGCGTTTGGGTTGGCAGTTGCCGATTCGAAGAGGCTGATCGTGCTTGTGACGGTGTCGGTTGACGTCGCGATGTCTTGTACTCCGCGCCCGGTATAGCTCGCCGCGTACAGCTTCGAGCCGTCGGGTGTGACGGCCAGGACGTTCGGATCGCCGCCGCCGGCGACGTTGGCATCGACCATGCTGCCCACGGTGATCGTCGCGCTGACCGTGTCGCTCGAGGTGGTGATGTCGGCGATCTTCGAGTTTCCCTGGTCGGCCACGTAGACATGGGCCGAGTTGGGAGTGACGGCGAGCGCGATCGGTTTGCCCGTTTCGCCGGCGCCGATCGTGATCGTCGCGACGACCGAGTTGGAGGACGTGGCAATCGAGGAGACGTTGTGAGAGGCGAAGTTGGCCACGTAGACCTTTTCCCCGTTCGGCGTGACCACGATCGCGCCCGGATCGCCCTGGCTGTTGACGACGATCGCCGCGCCCAGCGTGGCGGAGGCGATCGTGAGCGGATAGACGCGCTTGTTCGCGCCGTCGACGACGTAAGCCGTTGATCCGTTGGGAGTGATCGCGACCGCATCCGGTCGCGATTTGACGCCCCCTACTTCCGGGAACGCGACCGTCGCCGCGACGGTATGAGTCACGACGGTGATGATCTGCACCTGATGCGAGGCGCCCTCTGCGATCACGACCTTCGTGCCGTCGGGGGTCACCGCGATGCCGTTGGGCTCGATCCCGACGATGCCCGTTGCGATCGAGGTGCCGGCATTCGTCGACGTGTTGACGGCGTGCACCGTTTTTGCGGCTTCGCCGTTGTTGCCGACATAGACCTGTGGTGTTTCCGCTCCAGATGGGTTCACGTCGGTGAAGGCCGTCGCGACGCCCGTGGTTCCAACCGAGGAGTAGCTACCTTCGGAGCTGGTCGCGCGCAGCAGCGTGTAGCCATTGATCAGGGGGTTGCCGTTTGCGTCGCGTTCGGCGTTGGCCGTCCAGCTCGTGGACACGTTGGTCTTTTCGTTGCCCCCCGCGCAACCCCCATTGCCGGTCGAGAGGCCCAGCGGAGCCCCGAGCGTCGCCGCTTTGAGCGCAGCGGGCCCCGCGGACGTGGTGCGCAGAAAGGATGCACCGGCTTTGCTTGCGCTGGTGAGCTGCACCACGGCTGCCAAAAGGACAGTTGCAGTGAGCACGCCGGCGCGCTCGAGCGCGCCGGCGTGCATCGCTACTGGGCGGTCGCGTTCCGCTGCGTGGCCTGGAACGTGTAGGTCAGGGTCGAGGCGCAACCTTGCAGGTCCTCAGTCGCCGACGTGCCGCCTGAGGCGCCGGAGCAGGCAGCCACTTTCGAGAGATCGCCCGGCGCAGCGGCCGGCAGCGTGAGCGTGAAGAGAAGGAAGTCTTTTCCGCCGGCGGTCAGCGAGTTCAGCGGCGTCAAGGCCATCGGCGACGCCTCCATCGAGCTGACCGAGTGGGTGGCGGCGCCGGCGATTTTCACCACCGTGGCGCCAGGGGTGCACGTGTATTCGAATGCCGGAGGAGGAGAGCCGACGACGGTGCGTTTCCACGCTTCTGAGCACGCCTGGATGCTGATCTGCAGACCGTTCGTGGGATCGGTGTCGAGCAGCGATGTCGGCGAGGCGGAGAACGACAGAGT
>DASZIU010000189.1:0-6912 GCA_035948815.1 Solirubrobacteraceae bacterium | reverse complement strand
GCGGGCACGAGTCGCGCCTCGGCCCGCTCGCCGCCGATGAAGGCGACAGCCGCGCCCTCAGCCCGCAGCGCTTCTGCCACCGCCAGCGCGGGCACCACGTGCCCGGCGGTCCCGCCGGCGGCGATCACGATCCTCCTCGGCTCCTCGCTCACCGCCCCATCGTGCCGATTCGCGTGCCCGCGCGTCGCCTGAACGCCGCCGGGACGGCGCCAGCGCTCGAACGTGCGCGCTGCCGCCGGCGGCCACGTTCATCAGCAGCCCCATGCCGGCGAGCATCACGATCAGGCTGCTCGACCCATAGGAGACGAACGGCAGTGGCACGCCCGTCAGCGGCGCCAGGCCGAGCACGGCGAAGACGTTGAGGATCGCCTGCGAGAGGATCAGCGCCGTCACGCCCACGGCGATCAGCGCGCTATGCAGGCTGCGTGCGGCTTTCGCCGTGCGCAGGCCCGCATAGGCGATCAGCCCGTAGAGGAAGAGCAGCGCGCAGACGCCGATCGCGCCGAGCTCCTCGGCGATCACCGCGAGGATGAAGTCCGTCGGCGCCTCGGGCAGGTAGAAGATCTTCTGGACCGACTGGCCTGGCCCCACGCCGAAGAGGCCCCCGGAGCCGATCGCGATCTGTCCCTGCACCGCCTGGAAGCCGCTCGTGGAGGCGTGCGCCCAGGGATTGATGAACGATGTCAGCCGGGTGCGCGCGTATGGACGCACGAGCGCGTAGAGGACGACCACGGCGAGCGCGCATCCGAGCACGATCGCCAGGTTGCGGGGCGGGATGCCGGCGGCGAGGAGCAGCATGCTGATCGTGAAGGCGATCACCATCGCCGTCCCCAGGTCGGGCTGTGTGACGACGAGCAGGCACGCGGAGCCGACGACCAGCAGCAGCGGTTTGGCGAGCTCCTTGAGGTCGTGGACGAGGGCCGGGCGCCTGGCCAGCAGCGTGGCCGAGTAGAGCACGAGCGCCATCTTCATGATCTCCGAGGGCTGGAACTGCAGCGGGCCGGTACCCAGCCAGCGCCGGGCGCCGTTGACGCTGACGCCCAGATGCGGGACGTGGACCGCCAGGACGAGCACGAACGAGGCGGCCAGCAGTGGCGCCGTCAGGCTCTGCAACCGCGCGACGCCGTCGCGCGCGAGGAAGCGCATCAGAACCAGGCCGAGCGCTCCGTAGACGACGAACCTGATCAGGTATCCGCTGCCGTAGCCGTGTCCCTGCAGCACCGTGGTCGCCGAGGAGGCGCTGTAGACCATCACGGCTCCGAAGGCCAGCAGGCACAGCGTGGCCGTCAGCAGGATCCGCTGCTCGAGCGACTGAAGTCTTGGGGCCGAGGCAGGCGCGGCGCTTCCCCGCCCACGCATTCGGCTGCTCGGCTTACGGCCCTGCGAGGGCCGGGGGCGCGTCCTTGCGGCTGCTGGCATCGCTACTCACTTCGACACCGAGACGGCGAAGCCTCTCGCCGCCGAGGAAAAGCGCCGCGACGTCGTGGTACCGTTGAGGCAGCGCTCGCCGCAGCGGTAGTGGGTCGCGCCGAAGTCGGCTTTCGACCACGGCGAGCCGAAGCAACGAACCGGGGGTAGATCATGAAGCGCAAGCTTGGCGGCATGGTTGCTTTGGCGTTGGCGATCATGACCTGCCTGTCAGGCGTCGCATTGGCGAAAGTCAGTCACGCTAAAGCGCCAGTTGTGAAGGCGAACAGCACCTGCGGCGAATTTCCGGCCGGGCATCCCGTCATCGGCACGGTTTCCTTCAAGCGGGTCGGCAACCTGGTAACCGTGACAGTGGTCCTCAACCACGGGGTGCCGAACTCCTCATACGAAGTGTCTCTCTCGACGCGTCCCTGCGCGCCCAGGGGTTCTCCGTTCACCATGACAACGAACTCGAAAGGCGTCGGCAAAGGCTCCGGCTCGTTCAGCGTGCTCGCGACGGATAAGGAATTCTTCGCTGACCCAGCGCGCGTCACGCCGTCCGTGTTCGAACCAAACGACACTCCATTCGTAAGACTCCGATAGCGGGCGCAACGCGGCGCGCTCGGCCGTCCCTCAGATGCCCCGGCTCTGGCGGTAGATCGCGAACCCGATCGCGCCGCAGATCGCAGCGACGATCCAGAAGCGCAGGATGATCTTCGTCTCCGACCATCCCTTCAGCTCGAAGTGGTGGTGGATCGGCGCCATCAAGAAGACGCGGCGCCTCGTGGTCTGGAAGGAGATCACCTGGATCACGACCGACAGCGCCTCGATCACGAAGATGCCGCCCAGGAGGACGAGCAGCAGCTCGGTCTTGGTCATCACGGCCAGCCCGGCGATCGCGCCTCCGAGGCCCAGCGACCCCGTGTCGCCCATGAAGATCGTGGCCGGGAAGGCGTTGAACCACAGGAAGCCGATGCACGCGCCGACGAGCCCGCCGGCGAGCATCGCCATGTCGGAGTCGCCCGCGAGGAACGTGATGCCGACGTAGGCGAGCAGCACGATCGCCGCGCAGCCGGCGGCGAGGCCATCGAGCCCGTCGGTCAGGTTCACGGCGCTGGTCGTGCCGGCGACGACCAGATAGATCAGCACGGGGTACAGCGGGCCGAGGTCGATGTGGTAGTCGACGAACCGCAGTTCGAGGTCGGACTGCAGGTGGGCCTGGTAGCGCGCGATGTACCACAGGCCGAGTGATATGGCGATCGTGATCCCGAGCTTCGTGCGCGCCCGCAGCCCGAGCGACCTTCGCTTGACGAGCTTGGTGTAGTCGTCGGCGAACCCGAGCAGCGCGCAGGAGAGCGCCGCGGCGAAGACCCCCACCGATCGCCATTCGAAGTTGGTCAGGATCAGGAACGCGACCGAGACGGCCAGGAACAGGATCACGCCCCCCATCGTCGGCGTGCCGGCCTTCTCGTGGTGGCCCTCGGGCCCGTCCTCGCGTATGTGCTGGCCGAACTCGCGCTTGCGCAGAAACTCGATGAACCTCGGCGCCAGGAAGATGCTGATCAGCAGCGCGGCCATGCCGCCGAAGAGAATTCGCCCCATTCAGCGCCGTCCAGGCCTGCCGCCGGGCACGACCGGGCGCTCGCCGACGAGCCCGGCCGGGCGCTCGCCGGCATCCTGCCAGCGTGATCCTCCCGCCGGCGCGAGCAGCGACTCTGCGACGCGCTCGAGCCCCACTCCACGCGAGCCCTTGACGAGCACCGCGTCCCCGTCTCGCAGCAGGCCCGTGAGCAGCTCGGCGGCCGCTGGCGCATCCGCGACCGAGTGTGCCTCGCCCTCGTATCCGTCGCGGATGCCGGCGGCGAGCGGGCCGACGGTGACGAGCAGCTCGATGCCGCGGGCGGCGGCGTGCTCCCCGACCTCGCGGTGGAAACGGGGCGCGTCGGCGCCGAGCTCGAGCATGTCGCCAAGCACCGCCACGCGCCTTGCGGCGCCCGTCTCGGCCAGCTCGTCGATCGCCGCGCGCATGGACATCGGGTTGGCGTTGTAGCAGTCGTCGATCAGCAGCACGCCGCCGGGGAGCGTCCGACGCTCGCCGCGCAACCCGGAGAAACGGACCTCGAGTGGCCCCTCGTGGAACACGCCGAGCGCGCTCGCCGCGGCGACCGCCGCGAGCAGGTTTTGCAGGTTGTGAGCACCTCGGAACGAGGGGCTGAGGGTCATGTGCCGCTCCCCGTGGCGGATCTCGACGGTTCCATCCTCGCTCTGGCCGGCGAGCTCCACGTCGCCGCCGGCGCCGAAGCTCAGCGTTCGCAGGTCGCTGCGCAGGTGGCCTTCGAGCAGCGGCTCGCCCGCCGGCACGACCACGGTCGTGCCCGCCTGGAGCCCGTCGATCAGCTCGGCCTTGGCGGCCGCGATCGCCTCGATCGAGCCGAGCAGCTCGAGGTGGGCCGGCCCGACGTTGACGATCACGCCGACGTCGGGTGCCGCGATCGCGGTCAGCTCGGCGATCTGCCCGGGACCGCGCATCGCCATCTCGAGCACGAGCGCCTGCGTGCCGGCGGGGGCGCCGAGGATCGCCAGCGGCAACCCGATCTCGGTGTTCAGGTTCTGTGGGCTCGAGACCGTGCGCAGGTGGCCGCCGAGCAGGGCCGCGAGGATGTCCTTGGTGGACGTCTTGCCCGTCGAGCCCGTTACCGCTACGACCTTCGCCCCGCGGCGCCCGAGCTCCTCACGCCAGGCGCGCCCGAGCGCCTGCAGGCCCGCGAGCGGGTCCGGATGGGCGAGCACCGCGCCCGGCAGCGCCTCGCCGGCCAGGGCTCGGGCGTGCGCCGGCGCGACCAGCGCGCCCCAGGCTCCGGCCTCCAGCGAGGCCGCCGCATAGGCGCCCCCGTCGACGCGCTCGCCGGCGAGACCGACGAACAGGTCCCCGGGGGCGATGTCCCGCGAGTCGATCGTCGCTCCAAGCGGGCCCGGCTCGGGTGACGAGCGCGGCGGCTCATCGGCGAGCGCCCGGTCGCGGACCAGCTCCGCGCCCGCGGCCCGCGCGATGCGCTGGGCGTCCCACGCCCTCACGAGGATCCCGGCCACGGCCGCGGCCGGGCCGGCCGCTCCGCTTCGCTCACGCCCTCGCTCCCGCCGTGCGATCCGCTCCGGACGCCAGGCGGCGCGCACGCAGGGCATCGCGGGCCACCGTCGCGTCGTCGAAGGGCACCTTCAGCCCGTCGGCGAACTCCTGGCCCTGCTCGTGACCCTTGCCGGCGATCACGAGCACGTCGCCCGGACCCGCGGCCGCGACTCCCTGCGCGATCGCCTCGGCCCGATCTGCGATCGCGCGCACCCTCGCCGCCTCGCAGCCGCCATCGGACGGGTCGAGCTCGACGCCGGCCATGATCTCGGCGATGATCGCCTCCGGGTCCTCCGAGCGAGGGTTGTCGGAGGTGACGATCACGATCTCGGCGATGCGGGCGGCGATCTCGCCCATCAGCGGGCGCTTGCCGCGGTCGCGGTCACCGCCAGCCCCGAACACGCAGATCACGCGCCCTTCACCGCCGGCGGGCGAGCGGACGAGCTCCCGGGCGGCGCGCAGGACGTTCTCGAGCGAGTCCGGCGTGTGCGCGTAGTCGACCAGCACGGCGAACTCCTGGCCCTCCTCGACGGGCTCGAAGCGTCCCGGCACGCGCACGCCGCGCTCCAGGGCGGCGACGAGCACGTCGAGGTCCGCGCCGGCGACCGCGTGCACGGCGGCGATCGCCCCGAGCGCGTTCGCGACATTGAAGTGCCCGGGCATCGGCAGCGCGACCTCACGTTCGCCGGCGGGCGTGCGCAGGGTGAAGCGGCATCCCTGAAGGTCGCAGCGCAGACCGGCGACGTTGTAGTCGGCCGCCGTTCCAACCGCGAAGGTCACGGCGCCCTCGAGCTCCTGGGCGAGCCGGCGTCCGTGCTCGTCATCGACGTTGACGACGCTCACCGCGGCGGGCGGGCCTGCCGCGCTGTCGGGAACGAACAGGCGGCGCTTGGCCTCGAAGTAGTCCTCGAGCGTGTCATGGAAGTCGAGGTGGTCGCGGCTGAGGTTCGTGAAGATCGCCGCGGCAAAGCGCACGTGGTCGGCGCGTCCCAGGGCGAGCGCGTGCGAGGAGACCTCGATCGCGCAGGCCCGGTCGCCTCCGTCCAGCATCGCACGGAAGTCCGCCTGCAGGTCGATCGCCTCGGGGGTCGTCCGCTGCACGGAGAGCTCCCGCCCCCCGACCACCGACTTGACCGTTCCGAGCAGGCCGCACTGCGTACCCGCTGCCTCGAGCAGCGCGCGCATGAGGTATGCCGTGGTCGTCTTTCCGTTCGTGCCAGTCACCCCGAACACGGCCAGCTCCGATGTTGGATCGCCGTAGAAGCGCGCCGCCAGGGGCGCCATCGCCGAGCGCGCCGAGGGGACGAGCAGCTCGGGCACGCCGAGCCCGAGCGGCCGCTCGACGACGAGGGCGGCGGCGCCTCGCTCCACGGCGCCCGGAGCGTAGTCGTGGCCGTCGGAGCGAAAGCCGCTGACGCAGAAGAAGAGGTCGCCCGCCACCACCGTGCGACTGTCGTAGGCGAGCCCGAGAATCTCGGTGCTCGCGGCCGGCTCGCCGAGCGCCGCGGCGGCGCCCCCGGCTGCGCCGCTGGTCAACTCGTCGAGCCTCATCCGGCTGATGCTACCCCGGCGGGATGCGGAGGTATGGCAGCGCGAAGCTCATGATCTGCCCGAACGCGGGCGCCGCGACGCGGCCGCCATAGATCGAGCCGGTCTGCGGTTCGTCCACGACGACCGCACAGAGGAGCTTGGGGTTCGACGCCGGTGCGAAGCCGATGAACGACGCCACGAACGCCGTCTTGGAGTATTCGTGCGTGCTCTGGTCGATCTTGCTCGCCGTTCCCGTCTTGCCGGCCAGCTGGTAACCCGGGATCGAGACCTCGCTCGCCGTTCCACCGGGAGCCAGCACGCCTTCGAGCATCCCTCGAAGCGCCGACGCCGTGGAGGGCGAGATCACGCGGCGGCCCGGCGCGGTGGGCGCCGCCCGCCCGCCGACCGACCCGATGATGTGGGGCGCTCGGAGGATGCCCCCGTTTGCGATCGCAGAGTACGCGCTCGCCATCTGTATCGGGGTGACGAGCTCGCCCTGCCCGATCGGAAGGTTCCCCATCGAGGAGCCCGAGTAGCGGCTCAGCGGCAGCGTCACGCCCTGTTCCTCGCCCGGCAGCTCGACGCCGGTCAACGCTCCGAAGCCGAACGCGTGCACCCAGCGGTTGAAGCCTTCGGCATGCTCGAGCATTCCGATCTTGATCGCGCCGACGTTGCTGGAGCGCGCGAGGATCTGCGAGGTGGTGAGCGTTTCTTCGCCGTGTTCGGTGTCGTCGTGGATCGTCCGGTCCGCGACCTGGATCAGGTCGGGGACGTTGAACCCGGTGCTCGGCGTCACGAGGCCGTCCTGCAGCGCGCCGGAGACCGTGACCGCCTTGAACGTCGAGCCG
>DASZIU010000188.1:0-22194 GCA_035948815.1 Solirubrobacteraceae bacterium | reverse complement strand
CTCACGAACGTCGAGCTCGACCACCACTCGACGTTCGGCTCGCTGGCCGAGCTGCGCGCGGCCTTCGCCGAGTTCCTCGCCGGCGCGCGCACGGCCGTCGTCTGGGACCGGCCCGAGCTGCTCGAGCTGCGCGCCGGGGACGTCGTGCCCTACTCGGCGGAGGCTGTGACCCTGACGCAGGGCGGCTCACGGTTTCACTGGCGGGGGCATGAGGTCGGCCTGCAGGTCCCCGGCGCCCACAACGCGCTCAACGCGGCCGGTGCGCTCGAGGCGGCGAGGCTCGCCGGCGCGCCCGAGGGCGCCGCGATCGAGGGCCTGTCCGCCTTCCGCGGCGCCGGCAGGCGCTTTCAGCTGCTGGGGCGCAGCGCCCGCGGCGCGATCCTTTACGACGACTATGCACACCATCCGAGCGAGATCGCGGCCACGCTCGGCGCGGCGCGCACGCTCGAGCACCGACGCCTCGTGGCCGTCTTCCAACCCCACCTTTACTCGCGCACAGAGCTCTTGGCGCGCGAGTTCGGCCGCGCCCTGGCGCGCGCGGACGTGATCGCCGTGCTCGACGTCTACCCGGCGCGCGAGCAGGCACAGGACCATCCGGGCATCAGCGGCCTGACGATCGCCGAGACGGCCGCCGACTTCGCGGACGGCCGGCCGGTCTACTGGCTGCCACGCTTCGAGGATGCCGAGCCGATCCTCGGCGACCTCCTGTCCGACGGCGACGTCGCGGTGATCATGGGCGCCGGCGACGTGGACGAGCTCGGCCGGCGGCTGGTGAGCGGATGAGCGCCGCTGGCGGGCCGAGCCGCCTGCAGCACCAGTATCCGCTGTCGCGCCTGACGACCGTGCGGACCGGTGGCCCCGCGGAGCTCTTCGCCCGAGCCGGCAGCGAGGCCGAGCTGGCCGAGCTGCTCGCCTGGGCGGCAGGGCGCGAAAGCGCCATCAGCGTCGTCGGGTCCGGATCCAACCTGCTCGTCGCCGATGCGGGAGTCCGCGGCCTGGTCGTCAAGCTCGACCGCGAGCTCGCCGAGATCACGGTTCAGTCGCCGGCGATCGTGTGCGGCGGCGGCGCGCGTCTGCCGGCCGTCGCCGCGAGCGCCGCCCGGGCGGGCCTCTCCGGGATCGAGTTCGGCGTGAACATCCCCGGAACCGTGGGCGGGGCGGTGCGGATGAACGCCAACGCCTACGGCGGCGAGCTCGAGCGCGTGCTCGACTGGGTGCAGGTCGTGAGCGCCGCCGGGGTGCAGCGCCGGCGCCCCTCCGAGCTGGGGCTCGCCTACCGGCGCTCGAACCTCGCCGAGGGCGAGATAGTCGCGTCCGCGCGGCTCGTGCTCGCGCCCGATGAGGTGGCGAGCGTCAAGGCGAGGCTCGCCGAGATGCGCGCGCTGCGACACGAGGCCCAGCCGCAGGGGATCAAGACGTTCGGCTCGACGTTCAAGAACCCCGACGACCCCGCCGCCGCCGGGCGCAGCGCCGGACTGCTGCTGGCCGAGGCCGGCTGCAACGGGCTTGCCGTGGGAGGCGCGCGCTTCGCGCCCAAGCACGCGAACTTCATCGAGAACACTGGCACGGCCACAACAGCCGACATCCTCGCGCTGATGGCCGAGGGGCGCAGCCGCGTCCTCGAGCGCTTCGGCGTGCAGCTGGAGCCCGAGGTCCAGACGCTCGGCGAGGTTCGCTTTCCCTGGACGTAGGGGATCTCGCGGCAAGGTCGAAGAAGATGCACGATGGATCGCCCTCGCGCCGGCAGGCCGCCGAGAGTCCGCCCCAGCCTCGCTCGCGCCACGCTCGCCCTTCTCGGTCGTCCGCTCGCGGCCGCCGGCGTCTCGGCGCCCGGCCTGCCGCGGTCGCGCCCACGCCCCGGCGCCTCGGGGCCCGTCGTGCCGCGGTCGCGCTCACGTGGCGGCGCCTCGCGCGGGCGGCGCTCGGCGCACGATGGCCACCCTTCGCCCGCACTCGGCCTCGCGCGCCGCTGGCTGCGGGTTCTCTGGCGCCACCGCCGCCTGCGCCTGGGGCTACTCGCGTCGCTGGTTGCGCTGCCGCTCCTGATCGGCGGCTGGTCGTGGCTGCGCCACTCCTCGCTCGTGTCCGTGCAGAGGGTCCGCGTGAGCGGCGCCACCGGACCCGAAGCGCCCGCGATCGAAGCGGCGCTGAGCGGGGCCGCGCGGCACATGAGCACGCTGGACGTCAACACACGGGCCCTGCGGGCCGCGGTGGCGCCCTTCGCGATCGTGCGTGAAGTCCGTGCCTCCGCGAGCTTCCCGCACGGGCTCAACGTCCACGTCGTCGAGCAGCCGCCGGTCGCCACGTTGCTCGCAGGTGGCGCCCGCACCGCCGTCGCCGCGGATGGCGTCGTCCTCGGGCCGGCGCTGCTCTCGAGCAGGCTTCCGACGGTCACCGGCACCGCGGCCCCCGTGGCCGGCGCGCGCGTCGGCGAAGGCGCGCTGCTGGAAGCGCTGACGGTCATCGGGGCGGCGCCGGGCCCCTTCGCGAAGGCGATCGCCCGTGTGCTCACCGGACCGAACGGGCTGACGGTCGCGATGCGCAACGGACTCCTCGCCTACTTCGGCGACGCCACGCGCCCACACGCGAAGTGGCTCTCGCTGGCCCGCGTGCTCTCCGATTCCAGCGCGACCGGCGCCTCCTATGTGGACGTGCGCGTGCCCGAGCGCCCAGCCGCCGGGTTCCCCTCGGGCACCCCGCCGGCGGCCGCCAGCGCCTCCCCGTCGGGGACAGGCGAAGCTGGAGCTCCCGTCGCGGCCGGCGGCTCGGAAGAAACGATCGCCGCGATCGCGGCCCACCTGGCGGGACCGAAGGGAAGCGAATCGGCGTCGAACCCGGCGGAAGCGGCGACCCCGCCGGAACCCTCGACCAGCCCGGCCGGCGAACCGCAGAACGGGTCCACCCAGGGCGAATCCGCCGGCGCGAAGACGCCGGAAACCAAAGCTGCGCCCGCCGGCGAAGCGGCCCAGAGCGGCGGGGAATCCACGACGAAAGGACACTGAACCTCTACTTGAGGTTGACCGCAGCCGCCTGCCAAAGCTCAGGCAGTGGTGGAGACTCCGGCGTTTTGCAACGCATCTTGCGAGACTCCACTCGCTCGTTGACAGGGCGAAGTTCCCTGCATAACGTGCACATCCGCCGGGTGGCGCGACGCAGTATGCTGCGAACCCTTAATTCCTACTGAAGGCTTCGGACACAAACCCATGGAGAGCAGCGGCAGCTATCTGGCCGTGATCAAGGTCGTCGGCGTCGGAGGGGGCGGCACGAACGCCGTCAGCCGCATGGTCGACGCCGGCCTGCGGGGGGTCGAGTTCATCTCCGCCAACACCGACGCCCAGGCGCTCGGCATGTCCGACGCCGACATCAAGCTGAACATCGGCCACGAGTCCACGAAGGGGCTGGGCGCCGGCGCCGACCCGGACATCGGCCTGGCCGCCGCCTCCGAGTCGCGCGACGACATCAAGGAGTCGCTCAAGGGCGCGGACATGGTCTTCATCACGGCCGGCGAGGGCGGCGGCACCGGGACCGGCGCGGCCCCCGTGATCGCGGAGATCGCAAAGAACGAGATTGGGGCGCTGACCGTCGGCGTCGTCACCCGTCCCTTCGACTTCGAGGGGACCCAGCGCGCGCGCCAGGCCACCGAGGGCATCGAGCGCCTGCGCGAGGTCGTCGACACGCTGATCGTGATCCCCAACGAGAAGCTGCTCGCCGTCGTAGAGCGACGCACCTCGATGCTCGACGCCTTCCGCGAGGCCGACAACGTGCTGCGCCAGGGCGTCCAGGGGATCACCGACCTGATCACGATCCCCGGGCTGATCAACCTCGACTTCGCCGACGTGCGCACGATCATGCAGGACGCCGGCTCGGCGCTTATGGGCATCGGCACGGCCGGCGGCGAGAACCGCTGTGGCGAAGCCGCCAGGGCGGCGATCTCCTCGCCGCTGCTGGAAGAGTCGGTCGACGGCGCGACCGGGATCCTCCTGAACATCACGGGTGGCAAAGACCTGGGGCTGTTCGAGGTCAACGAGGCGGCCGAGATAATCCAGGCCGCGGCCGACCCCAACGCGAACATCATCTTCGGCGCCGTGATCGACGAGAGCATGGGCGAGGACGTGCGCGTGACCGTGATCGGCACCGGCTTCGACCATCGCCCCGGGCGCTCCGCGCGACGGGACGCCCGCAGCCAGGGCCCCGATCGCGGTCCCCGGATCTCCGACCGTCAGCGCTCGTCGCTCGAGATCTCCGACGACGACATCGACGTACCGCCGTTCCTCAGATAGCCCAGCGGACCGATGGCGCTTCGCGCCACTGAGATCTGGCGCAGCTGCCTGCGCATGTCCCAATCTCACGCTGGCGGTCGGTCTGGAGGTATGTTGTCCCTTGTGCCTGAGCAACTCAACCTCACCATCGTCTACGAGCCTGGAGAGGACGGTTGGATCATCGCTTCGATCCCCGAGGTGGCCGGTGTCCATAGTCAGGGCCGGACTCGTGAGGAGGCTCGCGCGAACGTCATCGATGCGCTGCGACTGATGCTCTCGCCCGAGCCGAGATCAGCCGACGACCAACGTGAGCGAGAGGCACTCCATCTGACGATCGCTGCGTGAAGCGCCGCGATCTCGAGCGGTACCTGAGCGCTCAGGGCTGCCGTCTCTTGGACGAGGGCGCCAACCACACCCGCTGGGTCGGCCCGAACGGGGCACGCTCGGTGGTGCCCCGCCATCGCGAGATCGACTTTCGACTCGCGCGAAAGATCTGTCGCGATCTGGAGCTTGATGCGCCGAAGGGCCGGCGTTGATTCCGGCAGTGGCCAGTCTCCCGCTAGCCTGCGGCCATGTCCTCCGCGCCACCTGCCCTGAGACGCACGCCGCTGTTCGAGCGACACAGGGCCGCGGGGGCGAAGCTCGTCGACTTCGCCGGCTGGGAGATGCCCGTCTACTACGGAGGCCCACCCGCCCTGCGCGAGGAGCACGTCGCGGTACGCCGGGCCTGCGGCGTGTTCGACGTCTCGCACATGGGAGAGATCGAGACGAGCGGGCCCGGGGCGCTCGAGCTGCTGCAGAGGCTGCTCTCCAACGACGTCGCCAAGATCGGGCTCGGCGGAGCTCAGTACAGCGTCATGTGCCGCGAGGACGGCGGCGTCCTCGACGACCTCTTCACCTACCGGATCGACACCAACCGCTACCTGACGGTCACGAACGCGGCGAACCACGAGAGCGACCTCGACTGGTTCCGCTCGCACGCGGAGGCTGTGGCGGGCGTGTCGGTGAGCGACACGATCGACGACTACGCGATGCTCGCGGTGCAGGGGCCGCGCGCGCGGGAAATCGTGCAGGCGATCTCCGGCTCGCCGCTGCCTGCGCGCATGACCGCCGGCATGCGCAGGCTCGGCGGCGCAGAGACGCTGGTCTGCGGGACCGGCTACACCGGCGAGGACGGCGTCGAGATTCTCTGCCGTCCCGAGGACGCACCGACCCTGTGGGACGGCGTCGTGCGCCGCGGGGCCGCGCCCGCGGGGCTCGCGGCGCGTGACACGCTGCGGCTGGAGGCCTGCTTTCACCTCTACGGCAACGACCTCTCCGTCGAGCGCGGCCCGATCGAAGCGGGGCTCGGCTGGTGCTGCAAGGAGGACACCGGCTTCATCGGCTCAGACGCGGTGGCGGCCGTCCGCGCGGCCGGGCCCGCGGAGGTGCTCGTGCCGTTCATGATCGACGGCCCGGGGATCGCGCGACCCGGAAACCGCGTGCAGGGCGGAGGCGAGGTGACGAGCGGCACGCTCTCGCCGTGCCTGGAGGTCGGCATCGGGATGGCCTACGTGCCGGTCGAGCGCTCCGCCGTCGGCACCCGCCTGCAGATCGACGTTCGTGGCAAGATGCGGCCCGCCGTTGTCAAGCAGAAGCCGCTCTATGGAAAGGGCTCGTGATGGCCGAGGCCAGCTACCCCGATGACCTGCTGTTCCACCCGGAGCACGACTGGGCGCGCATCGATCCGGGCAGCCCGGACACCGCCACGCTGGGGATCACGTGGTATGCGCAGGACGCGCTCGGGGAGGTCGTGTTCTTCGAGCCGCCCACCACGGGCACGACGATCGCCAAGGACGCGCCGTACGCCGAGGTCGAGTCCGTGAAGGCCGTCTCCGACGTCGTCGCGCCGCTCTCCGGCGAGATCATCGAGGTCAACGAGGCGCTCGCCGAGAACCCCGCGATGATCAACGAGGACCCATACGGCGAGGGGTGGCTGGTCAAGGTCCGCCTGACCGATCCCTCCGAGAAGGACGGCCTGATGGACGCGCGCTCCTACAGGGCGAGCCTGTCCGGCTAGATTGACTGGTACTTGAGTCGCTACACCGCCACCACAGACGCGGATCTCGACGCGATGCTGAGCGCGATCGGCGTCGGATCGGTGCAGGAGATATTCGACCGGCAGATCCCCGAGGCGGTCCGCCTCGGCCGCCGGCTGAACCTGCCTGACGGCCTTCCCGAGCAGGAGGTCTACGAGCACCTGCGCGCGCTCGCGGCGCGCAACACGAGCGTGGAGGACGAGCTGAGCTTTCTCGGAGCCGGCATGTACGACCACTACGTGCCGGCGCTGATCGACATGCTGATGGAGCGCTCGGAGTTCCTGACGCCGTACACGCCCTATCAGCCCGAGATCTCCCAGGGCGGCCTCCAGGTGATGTTCGAGTACCAGACCGCGATATCGGAGCTCACGGGGCTGCCGGTGTCCAACGCATCGGTCTACGAGGGACCGTCCGCCGTCGCCGCCGCCGGGTACCTCGCGAAGCTCCACAACGGCCTCGGGCGGATTGTCGTCAGCGCCGGCCTTCATCCGCACTCGATCGAGACGTTGCGGACGACCGCCCACGGCTACGGCATGGAGGTCGTCGAGGTCCCGCTCGCCGCCGGAACGCGCGTCACGGACCCTCACGCCTGGGCGCAGGCGATCGATGCCGAGGCGAACGGGTCCTCGCCGACGAGCGCCGCGATCTTCGCCCAGCCGAACTTCTACGGCGCCGTCGAGGACGCGCAGGCGCTCAGCGCGGCCGCCAAGCAGGCCGGCGCGGCGGGCTCGGGCGCACCCGTTGTCATCTGCCAGGCCGATCCGATCGCGCTCGGAATCCTCGCCTCGCCCGGGGAATGCGGCGTCGACGTCGCCGTGGGGGAGGGCCAGCCGCTCGGCAACCGCCTTGACTTCGGCGGCCCCTCGTTCGGGTTCTTCGCCGCCCGCGAGGAGTACCTGCGCCGCATACCCGGTCGCATCGCCGGCGAAACGCTCGACGTCGACGGCCGGCGCGGCTTCGTGCTCACGCTGCAGACCCGCGAGCAGCACATCCGCCGCGACAAGGCGACCTCGAACATCTGCACCTCCCAGGCGCTCAACGCGCTCGGCGGCGTCGTCTACCTCGCCTGGCTCGGCCGCCGCGGGATCGTCGAGCTCGGAGAGCTGCTGCTCGCCCGCACCCACTACGCCCGCGAGACGCTCGCCGCGCTCGACGGGGTGAGCAAGCTGCACGACGAGCCCGTGATCCGCGAGTTCGCGGTGCGCCTGGACGCGAACGTCGCCGCGGTGCGCCGGCGCTGCGCGCAGCAGGGCGTCAACGCCGGGGTCGACCTGGAGGCGCTCACCGGCCGCGCCGAGGACCGCGGAGGACTTCTCGTGGCGATCACCGAGCGCCGCTCCCGCGCCGACATCGATCGGCTGGCGGCGGTGCTGGGAGAAGCGGTCGCGGCCGAGCGCGACCAGTCGGTCGCCGACGAGGCGGTGCCGGCATGAGTGCCGTCGGCGAGAACCGCCTGCACTCGGACCCGGGCATCGCGGGCCGCCATCCCTCCGGCGGCGCAGGCGGTCGGCCGGACGGAGCGCGCGGCGCGACGCCGCTCCAGCGCGACGCGGCGAGGACGATCTTCGAGAAGGGCGCGCCCGGCCGGCGGGCGTTCGTCGCGCCCGCGCTCGACGTGCCGGAGGTGGACGTGAGCGAGCTCCTGCCCGATCGCTTCCGCCGCGCCGAGCCGCCACGGCTGCCGGAGGTCTCCGAGCCCGAGATCGTTCGCCACTACGTCGGCATCTCCAAGCGCAACTTCGACCTGGACTCGGGCTTCTACCCGCTCGGCTCCTGCACGATGAAGCACAACCCCCGGCTGCACGAGCGCGTCGCCGCGATCTCCGGACACTCCCGCCTACACCCCCTGCAGGACCCCGAGCGCGCACAGGGAGCGCTCGAGCTGATGTGGAACCTCCAGGAGGCGCTGGCCGAGATCTCCGGACTGCCCCACGTCTCCCTGCAGCCCTCCGCCGGCTCCCACGGTGAGCTCGCCGGCGTCCTTCTGACCCGCGCCTACCACGAGGATCGCGGCGAGACGCGCCACAAGGTGCTCACGCCCGACACCTCGCACGGCACCAACCCGGCGACCGTCACGATGGCCGGCCTGGAGGTCGTCAAGCTCGCCACCAACGCGGACGGCGGCATCGACCTCGACGACCTGCGCGCGAAGGCCGACCGCGACGTCGCCTGCCTGATGCTCACGAACCCCAACACGCTCGGCCTGTTCGATCCGAACATCGCCGAGATCGCCGAGATAGTCCACGGCGTGGGCGCCACGCTCTACTACGACGGCGCCAACCTCAACGCCGTGATGGGCCTCTCCCGGCCCGGGGACATGGGCTTCGACATCGTGCATTTCAACCTGCACAAGTCCTTCACCCAGCCCCACGGGGGCGGAGGTCCCGGCTCGGGTCCGATCGCGGTCTCCGAGCGGATCGCGCCGTACCTCCCGCGTCCCACGGTCGCCCGCCGCGAGCAGCGCACCAACGGCGAGGCCGGCCACGCGCTGTTCGACCTCGACCACGGAACCGAGAAGTCGATCGGCCGCCTGCGCGGCTTCCAGGGCAACTACGGCTGCTTCGTGCGCGCGTACGCCTATATCCGCTCGCTCGGCGCCGACGGCCTGAAGGACGCCTCCGAGACGGCGGTGCTGAACGCCAACTACCTGCTCGCGCGCCTGTCCGAGAAAGACGTCGCGGAGTACCTCCCCGTCGCCTACGGCAAGCTCTGCATGCACGAGTTCGTCCTCTCCGGCGGCCCGATGAAGCGCGAGCTTCAGATCAAGACGCTGGACCTCGCCAAGCGCCTGCTCGACTACGGCTTCCACCCGCCGACGGTCTACTTCCCGCTGCTCGTCGACGAGGCGCTGATGGTCGAGCCGACGGAGACCGAGACCAAGGAGACGCTCGACGCCTTCGCGGAGGCGATCGCCGAGATCCTCAAAGAGGCCGCCGAGGATCCCGAGATCGCCCGCAACGCCCCCTACACCACGCCGGTGCGCAGGCTGGACGAGGTCGCGGCGGCCAAGCGTCCGGTGATCCGCCAGGCTCTCTAGCCGTGCGCATCTTCTCGGGCATCCAGCCGACGGGACGCAAGCATCTGGGCAACTACATCGGTGCGATCTCCCAGTACGTGGAGGCTCAGGAGCGCGGCGAGGCGATCTTCTGCATCGTCGACCTGCACGCGATCACGGTCGAGTACGACCCCGCGGAGCTGCGCGAGCGGCTGTACGACACGGCGGCGATCCTGCTGGCGGCGGGGCTCGACCCCGATCGCTGCATCGTCTTCCGCCAGAGCGACGTCCACGAGCACACCGAGCTGACGTGGCTGCTCTCCAGCGTCACGGAGCTCGGCCGCCTGCAGCGCATGCACCAGTTCCGTGACAAGGAGCGCGCCCAGCGCGAGCTCGTCTCGGCGGGCCTGCTGCTCTACCCGGTGCTGCAGGCGGCCGACGTGCTCGCCTACCGCGCCCAGGAGGTGCCCGTCGGCGAGGACCAGCGCGAGCACCTCGAGCTGATGCGCGACGTCGCGCGCCGGTTCAACGCGCGCTACGGCGGGGGCGAGGAGGTCCTCGTCGTCCCCGAGCACCGGATCCCGGCGGTCGGGGCGCGGATCATGGACCTCCAGGATCCGACGCGGAAGATGTCGACCACGGGCGCGAGCGAGCAGGGCACCGTCTACGTGCTCGACGAGCCGGCGGCGATCGAGAAGAAGTTCAAGAGCGCCGTCACCGATTCGGGGAGCGAGATCCGCCGGGCCGCCGAGAAGCCGGGTGTGAGCAACCTGATCGAGATCCTCGCGGCCGTTCGCGAGGTCTCCCCCGAGCAGGTGCAGGAGGAGTACGCGGACGCCGGCTACGGCGCCTTCAAGGCCGCCGTCGCCGAGGCGGTGAGCGCCTACCTGCAGCCGGTGCGCGAGCGCTACATCGAGATCCGCGGCGACGAGCAGCGTCTGGAGTCGGTCCTGGAGGGCGGCGCCCGGCGGGCGAGCGCGATCGCCGAGGCGACGCTCGCCGATGTTCGCGCGCGGATGGGCCTCGGCAGGCCGCGGAGCGCCGGCGGCGCTCCCACGTCGGGCCCGCTCGGTACGGTGGTCGGGTGAGCCTCGCCGCGCTCGAGCTCGACCTCGACGTGTTCAGCGGTCCCTTCGACCTGCTGCTCACGCTGGTGCTGCGCGAAGAGGTCGACCTGCTCGAGCTGCAGCTCGCCGAAGTGGTGCTCGCCTACCTCGATCACCTCGAGGGCAAGGGAGAGCTCGACCTCGAAACGGCGACCGAGTTCATCGTGCTCGTCGCCGCGCTGCTCGAGCTGAAGTCGCGTCTGATGCTGACGGGCGAGGAGCAGGAGCTGCTCGACATCGAGCCCGAGCAGGCCGCCGAGGAGCTGCTCGCCCGGATGCTCGACGCGCGGCGCTACCGCGCCGCCTCGGGGCATCTCCTCGAGCTGCTCGAGGGCCAGCGCGGCGTCCGCTTCCGCGAAGCCGCTCCGCCCCCGCACCTGCGCCGGACGATCGTCGAGCCCGAGGCCGGCTCGCAGCACCCGGGGGTGCTCGGTGAGGCGATCGGGCGGCTGCTCCTGCATCCGCCGGAGATCAGCGTCCGCCACATCGCCGTTGCGCGCGTCTCGCTCGGCGAGCGCCTCGAGCACCTCCGCGGCCTGCTCAGGCGCGGAGGCTTCACCTTCGACGAGGCGGTGCGCGGCGCCGACAGGGTCACCGTGGCCGTGACCCTCTTCGCGCTGCTCGAGCTCTACAAACGCGGCGAGGCCGACTGGTCCCAGGAGCAGAGCTTCGGCGAGATCGCGATCCGCTCGCGGGCCTCCGCGCCCGCGACCGCGCTTGTGCGCGCACGGGTGATCGCGGGATGAACGCGGCTCGCGAGGAGATGGACGCTCCGGGCGAGCGAGAAGCGGCGATCGGCTCGCCCGGCGCGGAGCGATCCGAGGACGCACAGGCGCCGTCGCTCGCGCGCACGATCGAGGCGCTGCTGTTCCTCTCGGCGGACCCGGTGACGCCGGCCGAGCTGGCCGACGCGACCGAGGCCGGCGAAGGCGCCGTGCTGACCGCGCTCGCGCTGCTCGCCGAGGAATACGCGGCGGGCCGGCGCGGGATCACGCTGCGTGAGCTCGGCGGCGGGTGGACGTTCGCGAGCGACCCGGCGGCCGAGGACGCCGCGCGGCGGCTGCTCAGCCGCGCGCGCCTGTCGACGCTCACGCCCGCACAGGCCGAGACGCTCGCGATCGTCGCCTACCTGCAGCCGATATCGCGGCCCGAGATCGCAAGGATTCGAGGCGTGAGCGCCGACTCTGCGACGGCCACGCTGCTCGAGCGCGGCCTGATCGAAGAGGCCGGCCACTCGCAGTTCGGGGCCGTGCTCTATCGCACGAGCACGAGCTTCCTGAAGCTGTTCGGCCTGCGCTCGCTGGAGGAGCTGCCCGACGTCGCCCGCTGGGACCCCACGCCGCAGGAGCAGGCCGAGCTTCGCGAGCGCCTGTTGCGCGCCGGCGAGGCGCGGGCCGGGGGCGGGCCGGAGGGCTAGCTCGGGCTAGCTCGTCGCGGCCAGCTGCCCGCAGGCGGCGTCGATGTCGCGTCCCCGCGTGAGTCGCACGGTCGCCGGGATGCCCTGGCCGAGCAGCGCCGCGCGGAAGGCGGCGATCGACTCGCGCGTGGAGCCGCGGTATGGCGAGTCTGTCGGGTTGTAGGGGATCAGGTTGACCTTGAAGATCGGCGGCTCGCCCTCGCGCGGGCCCGAGAGCAGCCGCGCCAGCGCGAGCGCCTGCTCGTAGCGGTCGTTGACGCCGGCGAGCATCACGTACTCGATGAACACGCGCCTGCGCTTGCGTGCGTGGAAGGAGCGGCAGGCCTCGATCACCTCGCTCAGCGGGTAGCGGTCGTTGACCGCCATCAGCTCCGAGCGGAGCGCTTCGTCGGCCGCGTGCAGCGAGAGCGCCAGGCGCAGCGGCATCTCCTGTTCGGCGAGACGTTCGATCCCCGGTACCCAGCCGACCGTCGAGATCGTCGTGCGGCGGTGGGTGATCCCCAGGTCGGGGAGCCGCTCGCACGCCGCGAGGACGTTCTCGAGGTTCAGCATCGGCTCGCCCATGCCCATGAACACGCAGTTGGTCAGAGCGCCTCGCGAGCCCTCAGGCGGGGCGCCGGCGTCGGCGTCGGCTCTGCGGCGCGGGGGCGCCGCCGCCTGCTCCAGACGCTTGAAGTGGAGCGCCTGCTCGACGATCTCCGAGGCCGTCAGGTTGCGCGCGAAGCTCATCCTGCCGGTCGCACAGAACGTGCAGGTCAGGGGGCAGCCCGACTGGGAGGAGACGCAGATCGAGCGGCGCCCGTCCTGGTAGCGCATCAGCACCGCCTCGAGCGGCCGGTCATCGCCCGTGCGGAAGAGCGCCTTGACGGTCCCGTCGCTCGAGCGCGCCTCGCGCTCCAGCGTGAGGCTCGAGAAGGGCAGCTCGCGCGCGAGCGCGTCGCGCAGCGGAGCCGGGAGGTCGGTCATCTCCTCGTAGCCCGCCGCGCCCGCGGCCGCCCAGCGCCAGATCTGGCGGGCGCGAAACGCCGGCTCGCCCCTGTCGGCGAGTGTCTGCTCGAGCATTTGAAGGTCCATCGCGGTGGTGCCGGCGCCGCCTGCCTCCGGCCGCCTGTAATGGTTGCAGCAGATGGCCTCCTTCCCGGAGATCGCCCGATGCGTCTAGCCAAGTACCTCGCCCACGCGGGCGTCGCCTCCAGGCGCGCCGCCGAGAAGCTGATCGCGGAAGGGCGCGTGCAGATCGACGGGCGCACCGTGGCCGATCCCGCCCGCGACGTCTCGGGGGAGCAGCGCGTGAGCGTCGACGGCCAGCAGCTGCAGGGCGCCGAGTCGCGGGTCGTCTACGCGGTCAACAAGCCCGAGGGAGTCCTCTCCACGGCGCGCGACACGCACGGGCGCCCGACCGTCGTCGATCTGATCCCCGACGCGGGACGTCGGCTGTATCCCGTGGGACGGCTCGACGCGGACACGAGCGGCCTGATCCTGCTGACCAACGACGGCGAGCTGGCCAACCGGCTCACGCATCCCTCCTTCGAAGTCCCCAGGACCTACCGCGCGAGGCTCGGCGGCGGAGCCGTGCGCGAGCAGGCACTGCAGCGGATCAGGCGCGGCGTGGAGCTCGACGGCTCGCGGACCGCGCCGGCGCTCGTGCGCCGCCTGCAGGGGAACCTCATCGAGGTCACGATTCACGAAGGGCGCAACCGTCAGGTTCGCCGCATGTGCGAGGCCGTCGGGCACCCCGTGCTCGAGCTGCGGCGGATCGCCTTCGGGCCGCTGCGCCTGGGGAACCTCGCGCCGGGCTCCCACCGGCGCCTGTCACAGGCGGAGATCGAGCGGCTGCGCGCGCTCTGACAGAATCGCGACGATGCAGCGACTGTTCGCCCTGAGGGGCGCGATCAGCGTCGAGCGCAACGACGCCCAGGACATACTCGACGCCACGACCGAGCTGATGCACGCGATCATGGAGCGCAACTCGCTGGCGCCGGAGAAGGTCGTCAGCTGCATCTTCACGGCCACGAACGACCTCAACGCCGAGTTTCCGGCGGTCGCCGCGCGTGCGATCGGCTTTCAGAACGTGCCCCTGCTGTGCGCTCGCGAGATCCCGGTCCCGCGATCGCTGCCGCGCGTGATCCGCGTGCTGATCCACTACTACGCCGACGAGGGCCACGAGCCGGTGCACGTCTACGTCGGCGACGCGAAGGCGCTGCGCGAGGACCTGGAGGCCGCGCAGTAGAGAGGGCATGGCGCTCCGTAGGGGGGGGCGTCGAGGCGCTCGGTAGAGGGGGCATGGAGTACCGTCCGCAACCATGAGCGGGCGTCGAGTCGCCCCGACGCTGACCCTGTTCTGTGCGTCCCTGGCGGCGTGCGGCGGCTCCTCGAGCGACCGGGCCGGGGTCGCTGCCCCGACGGCCTCGCCGAATACGGCCCTGATTGCGACCTGTCCGGTGACGATCCCCAACGGGAGCACGCCGCCGAGCGAGCACCCGAGCCCTGAATTCCATGGCAACGGCGTCCTCTGGACCGCGCTACCGCCCGACGGCAAGATCGTCGCGACGCGGCCGTTCGTCCTGCCCGACGGCTCGATGCGCATCAAGTTCCCCTGGTGGGGCAGCCGGCGCGCGGGCAGCGACCTGAGCATCACGGGTACGAGCCTCCAGCCGCCGGGCGGCCTCGCCCGCGCGCACATCAGCCCCGGCCTCACCGGCGCCCCGCACTTCTGGGCGAGCGGAGTGATCTTCCCGGCGCAGGGCTGCTGGCGGGTCACGGCAAGCTCCGGACGCGCGAGACTGTCCTTCGTCGTGCTGGTCTCCAAGGCTGCGGCATAGCGGCGTGCGGGCCCGCGACGCGGTCGCTCGCGCGTCGCGCCGGCGCCGACTCGGCGGCGCCGCGGCCGCCTTCGGCACAATAGGCGCATGGCGATCGAGTTCTCAGAGCGGATCCGGCGCATCCCCGTGTACCCGGCGGCGGGCGGCTACGCGCACGATGCGCCGCTCGTGAGGCTGGCGAGCAACGAGTCGCCGTTCCCGCCGCTGCTCGAGGTTCGCGCGGCGATCGCGCGCGCCCTGCCCGAGCTGAATCGGTATCCCGACCCGTCCAACTCGCTGCTGCGAACGCGTCTCAGCGAGCGCTACGGCGTCCCCGCCTCGCGGATCGCGATCGGCAACGGCTCGTGCGACATCCTGCTCGCCGCGGGTGAGGCGCTGCTCGAGCCGGGCGCCGAGCTGGTCTACGCGTGGCCGTCGTTCTCGGTCTACCCCCACCTGAGCGCCGCCTCGGGAGCGACGGCGGTCACCGTGGCGCTGGACGCTCAGGGGCGCCACGACCTGGGGGCGATGCTCGCGGAGATCACCGTCGCGACGCGCCTCGTGCTCGTCTGCAACCCGAACAACCCCACCAGCACCGCGGTCCCGCTCGACGCGATCGCCGACTTCCTCGCCGAAGTGCCCCCGCAGGTCTGCGTGATCGTCGACGAGGCCTACTGCGAGTTCAACCTGCTCCAGGACCCGGACGCGTCGATCGAGCTGCTCGACCGCCACCCGAACCTCGCCCTGCTGCGCACGTTCTCCAAGGTCCACGGCCTCTGCGGTCTGCGCGTGGGCTACGCGCTCTGCGGCTCGGACGCGCTGCCGCAGGCGCTCGACCAGGTGCGCCAGCCGTTCTTCTGCAACGCCCTCGCCCAGGCCGCGGCGCTCGAGGCGCTCGAGCACCAGGACGAGGTCGAGGAACGCGTCGCCCGGACCGTGGCCGAGCGGACATCGGTCGGCGATCGCCTGCGCGAGCTCGGCCTGCAGGTCGCCGACTCGCAGGCCAACTTCTGCTGGGTGCGCCTGGGGGACCGTGACGAGGAGGAGGTCATGCGAGGACTTCAGGAGCGCGGCGTCCTCGTTCGAAGCGGTGCCGCGCTCGGCTCGGGGACCCCCGCGCTTCGCGTCACCTACGGGCTGCCCGAGGAGAACGAGCGGTTCCTGGAGGCGCTCGCCGAGGTCATGCAGCCCGCGGTCAGGACCTGAGCGCGCGCCCAGCGCGTTCTCGCTCAGCCCTCGACCAAACGGTGATTCTCTGCTACAACCCGAGAACGGCCATGAACGCAACGGCTACCGCATCCGCTGTTCTCACCATCGCGCCTGCTGGTTGGTCGTATTGCTACGCCTACGCCTGGCGATTTAGCTAGGCGCTCCGACCTGGCCCGTTCGTGAGCGGGCCCTGACGGTCGCAGTGGGTCCCTACGGACCGAGCGCCATTCGCGCGGGCCTCGCGCCCACCCTCACGAGCGACCGGCCGCACGCCCGGTTGCGGCATCGGAGGAATCAACAATTTCCAGGCGTCAGTGAAAGGATGAACCGATGATGATCGTTATGAAGGAGACCGCGACCGAGGGGGAGGTGAACGCGGTCATCGAGAAGATCGAGAGCGCCGGAGCGATCGCGCACCCGATCAAGGGCGCCCGTCTCACGGTGATCGGGGCGATCGGCGACGTGGAGCAGGACGTCAGCCTCGAAACCCTCGGGCTCGAAGGCCAGCCGGGAGTCGACCGTGTGATGCCGATCCTCAAGCCCTACAAGCTCGCTTCGGCACAGATAACCCATGGGGAGCGGACGGTGCTCGACATCGAGGGCCGCAAGGTCGGCGGCGAGCACTTCGCGCTGATCGCCGGACCCTGCACGGTGGAATCACGCGAGCAGACGCTCGAGACGGCGCGCGTCGTGCGCGACGCGGGCGTCGCGATGATGCGCGGCGGTGCGTACAAGCCGCGGACCTCGCCGTATGCCTTCCAAGGCCTCGGCGTCGAGGGACTCAGGCTGCTCGCCGAGGCGAAGGCCGAGACGGGCCTTCCGATCGTCACCGAGCTGATGGACCTGCGCGATCTCGATGACGTGCTCGAGGTGGCCGACGTGATCCAGGTCGGCGCGCGCAACATGGCCAACTTCCCGCTGCTGACGGAGATCGGGCGCTCGGGACGCCCCGTGCTGCTCAAGCGAGGGCTCTCCTCGACGCTCGACGAGCTGTTGATGGCCGCCGAGTACGTGCTGAAGGAGGGCAACCCGAGCGTGATGCTCTGTGAGCGCGGGATCCGGACGTTCGAGACCGACCACCGCCGCGTCACGCTCGACCTGATGGCGGTGCCGATCCTCAAGGAGCTCTCGCATCTGCCGGTGATCGTCGACCCGAGCCACGCGGCGGGGCGGCGCGACCTGGTGCTGCCGCTCTCGCTCGCGGCTGCGGCGTGCGGCGCCGACGGCATCATCGTCGAGGTTCACCCGCACCCCGACGAGGCCGTCTGCGACGGACCGCAGGCGCTGTTGGCCAGCGGCTTCGAGGAGTTCGCCGCGGCCGTGCAGCGCACCGCCGAGTTCGCCGGCAAGGCGCTAAGCACGGTCGGGTGAAGGTCGCGGTCATCGGCCTCGGGCTGATCGGCGGCTCGATCGGCCTGGCGGCCCGGGGGCGAGGTGGCGCGGAGGTGATCGGGTTCGACCTCGACCAGCAGGCCGGGGCGAGAGCGCTCGAGCTCGGGGCGATCGACCGCCGGGCCGCGGCGCTGCAGGAGGCGGTCTCGGCGGCCGAGATCGTGTTCGTGGCCACGCCGGTCGCCGCGCTCCAGGAGACGGTCACCGCGGCGCTGCGGGACGCCGGGCCCGACTGCGTGGTCACAGACGTGGGCTCGACGAAGCGCCCCCTCGCGGTGCTGGCCGATGCCGATCGTCGCTTCGTCGGCGGCCATCCTCTCGCCGGCGCCGAGACCGCCGGCGTCGAGCACGCGCGCGAGGACCTCTTCGACGGGGCCACCTGGTACCTGACCCCCGCTCCGGAGACCGCCGGCGTCCTCTACGAGCGCCTCCATCGCCTGCTCACGAGCTTCGGAGCGCAGCCGACGGCGATCGACGCCGACACGCACGACCGCCTGATGGCGTGCGTGTCGCACCTGCCGCACGTGCTCGCCAACGTGCTCGCCCGCCAGGCCTCGGATCTGCTCGACGACGGCGGATCGCCCCGCCTGCCGGCCGTGGGGCCGAGCTTTCGCGACGCGACGCGCGTGGCAGGCGCCAACAGCGAGATCTGGACCGACATCTACCTCTCCAACAGCGATGCCCTGATCGCGGCGATCGATGAGCTGAGCGGGCGCCTGCAGCGCGTGCGAGGCGCGCTGGCCGACGCCGACGCCCCGGCCGTGAGAGCCTGGAACGACGACGCTCGCGCGGGGCGCGAGGCGCTGCTGGGCGCAGGTGTGGCCGGCGGCCCGGTGCACGAGCTCCGCGCATCGGTGCCGAACCGGCCGGGGGTGATCGCGGAGATCGCGCTGGCGCTCGGGCGGGCCGGAGTGAACATCGTCGACATGGCGCTCTCCCCCTCCGAGGACGACCGGCAGGGCGTGGTGGCGCTCTGGATCGCCGGCGAGGAGCACTCGCGCCGTGCGGTCGAGCTGATCGCGGAGCTGGGCTTCCCGGTCGCGCTGGCCTGAGTGGTCCGCGGGCATACTAGGGTCCAGTAGATGCGCTTCGAGCCTGCAGGCGGACTCTCCGGCGAGCTGCGTGCGCCCGCCGACAAGTCGATCTCCCACCGCGCGGCGCTGCTCGGCGCGATGGCATCCGAGCCCGTTCGCGTCGAGCACTACCTGCAAGCGGCCGATACGACCTCGACCCTCGAGGCGGTGCAGGCACTCGGTGCACTCGTCGAGGTGCGCGGCGATGAGCTCGTGATACGTGGGACGGGCCTGCGGGAGGCGCACGAGCCGGAGGGGGCGATCGACGTCGGCAATGCCGGCACGCTCATGCGGATCCTGCCCGGGTGGCTCGCCGCCCAGGAGGGGCGCCGGTTCACGCTCGACGGTGACGAGTCGATCCGGCGGCGCCCCGTTGACAGGATCGCCGAGCCGCTTCGCCAGATGGGAGCGGACGTCGAGGCGAGGGACATGAGCCTGCCGCCGCTCGTGATCGGCGGAGCACGCCTGCGCGCGATCTCCTACGAGCTCGACGTCGCGAGCGCGCAGGTGAAGAGCTGCATCCTGCTCGCCGCGCTGGCGGCGGACGGGGCGACCACCGTCGGTGAGCCCGGGCGCAGCAGGGACCACACGGAGCGCATGCTGCTGCAGGCGGGCGTCTCGATCCACCGGCACGGCCGTCACGTGACCGTCGTCAACGCCGATGAGCTCTTGCTGGACAGCGTCACCGTGCCCGGCGACGCGAGCTCGGCGGCGTTCCTGGTCGCCGCGGGGGTGCTCGTGGCGGGATCGCGTCTGCTGATCCGCGACGTCGGCGTCAACTGGACGCGCTGCGGCTTCCTGCGCATCGTCCGGCGCATGAAGGGGATCGTGCTCGGCGATCTCGAGGAGGAGACCGGCGAGCTGACCTCCCAGGAGCCGCTCAGCGACCTCGACGTCGCCCACGGCGCGCTCGAGGGAACCGCCGTCGAGCCCGAAGAGGTTCCGTTCGCGATCGACGAGCTGCCGCTCGTCGCGCTGCTCGGCTGCTTCGCCGAGGGCGAGACCGTTGTGCGCGGCGCGCAGGAGCTGCGCGTCAAGGAGTCCGACCGCATCGCAGGCGTGGTCGAGGGGCTGCGCGGCCTCGGCGCCGAGATCGAGGCCACGCCGGACGGCTTCGCCGTGCAGGGCAACGGAGGCCTTCGAGGCGGCACGCTCGACGCGCGCGGCGACCACCGTCTGGCGATGATGGGCGCCGTCGCCGGCCTGGCCTCCAGCGAGGGAGTCGAGGTTCTCGGCATGGAGGTCGCCGCGGTCTCCTACCCGAGCTTCGTCGAAGACCTGGCAGCGCTGTGCTCATAGCGATCGACGGGCCGGCCGGTGCCGGCAAGTCGACCGTCGCCCGTGCCCTCTCACGACGTCTCGGATTCGCCTATCTGGACAGCGGGGCCATGTATCGCTGCGTCGCGCTGCTCGCGCTCGAGCGCCCCGCGACCCCACCCACCGAGCTTGCGCGCCAGGCGAACTTCGAGATCCGCGCGGCGAGCGCGTCCGAGGCCCCGCGGGTGATCTGCGACGCCCGCGACGTGACCGACGCGATCCGAAGCCCCGAGGTATCGGAGGCGGCCTCGCGGGTCGCCGCGGACCCCGGCGTGCGCGAGGCGCTCGTCGCCAAGCAGCGCGAGCTCCTCTCTCGGGGCGACTGGGTGGCCGAGGGACGGGACGTCGGCACGGTCGTGGCGCCCGAGGCCGAGCTGAAGGTCTTCCTCACCGCCGAGCCCGAGGAGCGGGCGCGAAGGCGCGCCGCCGAGCTGGGGGCCGATCCGCGGATCGTCCTCGCCGAGCAGGCGCTGCGCGATCAGCGGGACAGCACGCGCGAGCACAGCCCGCTGCGGCCCGCCGAGGGCGCCGTCGTGCTCGACACGACCGGCTTGAGTGTCGCGGAGGCCGTGGAGCGCATCGCCGCGCTCGCGAGCGCGGCGAGCAAGCTCGAGCAGCGAGGCCCGGAGTGAAGGCGAATCCGGTCGAGATCCGAGAGATCAAGGCGGGGGAGACGGGGTTGGCCCACCCCGCGATGCGAGAGCTGCGGACCCGATACGCCGAGGAGCGCGAGTTCGTCGAGCACGTCGACGGGGTCCTCCGGCCCGCCGGCTACCGACTCGTCGGCGCGTTCGTTGCCGGCCACGAGTCAGCTGCGGCGGTCGCCGGGTTTCGCCTCGGGCAGAGCCTCGCGTGGGGCCACCACCTCTACCTCGACGATCTCTCGACCGCCCCAGAGGCACGCCGTCAGGGGCATGCAGGCGCGCTCCTGGACTGGGTGCTCGCCGAGGCCCGACGGCTCGGCTGCGGGCAGCTGCATCTCGACTCGGGCACCGGCCTCGAGCGATTCGACGCGCACCGGCTCTACCACAACCACGGCCTGGCAATCCACGCGCACCACTTCGCTCGCGGAGTGTGACGCCACAGTCGCTTCATGAAGGTCGCCGCCGTCGGCTCAGGCTGAAGACGGCCTCAGATCCGATTCCACATTGCCGAAAGTCCATTTAGCTGTACTATCCCTAGGGTTGGCCAACCAGGAGGGTCGGCCTTATCACGAACCAAGGGGGGTTAAGGGATGCGGCTACGCAGACCGTCAGCAGGCAGCATGGTCGCGGTCATCGCGCTGTTCTTCGCGCTCGGTGGCACCGCCTTCGCTGCACATCATTTCCTGATCACGAGCACAAGCCAGATAAAGCCAAGCGTCCTCAGGCAGCTCAAGGGCAACGCCGGAGCTCAAGGCACGCCCGGCGCGAGCGGGCCGCAGGGTCCATCTGGTCCATCCGGTCCGGCGGGGCATTCTGGGCCGTCGGGCCCGGCGGGGCCGCCAGGACCCAAAGGAGAAGCGGGCGGCGCCGGTGCGTTGAGCTCGCTCAGGACCGTGGAAGGTCCCGAAGTCAGTTACGTATTCAACGAAGAACTGAAAGCCTACGTCGCCGCGAGTCTCGCCTCCTGCGCTCCGGGCGAAAAGGTGATCAGCGGCGGATTCTTCAACGAAGGATTCCCGGTCGTCACTCTGAGCTTCAAGAACAAAGCCGGCACGGGTTGGATCTTCGGCGCAATCAAAGAAACAAAACCGGGCTTGGTCGGCGCCATCGCGTACTGCGCCCAGGAAGGCCAGGCGGTCACTGGGGCCAAGGTCGCCCCGAGCAGCTCACAGGTGACCGACGAAGTGGTCGCGCTGTTCAAGCGCAAGCTCGCAGCAAGGCACTAGGAGGGCTTGGCGAAACGATTGGCGAACCATCAAGCTGGAGCATGTGGCGACGATCTGTTTGTTCTTCGGCGTGCCCTATATGCTGCTGCCCGATGGGGGGATGGCGTGGCTTGGTGGTCTTGGGAGCGTCGGTGCTGCTGCTGGCCGCTTCGGGTTGCGGTGGGAGCAGCGGTGTCTCGGCGAGGAACATCACTTGCAAGGAAGTCAACGCGAGTACGGCCAAGACCGAAGCAGTCGCCAAGGAACTCGTGAGGGCCGTCCAGCTCGCTGGCGGGCGAGTGCACTCCTCCGAATCCACCGCCTCGCTAGTCAGGTCCGTCTGCGAAATCGGAGGGAACGGGAGTCCAGTCAAGCCAGAACAGAAGGCGTTTATGGCGGCGGTTGCCAAGTTTTGGCACGAGCAGGGAAACCCAGGCGAACCCCCGGCATCGCTGACCACATAAGCCAATCAGGCTGCGAGCGCGACCCTGCGCTTCGACGCCAACCGGCAAGCGAGTTTCGCCAAACCCTCCTCGAACGCGGCTCGCGGCGCCGCCTCGTGCGAGGGCGCCAGGCGATGCCGGCGCTGCGGCATTGCGGCCGACCGTTGGTCGGTGAACAGGCTCGAGCCCGGTCATACTGGCTTCATGAAGGTCGCCGTCGTCGGCTATCCAAACGTGGGCAAGTCCTCACTGATC
>DASZIU010000187.1:0-9973 GCA_035948815.1 Solirubrobacteraceae bacterium | reverse complement strand
CTGCCGGTGAAGCGCCTCACACGCGAGCGGCTGCGCAGCAAGATCCGCGAGGCGACCGAGATGCGCGCCGGAGCTCGGCGCGTGGCAGAGGGCTTTGCCCGGGCCGGGGGCGCGGTCGCCGCGGCCAACGCCTTCGAGGAGCTGCTCGGTCGCCGAAACGCCGGCTCAGAGCCGAGGCGCTCGCCGGCGAGCGAAGTCGGGGCATCGCCGTAGGCCGAACGCCTCGCTCACCTGCCGCGCTCCTGCAGCTTCTCGGAGAACCGGCCGAGCGCCTCGGTGGCGTCCAGGAGCGCCCGCAGCTGCTCGCTCGAGATCAGCTCGAGATCGGTGCGCAGTGCCTCTTGGAACCGGTCACGAAACCCGTCCACCGCCTGCTGCCCGGCGTCCGTCAAGGAGGCGATCACGACGCGGCCGTCGTGCGGCGTGCGGGTCCGCTTTACCCAGCCCCTCAGCTCGAGCCGCTGGATCAGGAGCGTCATCGTCGGCTGCGCGAGACCCTCGAGCTCGGCGAGCTCGGTTATCCGCCGCGGGCCGGCGCTCAGCGTGGCCAGCACTTCGCCCTCGGTCCGCGAGAAGTCGCTGGCACGCACCTGCCTGACGAGCAGGCGAACGAGCAGGCTCGCGCGCGCGAGCAGGTGACCTGCGACGAAGTCGATCTGCTCCTCGACCGTGGCGTCGAGCAGCTCGGGTTGCGTTGACATATTGTGGAACTATATAGTCTCTGATATACCTGTCAACACCACTTCTGCTCCGTATCTCGAAGGAGGCGCGCCATGTTTCGCAACATCCTGGTCGCCGTTGACGGCTCCGCCGACGCCGAGCAAGCCCTTACGCAGGCGATCGATCTGGCCGCGAGCGAGCGCGCGCGGCTGACCCTCCTGAGCGCCGTGGTCCTGCCGCCGGCTCTCGCCTACACCGGAGGCGGGGGCGTGGTCGCAGCGCAGGTCGCCGCGCAGGCAGAGGCCGAGACCGCCGCGCTCCTGCACGAGGCGCTCGAGCGCGTGCCCGACGAGGTCTCGGTGACCCATGTTCTCAGTCACGATCCCGCTCGCCCCGCGATCCTGCGGCAGATCAAGGAGGGGGACCACGATCTGGTCGTGATGGGCTCACGTGGGCGCGGAGCAGTGCGCTCGGCGCTGCTGGGCAGCGTGAGCCACTACGTGCTCCATCACAGTCACGTGCCGGTGCTGATCGTGCATGCCGACCCGTCCGAGACGAAGCCGGTCGAGCACGACCGCGAACCGGCGGAGGCGCTGTCATGAGCACCGTCGAGAGCCGGCCGTTTGGGATCCGCGAGCTGGCCTCGCGCGTCGGCGTCAACGAGAACACCATCCGCTGCTACGAGGAGCTCGGCCTGTTGGCGCCCGGGAGCGAGACGAGCGCGAGCGCGGCGGCCGGCTATGACGAGGACGATGTGCGCGAGCTGCTCGCGGCGCTCCGAGTCAGGGAGCTGATCGGCCTGCCGGCCGAGACCGCGCGCGGCATGGTCGAGGCCGAGCAGGCGCTCGAAGGCGTGTGTGAGCGCCTGGAGCAGAGCGAGGACGCGGAGCGTCGCGCAGAGCTCGTGGGCGATGCGCTCGGCCACGTCGAAGAGCAGTTGAGCCTGACGCGTGCCCGGCGCCGCCAGCTCGACGCGTTCGAAGCGAAACTGTGGGCGAAGCGCAATGGCCTGAAGCGGTTCCTGCACCGCGCGGACCACGCCGACGGCCAGGCCAGCGCCTCCCGCGCATAGGACGCGCTCCAGCAGATCCATGTCCGGGTGCGCGGCCGGCACGATCGGGGCTCCGCCCGGCCGCGCGGCTCAGCTCGTACGCTGAGGATGTCCAAATCGAATCGGTGGCCGCGTCGTACTGGTAGAGGCCGCGTGTCGCGCGGCAAAGAGCGACCAAGGAGAACGTGATGTCCCAGTACATGTTGTTGCTGTATGCCCCGGAGGCTGACGAGGCCGAGCTGGCCGAGCGCGAGGCGCAGTTGCCCGTCTGGAGGGAGCTGAACGAGAGCCTGCGGGACGCGGGGCTGCTCGTCTCGAGCGGCCGGCTGCACGACGTGCCCAGCGCGACGACGGTGCGGGTGCGCAACGGCGACGTTGAGATGACGGACGGCCCGTTCGCCGTCACGAAGGAGATCCTGGGCGGCTACTACCTCGTGGATTGCCGCGATCTCGACGAGGCACTGAAGCTCGCGGCGCGTGTGCCGCTCGCGCGCTACGGGTCTGTCGAGGTGCGCCCGGTCATGGACATGAGCGAGCTCCAGGCGCGCGCCGAGGCGGCAGCCGGTCAGGCATGAGCGCAAGCGGCGAGCGGCGGCCGGCGGAGGATGACCGAGCCGCCGCCGCGGTCGCGGTGGCCTTCCGTGAGGAGCGCGCGGCGGTGCTTGCGACCCTGATCCGCCATGTCGGCGATATCCAGCTCGCAGAGGACGCGGTGCAGGACGCGTTCACGTCTGCAATCACCGCCTGGCCCCGCGACGGAGTTCCGGCAAACCCGGGCGCATGGATCACGGTCGCCGCTCGCCGTCGCGCAATCGATCGTCTCCGCCGCAACCGGTCGCTGTCCGACCGTGCCGAGCGGTTGGCGGGTCTGCTGCGCCTCGACGCCCAGGAGCACACGGCGATGAGCGAAGACGGCGCAATCGGCGACGACCGGCTTCGCCTGATCTTCACCTGCTGTCATCCGGCACTCGAGCTTCCGGCTCGCGTTGCGCTCACGCTGCGGGTCCTCGGAGGCCTGACCACCGGCGAGATCGCGCGCGCGTTTCTCGTCGCCGAGCCCACGATGGGCAAGCGGATCGTGCGCGCCAAGCGCAAGATCGCCGACGCTCGCATTCCCTACCGGGTGCCACCCGACGAGGAGCTGCCCGACCGCCTCCTCGGGGTGCTGCGCGTCGTCTACCTGATCTTCAACGAGGGCTATGCGGCCAGCGAAGGCGAGCGTCTGGTGCGCGGCCCGCTCTGTGACGAGGCCCTCCGGCTCGGGCTGCTGCTCTCGCAGCTGATGCCAGACGAGCCCGAGGTGTGGGGCCTGTTCGCGCTGATGCTGCTCCACGACGCGCGTCGCGAGGCGCGCGTCGACGCGGACGGACGCTACGTGGCGCTTGAGGAGCAGGACCGCACGCTGTGGGACGAGACGCGCCTGCGCGAGGGGCTTCGAGCGCTCGAGCGCTCGGTCCGCCTCAGGCGACCGGGCGAGTATCAGCTTCAGGCCGCGATCACGGCCCTGCACGTCCAGAGCTCCGGCGCCGCGGGTACCGACTGGTCGCAGATAGCCGAGCTCTATGGCGCGCTCGTCAAGCTCAACCCCTCACCCGTCGTCGAGCTCAACCGCGCCGCCGCCGTCGGGTTCGCGGCCGGCCCCGAGGCAGGTCTCGAGCTGCTCGAGCCGCTGCTCGGCGATCCCGCGCTCGAGCGCTACCAGCCGCTGCACGCCGCGCACGCAGAGCTGCTGAGGCGCGCCGGCGAGTCCGATCGCGCGGCGCGTGCCTACGAGCACGCGATCGCGCTCAGCACCAACGCGGTCGAGCGCCTCGAGCTCGAGCGCCGCCTGGCCGCCCTGCACGCCGCCTGAGCCGCGCGTCAGCACTTCCCACGCGGGCCCCGGGGACACGGTTCGACGTGAGTGTCCAAATCGAGGTCGGTGCGGCGACGGATAGGTGAAGCCGCCGTGTGGGCGGCGAAACCGACCTTTTGGAGGAGCCATGAGCAGCAGCGTCGCCTCACCGCAACCGGACCCTCGCAGTGGCGGTGTGCCGCACAAGGCCTGGACCATCGTCCTCGCCTCGCTTGGGGTGTTCATGACAGCGTTGGACACGCTCGTCGTCACCACCTCGCTGCCGGCGCTGCGCATCGACCTCCACTCGAGCCTGTCGAACCTCGAGTGGACCGTGAACGCCTACAACCTCGCGTTCGCGTGCTTCATCCTGACCGGCGCCGCACTCGGTGATCGCTTCGGGCGCCGGCGCATGTACGTGGTCGGGCTGTCGCTCTTCACCGCCGCCTCCGCCGCAGCGGCGGCGTCGCCGGACGTCGGAGCGCTCGTGGCGGCGCGCGCCCTGCAGGGGATCGGCGCTGCGATCGTCTTCCCACTGACGCTGACGCTGATCAGCGAGGCGTTCCCGGTCGAGAAGCGGGGTGCCGCGATCGGGCTCTGGGGTGGGATCACGGGCCTCGGCGTCGCTATCGGGCCGGTCGTGGGCGGCGCGGTGGTCGGCGGGATCAGCTGGCATTGGATCTTCTGGCTGAACGTGCCCATCGGCATCGCCCTGATACCGCTGGCGGCCCGCCGGCTCACCGAGAGCTTCGGTCCGCGGCCGCAGCTCGACGTCGCCGGCCTGCTGCTCGCCGGAGCGGGCGCGCTCGGGCTGACGTGGGGCCTGGTTCGCGCGAGTGCCGTCGGCTGGGGCAGCGGCGAGGTGCTCGCGGCGCTGGCTGCGGGAGCGACGTTCATTGCCTCGTTCCTCGCGTGGGAGCGGCGTACGAGCAACCCGATGCTGCCGCTCGCCCTGTTCCGCCAACGGACGTTCGCGAGCGCGAACGCGGTCAGCGTGTTCATGTACGCCGGGCTCTTCGGGGCCCTGTTCCTGATGTCGCAGTTCTTCCAGACGGCTCTCGGGTACTCCCCGCTCGGCGCGGGGCTCCGGCTGCTTCCGTGGTCGATGCCGCCGATGTTCATCGCGCCACTGGCGGGCGCGCTCGCGGATCGCTACGGCAACCGCCCGTTCATGGCGCTCGGGCTCGCACTGCAGGCGAGCGGGCTGGCGTGGGTGGCGCTGATCGCCGCCCCCGGCGTCAGCTACGCCCAGATCGGGGTCGCCTTGGTGATCGCCGGCACCGGGACGTCGTTCTGCTTCCCCACCGTAGCCAACGCGATCATGGGCTCCGTCCCCCTGAAGGACGCGGGCGTCGCGTCGGGCGCGAACAGCGCGCTGCGGGAGTTCGGCGGAGTGCTCGGCGTTGCCGTCCTCGCCAGCGTCTTCGCTCGCCACGGCGTCTACACGTCACCCCGCACGTTCATCGACGGCTTCACACAGGCTCTGTGGGTCGCGGTGGGCTTCTCGGTGATCGGCGCCTTGGCGGCGCTGCTGATGCCAGGACGCGGGCGCTCGCAGGCGGCGACGATCGTGGCACAGCCTGCCCTCGGCGGCGAGATGGGGTGAGCGGATGCGCTTGGTGCTCGCTTAGGCGCGGCGCGCGGCTCGGGTCTTCAAGCGCGCGCCGCGCCGTGTCGATGACGAGACATGCGCCTGATCTCCTCCCCGTCGGCGCGCGCCGGGCGGGCGCGGCGACCGGCCACCCGGGACGCCGTCCCGTACTCCGACCGCGAGACCGTGGGACTGCTGCTCGCCGCGCTCGTCGCCGCGAGCGGGCTCATACACGTGGGAGCGGGCGTCGACCACTTCGCCGAGCTGCCCGCCTACACGGTCGCATTCGCTGTCGTTGCGGCGGCGCAGTTCACCTGGGCGGGACTGCTGATGCGCAGCCCGACGCGCATCGTGCTGATCTGGGGGTCGTGGCTGACGGCAAGCGTGATCGTCGTGTGGATCCTCTCGCGCACGGTCGGATCGCCGCTCGGCTCGCCGCCCTGGAGGCCCGAGGCGGTGGGCGTTGCCGACCTGGTCGAGACGGCCGACGAGCTCGTCACTCTGATCGCGGCGCTCGCGCTCGCGGCCTGGCCCGGGCGAGCGTTCGCGCGTCAGCTCGTCAAGCGCCTGGCTCCGGTGATCGTCGCGATGTTGCTCTTCACGGTGTTATACGGCCTGGGCGCGCACGCGGGCTGAACGGCCCGGCCGCGCGCGTTGGGTGGCTCGTTGTAAGCCCCCTGAGTTCTTAAAGCTCAAGGGTGCCGGTGCCGATTGGTGTGTATGCCCCACCCGGCATCCCACCCCGCCGAGGCGAACCACCCGGACTCGGTGCTGGCTCGCCTCCGCGCGCACCTGCCACGGGGCGGTTCGCTGCCAATCGAGGAGTGGCGTCGACGCCATACGGGAATCGTGGCCCTGCTCTGGGCGAACGTGGTCGCCGTCCCGATCTACAGCCTGCTCAACGGCCACGTGAGCTCGGTGCACTCAATCGAGGGTGGCCTCGGGCTTGGCGTGCTGGCCGCACTGGCGGGAGCGAGGCGGCTCTCTCCGAAGCTCAGGTCGGCCTGCGCGTCGCTTGGGCTACTGAGCGCCGCCGCTCTCCTCGTCCACGCCTCCGGCGGCCTGATCGAGATGCACTTCTACTTCTTCGTCGTGATCATCGTCCTGACGCTGTACGAGGACTGGATGCCGTTCTTGCTCGCCGTCGCCTTTGTCCTGATCCACCATGGGGTCCTCGGGACGCTCGAACCGCACGCCGTCTTCGACCGGCCGGAGGAGTGGGCCGATCCGTGGAAGTGGGCGGCGATCCATGCTGCCTTCGTGGCAGCTGCAGGCGTGGCCGCGTTGGCGGCCTGGCGCTTGAACGAGGACGTGCGCGCACGAATGCGAGACGCGCACCGCCAGCTCGAGCTCGCCTCGACGACCGACAGCCTCACGGGGCTGAAAAACCGACGCCGGCTGATGGCTGATCTTGCGAGCGCCAGCGAGTCCCGAGACCCGACGGTGCTCGTGCTTCTCGACCTGGACGGCTTCAAGGACTACAACGACACCTTCGGCCATCACGCGGGTGACTCGCTGCTGCAGCGCCTCGGCACGCGTCTACAGACGGCGGTCGGGGACCAGGGAGAGGTGTACAGACTCGGCGGAGACGAGTTCTGTGTGATCTGGTCGGTCACTCCGAGTGGCCGCCCCAAGGCCGAAGCCGTCTCGGCAGCCGCACTGTGCGACCGCGGCGAGGGGTTCACGGTGACGGCGGCCTACGGCGGCGTCTGCATCCCCTCGGAGGCCGCTAGCCCCGAAGCGGCTCTGCGGGCCGCCGACCTGCGGATGTACACGAACAAGCAGGCATCGAGGCCGTCGTCGAGCGCGCAGAGCCGGGACGTGCTGCTGCAGGCCCTCGCGGAGCTGCGACCGGACCTCGAGACACACGTCGATGCGGTTGCGGTGCTCGCGGAGGCCCTCGCGTCCGACCTCGATCTTCCCGCGCACGCGATCGAGCACACACGGTTCGCCGCACAGCTCCACGACATCGGAAAGATCGCGATCCCGGAGGCGATCCTGACGAAGCCCGGAGCCCTCGACGAGCAGGAGTGGAGCTTCGTCTGTCGCCACACGGTCGTCGGCGAGCGCATCGTCCGCGCCGCACCTGCTCTCGCCGAGGCGGCGAGCCTGATCAGGGCAACTCACGAGAACTACGACGGCAGCGGTTACCCCGACGGTCTCAAGGGCGACGCGATCCCGCTCGGGGCGAGGATCGTCGCGGTCTGCGACGCATTCGACGCCATGACCTCTGATCGGCCATACCGACTGGCGATGACACCTCAGGACGCGATAGCGGAGTTGACCAGATGCGCCGGGACGCAGTTCGACCCAGCGATCGTCGCGGCCTTCACCGAGGTGCTGCGCCGACCTGCACGCGACCCAGACGGGACCCACGCCGCACAGCGAGCCTAGGCGGTTCCAGTGGCTACAGCGATCGGCCCAGGCTGCCGATCAGACCGCATGATCAGGGAGTTGCTCGGACCCATCACCGCTAGCAATCTCTAGGCAGCCCGCCGACGAGACTGCGCCTTTCGGGCCCGAGCTGTTGCGGCGTCTCCGCATGAAAGCCGTGTAGTCGCCGATTGAGGCCGAAATTCAAGCAATAAGCGCGGTTTGCCGACGAAGTATCGATGGCCACTAACCCGCCATCCTCAGGCGCTCAAACCGTCGGAGCACCGGCGCCGCCGTCGCCCCCCGCGCCGATCGCCGAGCTCAGGGAGGACGTACGTCCGCTGGGTGAGGCGCTGAAGGCGCGCGCCGGCGACGTGCTCGAACTCACCGAAGCCCGAGGTCACGGGCGCGCCGACGATGTCGATCCGATGGTCAAGGACCGCTTCGAACGCATCAACAAGAGCTCGACGATGGCCGTAGCCCGGTGGATCGCCGGCGAGGGGTCCGAGGTGGCAATCGAAGCCGGTAGGGAAACGTGGGTCATCTATGGCGAGCTGGCAGCGCATCGCGCCGCGTCGCTGAACCAGCTGATGAAACGCTGCGTGTGGTGGCGTGACTCAGTGGTCCATGTGCTCAAGGACAGTGCCAAGGAGCTTGACACCTCGCGTGAGGCGCTCTCGCAAGCTGAAACGATTCTTCAGCTGAGCCTCGAGTTCAGCCTCGTGAAGATGTCCAAGTCCTTTGACACCGAGCGTCAGCGAACCGATGCCGAGCTCACGAGGCGCGAGGAGGAGCTGTCGTTCATGGCGACCCACGACGCGCTGACGGGACTGCCGAACAGGACGCTCATCCGCGATCGCCTGGAGCAGATGCTGGCGCGGGGCACCCGCACGCACGGCCAGGTCGCCGCCCTGTTCGTCGATATCGACAACTTCAAGTCGGTCAACGACACCCTCGGGCACGAGGCCGGCGATCAGCTCCTGCAAGCGGTCGCCGCGAGACTCGACGGTGTCCTGCGTGCTTCGGATGCGCTGGGGCGCCTTGGGGGCGACGAGTTCGTCGTGATCTGCGAGGAGCTCACCCCCGAGGCCGGCCCCGAGATGATCGCCGAGCGGCTGCTCGAGGCCCTCAAGCCGTCATTCAAGCTCGGTCCGGGCGAGGGGACCCGCTTCACGGTTGGTGCCAGCATCGGGATCGCACTCGCCGACCGAAGCACAGCACCGGAGTTGCTGCGCGAGGCTGACATTGCGATGTACCGCGCCAAGTGGGACGGAAAGAACCGCTACGCCGTGTTCGAGATCGGCATGCAGGACACGATCCAGCGACGCGCCGAGCTCGAGATGGACCTACGCGATGCCCTTCTTCGCGACGAGTTTGTCCTCGTCTACCAACCGACCCTGGCGCTCAGTGACATGAGCACCACAGGCGTCGAGGCATTGATCCGCTGGAATCACCCGACACGCGGGATGTTGCCGCCCGACGAGTTCATTCCCCTCGCCGAGGAGACCGGGCTCATCACGGAGATCGGCAAGTGGGTCCTGCAGCAAGCCTGCTCACAAGGCGCAGCGTGGCGCAGGGGCGGGTATCCGATCGGCATGGCCGTCAACGTCTCGGCACGCCAACTCGACAGCGACCAGCTGATGGCCGACATAGAACAAGCCCTCACGGCGAGCCGCATGGAGCCAGAAGCGCTGACAATCGAGATCACCGAGACCACCCTCATGCGCAACGTCGAGGAGACTTCGCGCCGGCTCGCCGCGATCAAGGAGCTGGGTGTTCGTATCGCGATCGATGACTTCGGCACCGGCTACTCCTCGCTCGCCCACCTGCAGCGCTTCCCGGTCGATGCCCTGAAGATCGACCGCTCGTTCATCGCCCGATTGAGTGGCAACGCGGAGGGCGAGACGCTGGTTCATACACTCGTACAGCTCGGCAAGGCGCTTTCGATCGAGACCCTTGCCGAGGGCATCGAGCAACAGCAGCAGCTCTCCAAGCTCAGGAGCGAGCGCTGCGACAGCGGTCAAGGCTTCCTCTTCGCGCGTCCCCTCGACGTCGCCGCGACCGAAGCGTTCATGGATAGCGCGCTCGAGAAGCAGCTCGTTTCACCTCGCTGAGTGCGGACAGCGAACTCGCCCGCTGACGCTCGACCCCAGCCGTCGCGACTCCCAGCCACTCAGACACGATCTAGTGTCCACGATGTCTTGCGCATCTGTCCGGCATCTCTTGAGACATCAACCGATGGAGCTAGGGGGACTCGAACCCCCGACCTCCTGGGTGCGATCCAGGCGCTCTCCCAGCTGAGCTATAGCCCCGCACGCATGTATCCGCAGCCGCGGGCGGACAGAGAAGTGTAGACCGAACACGCCTCGTCGAGGGCAGTATGGTTTGGCGGCGCAATGGGATTGCTCGAAGACGCCATCCGAGAACACCTGGAGCTGAAGCGCCTACGGGGGGCAGATCCGGC
>DASZIU010000186.1:0-11025 GCA_035948815.1 Solirubrobacteraceae bacterium | reverse complement strand
TGAGCCGCCTGAACCCGGACCTCGCGGTCGGGCTGCACGGCGACCTGGCCGGCGAGCACGGGCGCGAGGTCGACACTGGCGACGAGGCGGCGGTGCGGCACGAGCTGGGCGCACAGCTCGACCGCTTCATCGAGCTGATGGGACGCCCGCCGACGCATGTCGACTCACACAGGCAGACGCAGCTCGGCGAGCGCTTGCGCGACCTGTTCGCGGAGCTGGCCGCCGCACTCGGTGTTCCGCTGCGAGGAGATGGCAGCGTGAACTTCATCGGTGGCTTCTACGGCCAGTGGGAGTGGGGGATCACCGAGCTTCGCCACGTGAGCGTAGAGGTGCTGCAACGCATCCTTCGCCATGAGGTCGGGGAGGGGTGGAACGAGATCTCCTGCCATCCCGGGTACCTCGATCCCCACTACAGCGGGATGTACCTGGCCGAGCGCGAAGCGGAGGTGCGAACCCTGACGGACAGGCGGATGTGGGATGCCCTGCGAGCACTCGGCATCATGCTTGAGAGCTACGCCACCTACCAGCACGTGCGACATGACGATGAGCCTGGTCCGGGTGGTAGGTGTTCATCTGCACGGCTCAGCGCAAACGCTGCCACCGACGCCGGACCGTCGATCAGCTCAGCGCCTCGATGATCTGCCGCTGCTCGATGCCTGCCTCGCCTGCTCTCGGGTCGCCACGGGCGGCCGCTACGCGAACCGCGGGCGGCAGGCGCGGGACGCCGTAGGCCTGCAGGATGCCCTCGTGGGCGTCGCGCTCGGATGCGAACATGATCCGCTCTCGAGCCGGGTATTCCCAGTCGAACGGATAGTCGCCGGCGTACGCGCGACATGCGCGCAGCGTCGCGTCGGCGCTTCTCGCGCAGGCTCGCGCTCGAGCCCTGTCGCGGCACACGAACACGACCACGGGGATCGCTTCCAAGCGACGTCCATAACGCGGCGTGTGAGCCGACCAGCCGCTCAGGAAGTGGTCGTAGCGCTCGAGCTTGCCCGCCGAGCCGCCCTCGGGGAGGCGATCGTCGAACTCGACGAGCACGTCGATCGAGGGCGCGTTCGGAGTGTCGGCGCCCTCGCCCGGCGGCGCGGCGTCGTCGCGCGCTCCGCGCGTCACCTCGACGATCGCCTGCGGGCGCACGGTCTCGAAGCGCTCGACCTCGACGAGGCTCCCGCCCGGCTCGGTGCGAACGAAGTCGTGCGGCGCACGACCCCCTGAGAGACGCAGGTCCGCTGGACCGAGCGGCCGCCGACGCTCGCCGCTGGAGTGCAGCGGAGGAGAGAGAACGGAGTCGGCCGCTCCGAGGAGCTTCGCGCCGGGAGCGCAGGCCGCCCGCTCGATCGCGAGCGTCCACCCGGCGATGTGAACATCGCGGCGAGCCTGTTTGAGCCGGCTCGCGCTGTCCGACCGCGTCCTCGCGGCGCTCGGCGCGCCGGCGCCTTGCCCGTGCGCATCGAGCTCGCGGGCAGGCCCGAGGTGCTCGCGGCCCTCGGCGGTGATCACGTAGCACATCGGGACTCCGCCGCCGTCGCGTCGATGGAACTGGAAGCGCTCGACGAGCCCCGCATCCGAAAGTCGCTTCAGTCGCCGCTGCGTCGTCGTGATCGCCCGCCCGCCGTTGAACCGCCGGTGGATCTGGGTCGTGAGGAGATGGCGGAAGCAGGCGATCAGGGCGAGGATCTCGACGTCTAGCTGGTCGGGCTCAAGCGAAGTGGGCGATGCGACCTTGCCCGCCCAGCGCACGCTGTGAGCGGCGTCCAGCTCAACGAGCTCGCGATAGCTCTCGCTCGCCGTGGAGGCCGGCTCAGGCGTGAGCTCCGAACTGGCTTCCTGCACCGGCGTCCTCGCCGACTTCGACGGCACGACCCGGGCCTCCGGAGCAGGCGCGGGATCGTCCCAGTGCGGCTGGCGGAGATCGCTCAGGTGCCGTCCGCCGCGCTCGAATTGGCGCGCCGCGTGCAACGCGATCCGGTCCTGGTCGATCCTGAGCGGGATCGTCTGGGCGAGGAACGGCGCCTGACGTCCTTCGGCAGTGCTCCAGCTCGCGATCGCGTGATGCTTGGGGAGGTGCAGGCGGACGTCGGGGTGCCCCAGTGCCGAGAGGTGGGTGATCCCGGGGCGCACCGTGTCCGAGTAGGCCGCCATGGTCAACGGCACGGCCTCACGGGCATCGTGCGCCGAAGCGGTCGCGAAGTACACCCGGTGTGCGAACAGCGCGTCGAGCTGGTCGCGGACCTCGCGGTCCGTCCACTGCGCGTCGGCCTGCCAGCAGGCCACCGTCTCGAGTCCCGCCGAGCGCTTCAGGGCGATCGTGTCGGCGAATCCCCGGTTCAGCACGAGGGGAGCCTCGTCGACCTTCAGCGCCACCGCCACGCGGCGCCCTTCCTCGACCAGGTCCTGTTGCCGCGCGAGGGCGGCGTCGAGCATGCCGACGAGCAACTGCATCAGCACCGACGTGTTGCCGGCCCCCATGGCGCCAAGCGCTCCCTTCACGACGAGCACCTCTCGGTCGGCGATCACGCGGTCGAAGTCGACGCGCAGCGAGTCGTTGAGCAGGACCCGCTTGATCGATGGTGAGTTCAGCAGCCGTGCAAGCTTGTTCACCGGCGCGTCGAGCTTCGCCGTCGTCGCGCTGCGTGCGTCGGCGAGCTGTGCCGAGAGCTCGGCGGTGAAGAAGGCGGCGATCTCCTTGAACTCCGGCAGCGTCCGGACTCGCGCTCCGACGGTGCGCCTGTAGGAGTAGCCCTCCTCGCCCACCGAGAGCAGTCGCGCGACGTCCCAAAGGCTGCCCGCGCGGTCGTGAGCGAGGACCGCGATGATCGCGTTGCGCAGATAGCGGTCCGACGATGCCCGGATGTCCGCATCGGTGAAGAGGTTCTTCAACGCGCCGACCGCATAGTCGGCGATCACGTCGGCGGGAGCGTCGACTGCCAGCGGATTGAACCCGCAGGTGGGATGGGCGAAGTCCAGAAGCGTGCACGTCCGGTCGGCCGGAACGATGCTCAGCGCCGCGTCAGCGGCGTCGCCCTTCGGGTCGAGGAGGATCACCGCGCACCCGGGCCTGGAGAGATCCTCGGCGACGCTCGCCACCAGGTAGCTGGACTTGCCCTGCTCGACCGTACCTGGCACGGCCGTGTTCTGTTTGCGCATCTCGACGTGGATCGACACGGGCCCGAGGGCGTCCCGAAGCGTTCCCGGCCCGTCGGTCGGGCGGTAGATCGAAGGCGGAGCGGGCGCGAGGGGCAGCGGCGTCCTGCGGAAGGGAACAGTCATGTAATCGATCGAGGGCAGCTGCCACATCGGCGCGAGCTCCGTCGCCGCGAACACGCCCGTACGGAGCGAGGGGAACGGATTCCCCTCGCCGCGCTCAACCCGGCGGCCGTAGAGACCGAGGAGTCCCTGTCGGACGGCGGTGCCGCGCTCCACCAGGCGGTTCTCGGCACCCTCGGCCCGCAGCTCCGATGCGATCCGCTCGCATGTTCGGCGATCGCGTGCGACGACGCGGATGTCGGCGAAGAAGAGAGCCTTGTGCTGGACATCGAGCCCGCCCCGCAGCTCCGAGTCAGCGAGCATCGAGCGGTCACGCGGACGCAGGTGCTCGCGGCGCTCATCCGAGAGGTGGGCCTCACGTCGCCGGTAAAGGTGTCTCGCGACCCGCTCGAATGCGGCCGGCGCCGGCGTCAGGGCGAACTGCACAAAGGCAGGCTGCTCGCAGGCAGCCATGACCGTCATCAGCCCGTTCATGGCGGGGGCCCGCTCGTGCTCGAAGCGGTCGAGCACCTTCACGCGCTTGATGAATCCGGTCTGCTTCTTGAGCCGCAAGATGCACGGCGGCACCCCGATCGCCTGCGTCCACTCGCGCAGCTGGCAGTTCGGATAGGCCGTGCGGAGTGCGGCCTGCACCATCGCCTCGAGTCCCGTCGGACAGCTCACGGCCAGCCAGGCCGACGACGCGTTCGCGCCACCGTCGGGCGCCGGCGCGTCCGGCGCGTGATGCACCTCGAGCGCGACCGATGGCTGCCCATGGAGGACGCGCCGCCACCAGCGACGCAGCAGACGCTTCTGCAGAGCGTCGAACATCGCGACGAGCGACTCCGCGCTCGAGCTGTCCGTGCGGTAGGCCTCGACGAGCAACCGGACATAGCTGCGCCGTCGGCGCGCTCGCCAGCGGAGGATCGCGAGCGTCGCGAGCCCGGCGCAGGCGAGACTCAGGAACGCCAGCAGCGGAATCCTGCCCGGAGGGGAGAGCCAGGCCCACACGCCGCTCAGCGCTTCGGCGAGCCTTGTGATCAGGCCATGCTCCCTCCCCGGCAGTCGGTCGGAAGCGCTCGAGCCCCGCAGCACCCTGCCGGGTCCCCCTTCGAGGAACCAGCCGACCAGAAGAACGCCCGCGGGAACGGCAAGCAGGCCCAGCAGCCGCCACAGCAGGAAGCGAAGCACCTCATCGGCCTCTCCGACCACCGCCATCCGGGAGGGACGGGACGCTCGGCGAATCCTGTCGGCGAGCTGACAACGTCGCCGTCCGTCGGCCGTGTGAAATATACGAACATCCGTTGACTATCTCGTGTCCAGCTGGTAATCAGGGGTTTGGCTCCGGAGCGCATGGGTAGAGGGCCAATGCCTGGGAGGGGCACCCCGACATGAGGAGAGGACAATGGCGCGAGTCATCGTGACCCCCGACGATGAGACAGATGTCGTCCTGCTTGAAGAGCGTGTGTACCCGGTGCATCTCGAAAACCGGATCTCGTCACTGCAGGTAATCGAGCGGCTCGCATGGGCCGTCGACGACGCCGAGGCCAGCAGCCAGGGCCAACCGAAGAGCCGCAGCGCGGCTCCCGTAGCAAGCTGAAACCGCGGAGTGCCGGCTGCCGGGGCAGCGACCCTGGCGGTCGGTTCTCAGCAGCCGTCGCCTAGCTGCGTAGGTGGCGGTTGAAGCGAACCTAAACCCGGCCCGACCGTTCAGCCAGTCGTCGGTAGCTGCGGCAGGCTTCTACCAATCGATGGATGTGCCAGCCCTCGCAGTAGGTGGATCGAACAAGCCCTAGAAGGGCCTAGAGAGATGGATCGTCTCGAACCCCACGGTTCCGGGCTTCTGCTCAGAACAGAAAGCGCGACCCGGCCAGTTCTCGACGATCATGGGCGGCGCGGGCAACCAGACGACGGACGTTAGCTCCACGATTCGCGGCAGTGAGCGCAGGCCGATAGCTGCTACCCGTTGTCGGCTGACGCCGCTAGGCCGTGAGCCCGCGTTCCGCCTCACGGCGGGCGCGCCGGTGCAGGGGGTGCGCCGGCGACGCGCCCGGCCCCGCCAGCGCGCGCACCTCGCGCGCCGACACGCGCGCGCCGCAGCGCTCGCAGATCCGATGGTCGTCCAGTGGGCCGCCGCAGTCGCGGTGCTCGAGCAGCACGGGCGGGCCACCGGCTCGGGGCGCGTGCTCATCCCCCCACCGCATCAGCTGGACGAGCGTGGGCCAGAGGTCGACGCCCTTCTCGGTGAGCAGATACTCGTAGCGTGGTGGGTGCTCCTGATAGCGGCGCCGCTCGAGCACGCCCTGCTCGATCAGCCGCTTGAGCCGGGTATCCAGCACGTTGCGCGCGATTCCGAGGTCGGCCTGCATCTCGTCGAAGCGTCGGACCCCCAAGAAGATCTCGCGCACGATCAGTAGTGACCAACGCTCACCGACTACCTCGAGCGCCGCGGCGATGCTGCACGCCTGATCCGTGTACTCGTTGTGAAGCACAACCACATCGTAGCCGATTGGATTGCATGATGCAACCCACTCTGCTACGGTGCGTTTCGTGATGCAACGCAAGTGGGTCGTAACGCGGATCGTCTGCGCCGGGGTCTTCATGGCGAGCCTCGACCTGTTCATCGTCAACATCGCGTTCCCGGCGATCGCGACGCACTTCCACGGAGCGTCGCTCGGGTCGGTGTCGTGGGTCCTCAGCGGCTACGCGATCGTGTTCGCGGCGCTGCTCGTGCCGGCGGGACGGTGGGCCGACGCGTTCGGGCGAAAGCGTGCGTTCCTGCTCGGGTTGGCGATCTTCGTGGTGGCGAGCGCGGGATGTGCGCTCGCTCCCTCCGTCGAGTTCCTGGTCGGCACGCGCGTCCTGCAGGCGGCGGGCGCCGCGCTCATGCTGCCGACCTCCCTCGGCCTGATGCTGCCGGAGTTCGCGCCGCATGAGCGCCACGCAGGGATCGGCGTCTGGGCAGCGACAGGCGGCATCGCTGCCGCCGCGGGTCCTCCGCTCGGCGGTCTGCTCGTCCAGGCCGACTGGCGACTCGTCTTCCTGGTCAACATCCCGGTGGGCCTCCTCGGCCTGTTCTTCGGCGCCCGTTCGCTCGCCGAGCGCCGCGAGCGGGACGCCACGCGCCCCGACGTGGCAGGGGCCGTCGCGTTCATGGTGGCGATCGGCGCGCTCGTGCTCGCGATCGTGCAGGGACAGACGTGGGGATGGAGCTCGCCGGCGACGATTGCGCTGATCGCGCTCAGCGCGTTGCTGCTTCCCGCGATCTGGTGGCGATCCGCGCGCCACCCGGCGCCAATCGTCGACCCGGCGATGCTGCGCGTGCGCAGCTTCGGGCTTGCGCTGGGAGCGTCGGCGGTCTTCTTCGGGGGCTTCGCCGCGATGCTGCTGTCGGGCGTCCTCTTCCTGACCACGGTCTGGCACGAGAGCGTTCTCACCGCGGGCCTCATGCTCTTCCCCGGGCCCGCCGCGGCCACCGCTCTCACCGTGCCATCCGCCAGGCTGGGAGCCCGAGTCGGCTACCGGATCCCCGGCGTGCTCGGCAGCCTGATGTTCGCCTGTGGATCGCTCTGGTACATAACCCGGACCGGTAACGGGCCCCACTACTTCTCGCACTACCTGCCCGGCCTGATCGTCAGCGGAGCCGGCGTCGGCCTCGTGATCCCGACGCTGACCGGCGCAGGAGCCTCCTCGCTGGCACCCGAGCGGTTCGCCACCGGGGCGGCGGTGCTCACGATGGGCCGGCAGGTCGGCTCAGCCCTCGGCGTCGCGGTCCTCGTCGCGGTGCTCGGCGCTCACGCGGTGAGCGCGACGGACTTTCACACCGGATGGCTGATCACCGTCGCGGCCGGCCTCGTGGCCGGCGCGGCGTTCGCCGCGCTCGGCCCGCGGACGGCGCCGGCGCTTTCGAGCCCGGCCCCCGCCGAGGCAACGGCGTGAGCGCGGCAGCGCAGCCTCGCACGCGCGCGTTCAGCTGGGAGGACCCGGCCGCCGCGGAGGGGAGCGCGCTGCGCATGTCGGGGCTCGAATACCTGCAGGCGATCATCGACGGGCAGCTGCCGCCACCCCCGTTCGCCCGCGCGCTCGAAGCCGAGCTGCTCGAGGTGGAGCCCGGCAGGGCGTTGTTCGCGGCCCAGCCGGCCGAGTGGATGTACAACGCGCTCGGCTCGGTCCACGGGGGCCTCGTCGCGACGCTGTTGGACAGCTGCATGGGGTGCGCGGTGCACAGCACGCTCGAGACAGGTGTCGGCTTCACCACCTCGGACCTGCAGGTCCGCTACATACGTCCGCTAACCGTGCAGAGTGGGCGCATGCTGGCGGACGGGCGGGTCGTCCACCGCGGTCGCACCACGGCGACAGCCGAGGGACGCGTGTTCGCCGCCGACGGCGGATCCTTGATCGCGCACGCAACCACCGGCTGCGTGATCCTGCGCTGACGCCTCTGGCCTGCGAGCCTTTCGCGTCCGAGGGCAAGACATCTCGAGCGCCGACGTCGAGGCTGATCGAGGTTTCCTTGATCGTTCCGTCCGACGCGAACACCGCTGCATCGCGTGGCGTAAGCCGGCGTCTGGCCGTCGTCGCACCAGACACGCGCCAATCGTCCTGAGCGATAGCGTCGGCGGCGGCCTCAAAGACCACTGCTTACGGGTGGAACCCAGCTGCCCGCGCCGGCCACCGCGAACTCAGTAGCGGGCTGAACTGGTGAGCAGCTGTGGCCACACCGGGAGCTCGACGCCGTCCACGGTCGCCCCGCCGAAGCCGAATACTGGGGTGATCTCGGCGGTGATGGCCGCGGGGAAGTCGAGGGACGGCTTCGACGGCTCGTTGAGAGCGGCGAGTTGCTCCGGGGCGAGGGTGATCTCCAGCGAGCCGAGGTTGGACCGCAGCTGTTCGATCGTGCGGGCTCCGATGAGGGTGGAGGTGACCGCGGGGCGGCTGCGTACCCAGGCGAGCGCGACCTTGGCCGAGCTGACATCGAGCTCGGCCGCGACGCGGGCGACCGCCTCGATCACATCCCAATCCCGCTCAGCCGGCTCGGCGTAGCTGCTCCTTTGGCTGTCCGCGGGCGCGCCGTTGTTTCGGGTGTACTTGCCCGACAGCTGGCCGCCGCGAAGTGGACTCCACGGTAGGACGCCGATATCGAGCGCTTCGGCCATCGGCAGCAGCTCGCCCTCGGGTGTGCGCTCCAGCAGCGAGTACTCGAGCTGCAGTGCCGTGACGGGCGCCCAACCGCGGAACTGGGCGATCGTCTGGGCCTGCGCGGCGACCCAAGCCGGGACATCTGACAGGCCGACGTAGCGGACCTTGCCCGCGGTCACGAGGTCATCGAGCGCGCGCAGCGTCTCCTCGATCGGGGCGCGGCGGTCCCAATTGTGCAGCCAGTAGAGATCGACGTAGTCGGTCTGCAAGCGACGCAGCGACTCCTCCAGCTGGGCGATGAGCGCCTTACGGCCGCCACCGCCACCGTTGGGGTCGCCGGGATGGAGGTTGCCGAAGAACTTGGTGGCGAGCACGACGCGCTCGCGCAGGCCGGGCCGCGCGGCGAAGAACTCGCCGATGATCTTCTCGGAATGACCATTGGTGTAGACGTTGGCGGTGTCGATGACGTTGCCGCCGCGGTCGAGATACTCGGCGAGAATTGCCTCGGAGGCCCCGGGGCTCGCGCCCCAGCCCCAGTCCTCGCCGAAGGTCATCGTCCCGAGGGTGAGCGGGCTGACGCGCAGACCCGAACGGCCGAGCGTGATGTAAGAGTCGAGAGATGTCATGACTCCATGACAGCACCGAGAGCCCGCCACGTGTTAGACCGATGCTGCCCGACTCTTGCACGATCCTGCCAATCGCCGCAGTGATCGTGCGCCCGCGTGATTCACTTGATGTGTGGCCGCACTGACTGGACTCCGGGAGTCGATCACCCGCCACGCGGGCGAAGGCCGGACGCGCACCACGCTGCCCGGCGTCTCGGTCATCTGCTCACCGACGATCACCGAGCCGTTGCCGAACGTGACCGAGCCGACGCTGTCGGTCATCGCGCAAGGAGTCAAGGAGACGGAGCTGAACGGACGCACCTTCACCTACGGGCCGGGGCAGTTCGTCGTCGTGTCGGTCGAGCTGCCGGTGATCGGGCACATCACCCACGCCACTGCTGAGGAGCCGTTCCTCGCCGTCGTGCTCGAGCTGCGCCCGGACAGGATCGCCGCGCTGCTGCTCGAGACGGCGCCGGCCGCCACCGCCCGCCCTGGCATCGCCGACGCGCCCGCCGGGATCGCCGTCAGCGACGCGTCACCGGCGCTACTCGACGCGATCGGCCGGCTGCTCACGCTCCTCGATGCGCACGAGGACGCGGCCGCGCTGGCGGCCGGCGTCGAGCGCGAGGTCCTGTGGCGTCTCCTCACTGGCCCGCAGGGGGCCACCGTGCGGCAGATCGGGCTGGCCGACAGCCGGCTCGCGCACCTGGCCCGCGCGATCCGCTGGATCCGCGGCCACTACAACGAGACGCTGCGAGTCGAGGAGCTCGCCGCGCTCGCGACGATGAGCGTCTCCTCGTTCCACCGCCACTTCCGTGCGGTCACCTCGATGACGCCGATCCAGTACCAGAAGCAGATCCGCCTCCGCGAGGCACGCGCGCGACTCCTCGCCGAGCCCGGGGACGTCACGGGCGTCGGCTTCGCGGTCGGCTACGACAGCCCCTCGCAGTTCAGCCGCGAGTACCGGCGCATGTTCGGCGTGCCTCCCAGCCGCGACGCTCTCGCACTGCGCGAGGCGGCCGTACAGCTGTCGCTCTAGGCGCCGGCGGGGCCATACAAGGCCTCCCTGGGAGGCGAGCCCATTGGGGTGCGCGCGGGGAGGGCGACGATCACGGACCGCGCTACCGCTCTCGCGCAGAGGCGAGTCGCCGTCTGCGACGGCCGGGCTCAGGCGTTTGCCCGGCTCGGCCGCCCGCCCCAGTCGTCATCCCACGCGCGGGTCTACAGCGGTGGGACCTGGTTGTTGACCTGAGGTCCGTGGTAGAGGTGGTCGTGATCCCTGCATGCAGCCGGGAAGAAGAACTGGACGCTGTCGCTGCGGACGCCGTTGTAGCTCGCGAACAGGGTCGCGCGTCCGACGGTTCCGACCTTACATTTCCGATCGCTGCTGGCCCGCACACGGAGGACGATCCTCATGATGTTCCCCGGGAAACCCCACATCACCGCTTGGTGCGAGTGGTAGACAAGGTGGTGTTCGACAGTCATGGTGATCGCGCGTGTCGGGTGGATTCGCGAGCGGATTTCTTGACACAGGATGCCGGAGACGGTGTTCGCTTCCAGATCGATTTGGCCGTGGCCGCGGGCGAAGCTGCCCGTGTCGCCGATCGGGGGACCGGTGTGGAAGCCCCACGGCGGAATCCCGTAGACGATCGGGATCTGGCCGCAGCCGGGCGAATACCCGGCGGCCTGGCCGGCCATGCTGCTGAGTACCAGCAGCGTCATCAGCGCCAGGAGTGCGAGTCCGCCGCGCCGCGTGATGTGGCTCCTCATCATCAGGAGGCGACTATATGCCTCGAGTTGACCCTGCTGTGTGCACTCGACACACAGTCCACGCCCCAGTCAGGCGGTCTTTGAGTACGCCCCGACAGACGGTTGAACTCGGATCTTCCCCACCGGCCTACACCTACCCCAGCGCCTCCACTATCGCGGCGATCGCCGTCTTCTCGGTGTCGCCCACGGCTTCGTCACCGTGACCCCTCTCCCTATGAGCGTGGGCGACCTTGTCCGCGAGGTGGACGATGAAGCGCTTGTATTC
>DASZIU010000185.1:0-13700 GCA_035948815.1 Solirubrobacteraceae bacterium | reverse complement strand
AGCGCGATCGCCGCCGTCGTGAAGCGACGGCGAGCGCGTCGAGGCGAGTGCGGCTTGAGGTTGGACTGCATCTGTTCGTCTCCTTTGGTTGTTGGCAGGCCGACGAGCCTGCCGTTGCGGTCGACCTTCACAGGCGGCGCTGCCCACGCGTATGGGGTGGATCCCCCAAACCTGGCCCTGAATCTGATTCGCGCGTGGGGGCGATGCGACGCAAAGGTCGAATCGAGTCGATGTGTTTCACCACGCGGACGATAGGTGTGAACGTCATCGCTCGAATCAGGCAAACTCCTAGTCTCGCGACCAGCTCACCCAGGCGCGGCGCGGTCCGCCGCCCTCCGCAACGTAGGCACGTGAGTGGCTCACGCGCCTTCTGCAGGGCGAGGTACTCAGGCGCTGCGCGATCCGAATGTATCGGCGAAGCAGCAGCTGCTCGCTGCCAGGCCAGGCGATCGGTTCCGAGTGAAAGGAGTCATCTCCGCTAAGCCGGGTCTGGCTCCCGGATTGCACGAGCAGCAGGAGTCCGGCGGTCCGCTTGCAGATTGCTGCTTTCGCGTGAAGGCAACACTCCCGAATCCGCGTCTAGCAGAGCGGGATCAGCAGCTCGGGCATATTGAAAAAGAAGGATTGCGCGTATGCGGAGTTTGCTTTTCGATCAACTTTCCGGAGCTGCTGATGCCGCGCTAAGGCATCCCGCTGCGTTCCGGTCGCTGAAGCATGTGACGAGTGAGCTGGGTGCGGGACGTGACCCCGAGCTTGCGGAACACCTTTTGGAGGTGGTAACTGACTGTGCTCGAGCTGATGAACAGCTGCCCGGCGATCTCTCTGTTCGTGGCCCCTGCTGCCACAAGACGGGATATGTTCGCCTCCTGTGGAGTCAGGTCATCGCGCGTCTCGACGGTTCGCTTGCGCGCGCGCTCGCCGGTCGCGGACAGCTCCCCACGCGCTCGCTCGGCAAACGCCTCCATCCCGAACTCGGTGAACATCTCGTGCGCCGCGCGCAGCTGCTCACGCGCGTCGATGCGGCGCCGCTCGCGCCGCAGCCATTCGCCGTACAGCAGACGGGCGCGTGCGAGCTCAACCCGCACCGCCGCGCGCTCAAGCGCGTCGATCGCCTCGCGATAGAGCCCCTCGGCCGCTTCACCCGCACTCACCAACGCGCGGGAGCGCGCCTCGATGCCCACAGCCCAATCGGTGCCGGCCGCGGACGTGTGTCGCGCGAGCCGCTCGAGGGCATCCCGTGCGAGATTGACGTCCCGGCTGCGGGCGGCCGCCTCGATCAGATCGACAAGCCCCCACCTGGCGAACCACATCTCGTGTGACTCGGCTGCGGCCCGCACGCCAGCGTTCCGCGCCTCCTCGTAGCGCCCGAGCCCGTTGTACAGCACGGCGGTGGCCCAGCGCACTACGGTCAGCCCCTCTGCTTCGCCACGACTCGTGAATTCCGCGGTGGCGGCTGCGAAGACCTTCGCGGCCGCGGCCTCGTCGCCGCGATAGCCCGCGAGCGCGACCGTTGTTCGCCGGACGCGAGCGTAGGGTCCGACGGCGTCGCCCGTCGCGTCTGTGACGGCATTCACCTGTTCCACGAGCGAGGTGGCCACGTCCAATTCGCCCGCGAACAGGTGTACGCCCAAGCGAGAGGTGAGTGCGACCGGCAGTGCGCGAAGCGCGCCCTGGTTGCGCGCTTCCTCAACGGCACGCGCGGATAGCGCGTCCCAGGCGTCGTAGTCCCACATGAGTTCGGCGACATGAGAGGCGGACCCCAGCCAGCGGAGGAGTTCCTCGTTCGAGAGTCCGTAACCGCGGAAGGCGGCCAGTGCGTCTCTCAAGATCGGGGCACCTGCTGGCAGACCCTCCGTAGCCGCCAACGCCAGTCCGTCGAGCAGACGATCCACGGCGCGTGGAGGCGTCGGAGCCGGTGCCGCGCGCGCCGCCTGCGCCACCTCGCTGGCTCCACCGTTCTCGCCGAGGTGTCCCGCGCCGGCGGCGATCAGCGCGGCCAAATAGATTTCGCGCGCCAACGCGACATCGAGCGGCTCGATGCGCTTGGCGACGCTCAGTAGCAGGGGGTCGGTGTCGGGTCCGCGGCTGGACGCGAAGGCGATCTCAGCGCGGGCGACCTCAACCTGGTCGCGACCGAACTCGTCGAGCGGCCCCGACTCAGCCGCGGCAAGGAGGCCGAGCGCCGGTTCGAGGGCGCCGGCTTCCTGGTTGGCCCGGGCGGCAGCCAGGGCGCGTTCGGCTCTCCTCGCCGGGTCGATCGTCAACGCGACCGCGCGCTCCAGGAGTGCGGCCGTCGCTGCCAAGCCTCCCCGCGCGCGGGCCCGCTCCGCCGAATTCTCGAGGCCAGCCGCAATTTCTTCACTCGGCCCGGATGTCGCTCGCGCCCGCCGCCACGCCCGACGATCGGGATCCAACTCCGGATCGACCGCCTCGGCCAGCGCACGATGGGCCGCCCTCTGCTCAACGGGCGATGCGGCGTGGCAAGCCGACGAGCGCACGAGCGGGTGGCGCAACACGACGCTAGCCCCCACCTCCAGCACCCACCGGCTTCGGCGGCATCTGCCGCTGAGACGCCAATCCCGAGCCGTTCGGCGGCGCGCCACCGCTTGCGATCACGGCGACTCCAACGCGGCCGCCGTCGACGTCGACCACTGTGCCGTGCACGAACGTCGCCTCGTCGCTGGCTAGGTAGACCGCCGCGTGGGCGATCGCATCTGGCCTGCCGCTTGCGCCCGCGGGTGTTCCGCGCATCATCACCTCGGCGAGGTCGGCGCCCTCTGGGGGAACCGAGCGGACGACGCCGGGTGAGATCGCGTTCACACGGACTCCGCTTGGGCCGAACTCGGCAGCCCAGGCGCGCGTCAGCGTCTCGACCGCCCCCTTCGTTGAGCTGTAGAGGGCGCCCACCGGGATGCCGAGGCGCGCGATCCACGAGCCGAGGTTGATGATCGCGCCGTCCCCGCGCGCGACCATCGCCGGCGCGATGGCAGCGGTCAAGAAGAATGGGGCCTTGACGTTGACGGAATAGACGCGGTCGAAGGTCTCCTCGTCGGTCTCGACGGTCGATGCTGCGGGATAGATGCCGGCGTTGTTGACGAGGACGTCGACGCGCCCGCCGAGCACGCGCGTGGCCTCGTCGGCAAGCGCCGCCGAGGACGCGCGCGAGCCATCGAGGTCTGCGGCGACGAAGTCCGCCGTGCCGCCCGGGGCGCGGATCTCCTCGACGACCTCGGCACCACGCTGGGCGCTGCGACCGCTGACGACGACGTGGGCGCCCTCCCGCCCAAACGCGACCGCGACGGCCCGGCCGATGTTGCTGGTTGAGCCCGTGACGAGGGCGGTCTTGCCGTGCAGTCGCATCGCTTCTCCGATCCCGGTCGCGAAGTAGGTCTCTGAGCCACGATTCATAGCAGCTTTCTGTACCCGCCAGTACATTCGTTATCGTGTGGCGACGATGACCTCATCAACGACCCTCACCCCGAAGGGCGCCGCGACCCGTGCCCGGATCGTCCAGGCGGCGGCCGACTTGGTGCTCGCTCGCGGCGTCGGCCGCACGAGCCTGGACGACATCGGGGCTGGCACCGGGACGGGCAAGGGACAGCTCTTCCATTACTTCCCCGGCGGGAAGGGCGAGCTTGTCCGCGCGCTGGCCGACTTCCAGGCCGAGCGCGTGCTCGACGCTCAGCGACCGTGGCTCGACACGCTCGATACCTGGCAAGCGTGGGAAAGGTGGCGGGACTCGGTGCTCGCCCACTACGGGTCTCAGCGCCACTGGGGCTGCCCAATTGGCGCGCTCGCGAGCGAGCTCTCTGGTCGTGACCCGTCTCACGGAGCCGAAGTCGCTGCCCACATGGACCGCTGGCGGGGCTACCTGCGCGCCGGCATAGAACGCATGCGCGCCAGCGGCGCCCTCCGAGAGGACACCGACCCCGAGCAGCTCGCCCTCGGGATCTTCGCCGCGCTCCACGGCGGCCTGCTGCTGACGCAGACCATGCACTCGCTCGAACCGCTGCGTGCCGCGCTCGACGGCGCGCTCGCGGCACTGCGCTCGCACGCTGCCTAAGCGCCCGCCGGTCTGATCAGTCTGCGCCTTGAAGCGTGCGGAGCGCGTTCTTCGAGGCGAGGGAGCCGTTCATCGATTTCCGTTCGCAGCGCATGGAGCTTGTCGATCTCGCTCCGCAGCTCGCGCTCGACGCGGCTTGGTTCGAGCTGTCGCATCTCCCGCAGCAATTCTCGAACTTCCTGATCGCTGGGCGCGCCCGGTGTACGCCACACCGAGCGTCCCGTGGCACCCGTCGCGTCGGATTTGGGGGTATGCGCCCGCCGACGCTGGTCGCGCGACGCCGGCTCTACCTGCTCGCGCGGGTCGTCGTCGCGCGCTACTACCGCCGGCCGCTGACGCTCGACGTCGTTGCGCGAGCGATCGCGACCTCTCCGCGCCAGCTTCAGCGCGCATACGAGCAGTTCGGCGAGGCCTCCTTCAGCGAGGACCTCCTCGCGCGCCGGATGCGGGCGGGGGCCGAGCTGCTGATCGACCAGCCGGCGATCCCCGTGGCCGACGTCGCGCGCCTGGTGGGCTACAGCCGCGGCTCGCACTTCGCCGCGGCATTCCGTCGCCGCTACGGTCTCTCACCCGCGCGGTTTCGGGCGCAGGCGCTGAAACGGGGCGGCTGACCCGCTCCGGCCGCCCATGCGCAACGCGCTCGAGCGCTCCGGGGTTGCGGATACGGTGACGTCGCCCGGGAAGCGTTCGAGGTCGAAAGCGTGGAAGATGTCGAGCATCGACGCAGGAGCGGGCCATCGCCAGGAGGAGGAGCGCGGCGAGGGATCTGCTGGCGTGATGGCTGCGCACTCGCGCACGCTGCGCAACAGCATCATCAGCCTGGCCGTCTTCTTCGGCCTCGTGTTCGCGCTGCTGCTCGCCATCCCGGGCCTGCGCGAAGCGCTCGATCACATCTCCGATGCGAACCTGCTGTGGGTGCTGGCCGGCGTGGGGCTCGAGCTCGTCTCGTGCGCCGGCTACGTCATCGTGTTCGAGCTCGTCTTCGGCACGCTCGAGCGCTCGGTGGCGTGGCGCCTCGCGCTGTCCGAGCTCGCCGTGAACTCCGCCGTCTCGCTCAGCGGGATCGCCGGGATCGCGCTCGGCGCCTGGGTTCTCCGCGCACGCGGGATGCCGGGCTCCGAGGTCGCGAGACGCTCAGTGCTGCTGTTCGTCCTCTTGAGCGCCGTCAACGTCGTCGCGGTCGTCCTCATCGGCGTGCCGATGTGGCTTGGCCTGCTGCCCGGGTCCACCGACGCCCGCATCACGCTCCTGCCCGCGGCGGCGGCGCTCGTGACGATCGCCGGGACGCTGGGCCTGGCGGCGTGGGCGCGGCGGGCGGCCTCGAGCAGCCGACTGAAGCACGGGCGGGTCGCCGCCGGCCTAAAGGCTCTGAGCGCCGGCATCTTCGATGTTCTGCGGCTGATCCGAGAGCACGACCCGCGGCTGTTGGGTGCGGTCGCCTACTGGCTCGCCGACAACCTCGTGCTCTGGGCCTGCCTGGCAGCCTTCGGGCACGCGCTCTCGTTCTGGGTCGTGGCGATGGCCTACCTCGTCGGGATGCTCGCCAACTCGCTGCCGATCCCGGGCGGGTTCTTCGCGGTCGAAGGCGGGCTCGTGGGCATGCTGCTGCTGTTCGACGCGCATCCCGCGACGCAGGTGATCGCGGCGGTCATCATCTATCGCGCGATCTCGCTGTGGATCCCCGCGCTGATCGGATCGCTCGCCTTCCTCAGCCTGCGCCGCGACATCAGCGCCGCGCCCGAGCGCCCGGTCTCGGCGTAGGCCGGGCGCGCGGTCAGTCGGCGATGTTGCGTTCGAACGCGGCCGCGGCGGCGGTGCGCTGGCAGATGTGCGCCGGCAGTTCTGCGACCACGCGGGACAGGCTCGCGTCGATCGGTCCGGAGAGCCCGGGGCAGTAGACGGGGGGCGGCAGCCTGCCGTGCGAGGAGCCCGAGGCGTTGAGCGGCAGGAGCTCGTTGGCGGCGTTCAGAGCGTGGGCGTAGGTGTCGGAGAAGATGTCGACCGCCACGCGGCCGGTGTAGACCTCGATCGAGCGGCCTTCGTCGTAGACGGTGGCGGGCACGCCCCGCACGACGAGGTTCCACTGGGGGCCGAGGGTCGCGTTGCGGTGAAGGCGGTAGATGACCGTCGTGACCTGAAGCGGCAGCAGGCAGCTGCCGCCGCCGAAGATGCCTTTGCTGCGAACGCAGTCGCCGTAGTAGACGCTGTCGCCGACCATCGTGATGTACCCGCGCAGCCCGTCGACCGCCGCCAGTGGATGGTTCTCGAAGCTGGGGCCCACCCAGTAGATCTTGTAGTAGGGGAACAGCTTGGCTTCACCGAGCTCGCCCTTCGCCACCGGCCCCGGATGCGCCGTGCCGCAACCGCTCGCGAGCAGGGACGCGGACACGAGGGCGAGCGCCAGCGCTGCCCGCGGCCGGGATCGGCGCGGGGTGCGCGGAGGGCGTGTTCGGGTCGGTGGGAGGGTCGTCATCTTCATCGGGGACGGGGCGCGTCGTCATTATCCTGGCGTGCCGATCTCCAGGACAGCTACTTCCGGTCCCGCCGGCGGTTCACACCCCCACGCACCCGCCATCTCGGCGGACGTGCCTGGGTCCGGTGGGGTAGCGCACCGGACCCAGGTCGTCGTGCGCAGGGGCGCCGGCGGCGCCGGTCCGCTGCCGCTGGCGGTGGCGGCCGTCCTGCTCCTCGCCTGGCTGCTCGCCAACCCGCGCACGCCGGATCTCGCCGCACAGGTCTACCGCGTCGATCAGTTCGGCAGCTCCGGCTTCGCGGTCTTCGACGCGAACTGGTATGCCGGGCACCACCTGCCCGGCTACAGCCTGCTGGTGCCGGCGCTGGGGTCGCTCCTCGGCGTGCGTCTGCTCGCCGTGCTCGCCGTGCTCGCCTCGACGGCGATCTTCGTGCGCCTGGCCGTCGGCGTCTGGGGCCGCGACGCGCGGTGGGGAGCCGCGCTGTTCGCCGTGGCCGCCGTCGGCGACGTCTGGATCGGACGCGTCGCGTTCGCCGTCGGCGTGACGTTCGCGCTCGGCGCGGCGTTCGCCCTCGCGCGGGGCCACCGGCTCCCGGCCGCCGTGCTCGCGGCGGTCTGCGCCGCCGCAAGCCCCGTCGCGGGCGCCCTGCTCGCGCTGGGTGCGCTGTCGGTCGCGGTCGCGCGGCGCGGGCCCGCCACGCTGGCGGTGCTCGCGGCGCCCGCCGCGGCCGTGGTCATCGCACTCGCGCTGCTCTTCCCGGAAGGCGGCTTTGAGCCCTATCCGCTGCGCTCGTTCCTCGCGACGCTCGTCGTGATCGGCGCGTTCCTGTGCGCGCTCCCGCCCGGGCAGCGGCTGCTGCGACTGGGGGCGGTCGTGTATCTGGTCGCGTGCGTGCTCAGCCTGGTGGTGCACACGCCGATGGGCAGCAACATCGAGCGATATGCGGTGCTGCTCGCGGGCCCGCTGCTGCTGTGCGCGCGGCGGGGACGGCTGACGCCCGTCGCCTCCGCCGCGCTCGGCGTGATCGTCGTGTTCGTGCTCTGGGGGCCCGTGCGGGAGACCTCCGCCGTGGCGGGCGACGAATCGACGAGCGCGGCGTACTACCAGCCGGTGAAGCGCTTCCTCGCGAGCCGTTCCAGTGGCCCCGTGCGCGTCGAGGTGCCGCTGACCCGCTCGCACTGGGAGGCCGCGCTGCTGGCGCCCAGCGTGCCGCTGGCTCGCGGCTGGGAGAAGCAGCTCGAGACCCGCTACGACCGGGTCCTGCTCACGCCCGGGCTGACTCCGGCGACGTACAGCAGCTGGCTGCACGCACAGGCGGTCGCCTACGTCGCGCTGCCGGACACCAAGCTCGACCCCTCGAGCGCGCAGGAGGGAGAAGTGATCCTGCGTTCGCGGGGCTTTCTGCGGCTCGTCTTCACGAGCGCCCACTGGCGGATCTATGCGGTGCGCTCAGCGACTCCGCTCGCGACCGGCCCCGGCCGGCTGACGGCCGCCGGACACGAGACGTTCGCGCTCCTCGCATCCGCCGCGGGAACGTTCACCGTGCGAATCCACCACACGCGCTATTGGAGCGTCACGAGGGGGAACGCGTGCGTGGCCAGCGCGCCGGACGGCTGGACCTCGGTGCGGGTGTACTCGCCCGGCCGCGTCGAGGTCGCCGCGCGCTTCTCGCTCTCCCGCGCGCTCGCAGCGGGCGGGCACTGCAGGCGCGTCGTGGCGGTGGTCCCTGCGCCGCCGCCGGCCCCTGCCCCGGCCGCCTACAGCTGGCTGGTTCGGACCGTCGGAGCCCCGCCTTCGGTCGCCGCCGAGAACGCCGCCGCGGGGACCAGGGCGTGGCGACTGCCCGGTCCGCGGCAACTGATCGGCGGCGCAGCTCACGGACGCGTCGAGGGCTACGTCGCCGCGCAGGCGGTCGCGGCCGGGCAGGAGCAGACCGTCTACATCAACGCGCCAGGAGCACGCACCGTCGAGGTGCAGCTCTTCCGGATGGGGTGGTATCGGGGATCGGGCGGACGTCTCGTCCTGCGGAGCCGGCCGCTGCCGGTCCGTCGCCAGCCGCGCTGCACGCATCGCGCGCAGACGGGCCTGACCGAGTGCCGCTGGTATCCAACGCTCACCTTCGCGATTCCGAGCGCGCTCGCGAGCGGCGTGTACATCGCGAAGCTGCTGGCCTCCACGGGCGCCGAAAGCGACTGCCTGTTCGTGGTCCGCTCCCGGGTGGCCTCGCGGCTCGTGGTCGAGATCCCGACGGCGACCTGGGAGGCCTACAACGCGTGGGGCGGAGACAGCCTCTATCCCGGGGGAAGCAAGCTGGTCGGCGCGACCGGCACGAGCCAGGGGGTCGAAGTCTCCTACGACAGGCCGTATGACAGTCAGACGGGGGCGGGACAGTTCTTCATCCGCGAGGTCGCGATCGTCCGCTTCCTGGAGCGCTACGGCTATCCGGCCTCATACACGACGATCGAGTCGATCGACGGCGACCCGGCACAGGTCGCGGGAGCGCGGGCGTTGATGGACGTCGGCCACTCCGAGTACTGGTCGACCGCCGACGCGCTCGCGTTCGCGCGAGCGCACGGCAGGGGCGCGAGCCTGATCTTCTTGAGCTCCGACACGATGGCCTGGCGGGTGCGCTTTGCGGCGGCGACCGCTGCCTCCAGCGCGAGCGGGCGCAGAGACCATCGGATCATCGCCTACAAGGAGTACGCCGAGCGAGACCCCAACCAGGGCGAACGTTCAGGCATGGTCCCGCTCGGCGGCGCGCCCCTGGTCGGCAGCGCCTACGACGGCTGCATCACGCCGCGGGTGCGCCAGCCGGGCCCCCCGGTCTACCGTTTCTACGGCTGGGCGCCGTCGCCTGCGCTGCGTCCGTCGTGGCTGTTCGCGGGGAGCGGTGTGAGCGCCTCGACGCTGATCCCCGGGATCGTCGGCTACGAGCTCGACGAGCGCACGATCGCGAGCCCGCCGGGGACATCGCTCGTCGGGACGGGCGCCACGGCCACCTGCTCGGTGGCCGCCGAGCCCTCGCCGACTCGCGGCCGGGTCGCAGAGACGACGCTCTACACGGGTCGCTCGGGGGCGCTCGTGTTCGCGACCGGGACGCTCGGCTGGCTTTACGGTCTCTCGCCCGTGCCACAGGCCTCGCCCGACGCCCCCAAGGCTCCCGACCCTCGGGTCGTGGCGATGACCCGCAAACTGCTGGCCCGCGCGCTTCGCTAGCTGCCCGCCGGCATGCTTCGCGAGCCGCAGCCCAGCGGCCCGCTCAGCGGGGGCTGAGCTCGTAGAGGCCGCTCGTACCTGTCAGGTAGATGGCGCGCCCATCGCTGATCACCGGGTCGAAGGAGCCCGAGGGGAACTGGAAGGTGACATGCCCGGTCGAGATTCCGAGCCCGTAGGTGCGGTGGTCGCCGAGGTCGGCGAAGTAGACGTTCCGGCCGATGATCGTGGGCGAGCCGGAGATGCGTCCGCCGGCGGAGAACTTCCAGGCGATCGATCCCGAACGGGCGTTGAAGGCGTAGAAGTTGCCGTCGTAGGAGCCGATGTAGACGGTCGGCCCAAGCCCCGGGGCTTCGGTGACGGCGGGCGAGGAATAGACGTAGGCGCCGGTCTGCACGGCCCAGTCAAGCCTCCCGCTCGAGGCGTCGTAGGCGTAGACGCGGCCGTCGGTGTTGCCCAGGAAGACGCGGCCGTAGACGACCGCCGGGGTCGAGTAGAAGGTGCCGCTGCCGAGCAGGGCGCCTTCGGAGCCGCTCACCCACAGCGCCCGTCCGGTTTGGGCGGAGACGGCCTGGAGATGGCCGGAGTAGTCGCCGAAGTACAGCACCCCGCCCGAGAGCGTCGGGCTCGCCTTCACGGAGCCGCCTGCATGGTAGGTCCATAGGACGTTGCCGTCTCTCGCGTTGACCGCATAGACGATGCCGCTCTGGGAGCCGAAGAAGAGCTTGTCGCCGACCAACAGCGGTGAGGACTCGCTCGGGCTCGAGAGGTCTCGAAACCAGCGTGTCCTCCCGTCCTTGATGTTCAGCGCGATGATCCGCCCCGAGCCCCCTTCGCGCGAGCCGCTGGCCATCAGGGTCACGTAGACGCTGCTCGAGCTGACCGCCGGTGTGGAGGCCGAGAGATTGCCGAGCGAGCGGATCCAGAAGGGTTTGCCCGTGTACTTGTCGAGCGCCGTCAGCGTCCCGTTGTCGCCGAGCTGGAAGGTGTGGTTGGCGTAGATGACCGGCGGAAACTCGAGCAGCGTGTTGCTGTTGTGCGCCCAGATCTTCTTGAACGGCGGGCGGACGTTGGGCTGCGCCGGGAAGAAGCGGGTGTGGTTCTTCGTGTAACCGTAGATCGGCCACGCAAAGCGGTCGGGGCCGGGCGGCAGTTTCGGCGCGGGTTGGGGGACGAAGCGCGCATGGGCGTGGTAGATGTTGCCCGTGCGGTGGCGCTCGTAGAGGTATCCCGCGAGCGCGACCGCTGCGAGCAGGACGACTCCGCCGAGCAGGCCGAAGCGCACTCGTCTGCTCGGGGGCCACAGGCGCCTGGGCGGTCGGTTCACGCGTGAGAGAGGGCGCCGCTGCCTCAGGCAGCGAGCTTGCCGGACGACGATGGGGAGCTTGCCGTGGACGCCGACGAGGCCTCCCGGTTGCCCCCCGCAACCGTCGCCGGCCGCCTCTCGTCCTCAGCCCGCACGCGATCCTCGCGCCTGGCGCGGGCCCCCACGAGCACGGCGCGCCTGCGCGAGCGCATGGTCGAGCGGCCGAGCAGACGCACCACATTGAGAGCCAGCATCGCGAGGCATGCGAGCGCGAGGGGCGGCAGGGTGAGCCCCGACGCGAGCGCCAGGACGTCGTGGTTGTTGTTCAGCGACCAGTTCCACAGGAGATAGTCGCCAAAGGTTAGGCCAGAGACGATGGCCAGGGGCCGGTACGTCACGCCGCAAACCCTAAAGGGCTCCGGGGACGGACGCTGCCTGGACCGGCCGAGGCCCCGAACGGCGCCCTATGATCGCCGCGATGAGCGAAACGGCCGGCGGATCGGAGGTGTTCGCGCCAGGGCTGATGCGCGACGGCGTGGCCCTGGTGACGGGAGGAGGTACGGGCCTCGGCAAGGCCACGGCCCTGGAGCTGGCCCGATGCGGGGCGAGCGTGACGATCGCGGGGCGCCGCGAGGATGTGCTCCGGGACGCAGCCGAGGAGATCTCCGTGGGCGCTGCAGGGGGCGGCGGTGGTGGGGTGGACTGGGTGAGCGCCGACGTGCGCGAGCGGGAGGAGGGGGAGAGGCTCGTGCGAACCGTGCTCGATCGTCACGGACAGCTCGACGTGCTCGTCAACAACGCCGGTGGCCAGTACTTCGCGCCGGCTGAGATGATCGCCGCCAAGGGCTGGCGGGCGGTATGGAAGCTGAATGTGGGGGGGATGCTCAACATGTCGCAGGCCGCATTCGAACTGGCCTTCGAGGCGGGCGGAGGCGGATCGATCGTCAACGTGACCCTCTCGCCTCATCACGGGATGCCGGGCATGGCCCACTCCGGGGCGGCGCGCGCGACGGTCGAGTCGCTGACGCGGGAGCTGGCCCGTCGCTGGCTGGACTCCGGGATCATCGTGACGGCCGTCGCGGCCGGGCACTTCGAGACGGAGGTGCTGGCGAAGTACCCGGACTCCGTGCGGGCCGGCACCGCCCGATCGGTGCCGCTGGGGCGGATGGGAAGCGCTGAGGAGCACGCCTGGCTCGTCGCGCTCCTCGCCTCGCCCCTCGGACACATCTTCAACGGCTCGACGGTCACCCTGGATGGGGCACGGGATAACTGGGCCGGCCCCTGGCCCCCACCGGGGCTCGCGGACGAGAGCGGAGAGGTTCCGGTCGAGGCGCGCAGCTAACGGGAGCGCGCCGTGGCACGCACGGCCCCTTGAGCCGCAGGTGCCGCGGCTCACTCGCGGTCGACGAACCCGCACGGCGCGGAAAGCGGCGGACGGGAATCGAACCCGCGTCATTGCCTTGGAAGGGCAAGGCTCTACCGTTGAGCTACCGCCGCGCGCGCGAACCGTCCTCTCTGTGCGGTCCGCCGACGGTGACAGTTTGCACAAACGACGTCGCACTTGACGATCTCGTCGAGGACGCTCTGCCAGGCGCGGTCCCTCAGGCCCTTGCTGATGCAGAAGATCTTCTCGCCATCGCAGTGGTCGAACTCGAGCACGAGCGGATCGGACTCCCCGCAGTCGACGCATCGGTGTGTGCGGAAGTAGTCGATGAGATATTCGGCGCGCCGGAGCGCCAGGACCTGCTTGCGCGAAAGAGCTTGTGCTATGTACCGTGAGCGGTTCGCGGCGTAGTGCGCGCGTTTGTAGGTGGCACGGCAGGGCGCGCAGTAGTTGTCCCGTTGTCCGCGCGCTTTCCGGCGCCACGCGAAGTCGTCGATCGGCTTGAGCTCCTCGCAGCGTCCGCAGCGCCTCAAATGTTCGTCCTTCGCGCTTGGAGCCACAGCAAAGCTATGTTGGCGATCGCCTGGGACGGTTCGGTGTGCCTCCCGCTTCGTCGTTCAGCCCTATGTCCGTAGAATCGGCGTAGGCCACGGGGAGTGGCGCAGTCTGGTAGCGCACCCGGCTGGGGGCCGGGCGGTCGCAGGTTCAAATCCTGTCTCCCCGATGAGCAAAGAGCCCGTGTTTACGGGCTTTTTGCGTGTTTGTGGCAGTTGTCGCGAGACGGCTGGGGTCCAATTTGGGGTCCAATGTTAGTTCTGGACAGCTTGTTCCCGCACCTGCTGCTCCACGTCGTGTCTCCAAGTCGCCTTCACTCGTAATCAGGGGCCCGGGCCGTGAGTTCACTTCCCACGTCCTCGTCGTGAACGGCACGTTCGGACCCTCTCCAGCCGGCTCGGCCGTCCCGGGTGCGCCCACAGCTGGGCCTGTGAGAGCACCCTTTACTCGGTCGCGCCCGACGACCATGTCGAGTCGGGCTCCGGATGCTGTTGGCGTGCCGATTCAACGACCTCGAGCGAGCGCGGCGCGACTCAGACGCTATGTTCGGCATGCCAAATGCTCAGGTTCCTTCACCTCTCCGACATTCACTTCGACCCCTCCCCCGCCGAGCCCGAGCGTGACATCGACCTGCTCGTCCGCGACGATCTCCTGCAGGACCTCCGAAACCAGGCCGAGCGCATCACGCCGGTCGACGCGGTGCTA
>DASZIU010000184.1:0-15452 GCA_035948815.1 Solirubrobacteraceae bacterium | reverse complement strand
TGGTTCCCGCAGAGGTGGCCAGCGCGTTGAAGGATCGGCTCGGCCGCTAACGAAACAGAGGTACATAAAGATGGATGTCCTGGTACTGATCGACAAGGTGGACGACCTCGTGCACAACGCGCGGGCGGTGCCGTTGACCGATCAGGTGCGGGTGGACAAGGAGGAGATCTACGACATCCTCGATCAGATGCGCGCGACGATCCCCGAGGAGATCAAGCAGGCGCGCTGGATCGTCAAGGAGCGTCAGGAGATGCTCGCGGAGGCCAAGAAGGAGGCCGAGCGTATCATCAAAGACGCGCGCGAGCGCCAGGAGCGACTCGTCGGCGAGGAGGAGGTCACCAAGCAGGCCGAGCGGGCCGCGGAGGACATCGTCGAGGACGCCCGCGCGCGCGAGCGCGAGATCAGGCTGGGCGCTGAGGACTACGCCGATGAGATCCTGAACACGCTCGAGGTGAACCTCTCGAAGTTCATCGCCGCGGTCCAGCGCGGCCGTGAGCGCCTCCAGGGCAAGGACGAACCGGCGGAAGTAAGCTGACTCGGAGTGAGGTTGGCCGGCCGGCGATCGAAGTAGCCGCGTGAACCCGCAACAGGTCACGCAACAGGCGCTCTACAAACTGCAGGTCGCTCGGACGCTGCTGGGCAGCGGCATGGTCCAGCCCGTGCGTCCCGACAAGGCGGTCCGCTCGCTAGCCGCGCTTCGCCGTTGGGGGCCGACACCGGCCGCGGCGTACTCGGGCGCGGCGATCCGCCATCCCGACCGCGCGGCGCTCGTCGACGAGCGTGGCATGCTCACCTTCGGGGAGGTCCACGCCCGCACGAACGCGCTGGCCGCCGAGCTCGGGAGGGCCGGGATCTCGGTGGGGGACGGTGTCGCGATCATGTGCCGCAACCACCGGGGGTTCGTCGAGGCGACGGTCGCCTGCTCGAAGCTCGGTACGAGCGCCCTCTACCTGAACACCTCGTTCGCCGCTCCCCAGATCGCCGACGTGCTCGCTCGCGAGGATCCGGCGGCGGTGATCTTCGACGCGGAGTTCGCGGAGCTCCTCGGGAAGGGCGCCGCGGGGCGAAAGCGGTTCGTCGCCTGGCACGATGCCGAGTCGGCCGACGATCCGCTGCTCGACGACCTGATCGCGCGCGGGGACCGATCGGAGCTGGCTCCGCCGCCCGAGAAGGGCCGCGTCGTGATCCTCACCTCGGGCACGACCGGAACCCCGAAGGGTGCAGCTCGCAAGGAGCCCGACTCGCTCGAGCCAATCGCGTCGCTGCTGTCCAAGATCCCCCTGAAGGCGCAAGAGACGACGCTGATCGGCGCGCCGATGTTCCACTCCTGGGGGTTCGCCCACTTCACGCTCTCGATGCCGCTCGGATCGACGCTCGTGCTGCGACGCAGGTTCGACCCCGAGGACACGCTGAGAGCCGTCTCGCAGCACCGCGCCACGGCGCTGGCGCTCATCCCGGTCATGCTGAATCGCATCCTCGAGCTCGGCGAAGAGACGATCGCCCGCTACGACGTGAGCAGCCTGAAGGTGATCGCCCTCAGTGGCTCGCCGCTGCCCGGCGAGCTTGCCACGCGCGCGATGGACGTCTTCGGAGACGTGCTCTACAACCTCTACGGCTCCACCGAGGTCGCCTGGGCGACGATCGCGACACCCGCGGAACTCAGGGCGGCGCCCGGGACGGCGGGCGTGCCGCCCCTCGGGACGGTGGTCAAGCTGCTCGACGACGCGGGACGCGAGGTTCCCGCGGGCCTGCCGGGCCGCATCTTCGTCGCCAACGACATGATGTTCGAGGGCTACACCGGCGGCGGCGGGAAGGAGATCATCGGCGGGATGATGAGCACCGGCGACGTGGGCCACTTCGACGAACGGGGGCGCCTGTTCGTCGACGGACGCGACGACGAGATGATCGTCAGCGGAGGCGAGAACGTGTTCCCGCGCGAGGTGGAAGACCTGCTCTCCGACCACGCCGCGATCCAGGAGGCCGCGGTCGTGGGGGTCCCCGACGACGAGTTCGGACAGCGGCTGAAGGCGTTCGTCGTGCCGCGCAATGGGGCACACCTGGACGAGGAGGCGGTCAAGCAGTACGTGAGGGAGAACCTCGCTCGCTTCAAGGTTCCGCGCGAGGTCGTCTTCCTCGAGGAGCTGCCCCGCAACGCCACCGGCAAGGTCCTCAAGCGGGTGCTCAAGAGCGACGAGTAGCGCGCGCGGCGGCGCTAGCCTGAGTGCATGGCCGCCGAGACTCACGACTACGATCTCGCCGGCCTGCGCCTGAGCGCCGGCGAGGGGCGACGGCTGCAGCTCGAGGTCCCGGTGGACCCGATCGAGCTCGGCGCGCAGCGCTACACGGTCGAGCCCCACCGCGTCCCGGTTGAGCTCGAAGTCTCGCGCATGAGCGGCGGGGGCTACGCTCTCCGCCTGCGGCTCGCGGCCCGCATCGAGGGGCCCTGCATGCGATGCCTGGCTGACGCCGGCCCGACGGTCGAGGTCGAGGCGCGCGAGGTCGACCGGCCGGGGGCGGGGGAGGAGCTCGACAGCCCCTACGTCAACGAGGAGACGCTCGACCTCGCCGGGTGGGCGCGCGACGCGCTCGTGCTCGCGCTGCCGGCGAAGGTGCTGTGCCGCGAGGAGTGCGCGGGCCTGTGCCCGATCTGCGCGGCCGATCTCAACGAGGCGGGTCCCGGTCACCATCATGAGCTGGAGCCCGACCCGCGCTGGGCGAAGCTGAGGGAGCTGAAGCTCGACTGACGCCCCGGGCGGGCGGCGTCGAGGCTGGTAGCCTTCGGGCCTTCGATGGCGGTTCCCAAGAAAAAGCAGTCGCACAGCCGTACCGCGAAGCGGCGGGCCCAGCACAAGATCGGGGCTCCGGCCCTGAACACGTGCCCGCAGTGCCACAGCCCGCGCAGGCCCCACCGGGTCTGTCCGACGTGCGGCACCTATGCGGGCCGCGAGGTCGCCGCGCCGGGGGCGCAGGATCACGAGCACGACCACGGAGACGAGTAGCAGCGGAGCGCAGCCGGGCTCCTCGCCGTCTGCGACGCCCGACGATCCCGAGCGCGAGACGGTCGTGACCGTCGCGGTGGACTGCAACGGCTCGGACCTCGGTCCGGCCGAGGTCGCGGCTGGCGCGGCGATCGCCGCCGCCCAGGGGATTCGCATGATCCTGTTCGGCCCCGCCGACGAGCTCGGCGAGACGCCGCGTGGGGTCGAGATCATCGACGCTCCGGTCTCGATCGCCAAGAGCTCAGACCCTGTGAGCGCGGTGAGAAACACGCCCGAGGCCTCGATCGTCCAGGCCGCCCGGGCCGTCGCCGCCGGCAGGGCACAGGCGCTCGTGTGCGCGGGTGGAACCGGGGCGGCGCTGGCCGCCGGGACGTTCAACATCAGGCGTGCCCCGGGGATCTACCGGCCCGCCCTGGCACTGCCGGTCCCGGTTCCGCGCCACCCGGTGACGCTGGTGGACGTCGGAGCCAATGCGGAATGCCGCCGCGAGCACCTGGTGCAGTTCGCCTTCATGGGCGCCGCCCTCGTGAACGCGGTGCTCGGGGTCAAGCGACCGCGCGTCGGGCTGCTCTCCAACGGCGAGGAGCCCGAGCGTGGCAGCCAGCTCCTGCGAGAGACCCACGCCGAGCTGCTCGAGCGAACCGCCGGCTCGCAGCCGTTCGAGTTCGTCGGCAACGTGGAGGGGGGCGACGTGGTCGATGGCGCGGCGGACGTGATCGTCACCGACGGCCTCACGGGGAACATCGCGCTGAAGCTGATCGAGGGGGTCTCCCAGGTGATGATGCGCGCGATCCGCGACGCGGCCACATCCTCCGCGCGCGGGAAGCTCGGCGGGCTGCTGCTGCGAAGCTCCCTCGGCGGCTTTCGCGAGGAGATCGATCCCGAGGCGCAGGGCGGCGCCTACCTGCTCGGGCTGAGGCGGCTCGGAGTCGTGCCTCACGGGAGCTTCTCGAGGGCGGGCTTCGCGAGCGCGATCGTGCGCGCGGAGCTCGGCGCGCGCGAGGATGTGATCGGCCGAACGCAGCTCGCGCTCGAGCAGGCGGGCGCCCTGAGAGAGCCGCCCGTGTCCGCGCAGGCCGCTAGCCTGCCGCACACAGGATGAGGGTCCAACCTGCGAGCAGACGGACGCTGCAACCGCCCGCGGCAGGGATGGCGTCCCCGCGCGCCGGCGCCGAACGGGAGCACCGATGACGGCCGCGACGCGCGAGCATGTCTTCGCCCTGATCTCCTCGCACCTCGCCGAGGAGCTCGACGTGGACCCCGCGGCGATCGGCGAGGGCACCCGTTTCAAGGAGGACCTCGAGGCCGACTCGCTGGACCTCTACACGCTCGTGCAGGAGCTCGAGGACACCTACGGCGTGCAGATGTCCGACGAGCAGGCGGCGAAGATCCTCACGGTCGGCCAGGCGGTCGACTTCGTGCTGGCGCACGATGTCGCGACCGACAACCAAGAACATGCGTAATGTCGACGGATCGCCTCACGCAGACCGTGAAGCTGGCCGGCCTGCTCGACGAGCTGCCCGAGGAGCTCGCGCGTCAGGTGTTCACCCACGCCTCATGGAGCGAACGTCGCAGCGACTCCTACACCCGTCTGGCATTCCTGGGGGACAGCGTCCTCGGTCTCGCGGTGACCTCATACCTCTACCCGCAGCTGGAGGCCGAGCGCTTCGGAGCAGGCCGGCTCACGAAGATCCGCGCGCAGGCGGTCTCCGGACCCTCGTGCCGGGCCGTCGCCGAACGGCTCTCCCTTCCGCAGCGCATGCGCGCGGCCGCGCCGCCGGAGGTTCGCGAGAGCGTGGCGGCGCTGACGCGGACCGAGCGCGTGCTCGCCTCGGTGCTCGAGGCGGTGATCGGCGCCTGCTACCTGCACGCCGGCTACGAGCGCACGGCGGAGGCGGTGGTGGAGGCGTTCGAGCCGGAGATCGAGGGCGCGCTCGAGCATCCGGTCGATTTCAAGTCGGCTCTGCAGGAGCTGCTCGCCCGCCGCGGCTCGGAGGTCACCTACGAGATCACCGGCGAGGAGGGACCTCCGCACGAGCGCGTGTATGCGGTGAGTGCGCTGGTCGATGGCCGGCGGCTCGGAAGCGGCAGCGGCAGGAGCAAGAAGCACGCCGAGCAGGAGGCCGCGCGCGTGGCCTACGACACGCTCGAGAGCGAGACGAGCAGATGAGGAGCGCGAGGTGCGCCTGAAGTCGGTCACGCTGAGGGGCTTCAAGTCCTTCCCCGGGAGCACCCGCCTCGACTTCGGTCCGGGGGTCAGCGTGGTCGTCGGCCCCAACGGCTCGGGCAAGTCCAACGTGACCGACGCGGTGCTGTGGGCGATGGGCGAGCAGTCGCCGCTCGCGGTTCGCGGCCAGTCGATGCAGGACGTGATCTTCGGCGGCGGCAAGGGCGTGCAGGCGCGCAGCGCCGCCGAGGTCGAGATCGTGCTCGACAACTCCGACGGCACGGTCGACGTCCCGATGAGCGAGATCTCGATCGCGCGTCGTCTGGAGCGAAGCGGCGAAGGCTCCTATCGGCTGAACGGGGCCCGCTGCCGGCTGACCGACGTGATCGAGGTCCTGTCCGACACGGGGCTCGGCAAGGAGACCCATTCGGTCATCTCGCAGGGCCGCGTCGAGGCGATCGTCACCTCCCGCCCCCGCGACCGCCGGCTCCTGATCGAGGAGGCCGCCGGGCTCGGCAAGCACCGCAAGCGACGCCGGCGCGCCCAGCTGAAGCTGGAGCGCACCCAGGAGAACCTCGCCCGGGCGCTCGACGTCGAGCGCGAGGCCCGTACCCGCCTGCGCCCGCTCAAGCGACAGGCCGAAGCGGCCGAGTTGCATGAGCGCCTCGAGCGCCAGGTGCTCGAGGCGCGCCTGGAGCTCGCACGCGACGCCTCGCGCGCCCGGTCGATCGAGCTGCGCGCGGCCGAGGCGCGCGCCGCCGAGGCTCGGGAGGCGCGCGAGCGGGTCGAGGCCGAGCTGCAGGCGACGATCGACCGGCGCGGCGAGGCCGAGCGGGCGCTCGCCGAGCGCACCGAGCGCCACGACGCGCTGGCGCGCACCGCCTACGGCGCGCGCTCGGCGCGCGAGCGGCTCGCACTTCGCGCCGAGCAGGCCTCCACCAGCGCGGCGACGCTCGCCGCGCGGATCGAGCGCGTGGAGCGCGAGCTGGCGACGCTCGGCGACGGCGGGCCGGGGGGCGAGGACGGCGACCCGAGCCAGATCGAGGACCGGCTCGGCGAGCTCGAGGCGCAGCTCGCCGAGATCGAGGGTGAGCGAGAGGCCCAGGTCGAGGGCGAGGTCGCCGAGCTCGAGCACGAGCGCGAGCGGCAAGCTGCTGCGCTCGAGGACCGCGTGGTGGGGCTCGAGCGGACGCGCGAGGAGCGCGCGGCGGCCGATCTGGCAGCCGAGCAGGCGCGCGAGCGGCTCGCTGCGGCCGAACGCGCGGAGCATGAGGCGCGGCGCGAGGCGGAGCGGGTCGGGTCCGAGCTCGCCGCGGCAAACCAGTTCCTGCGCGCTCACGCGGGCGTCGGCGGCCCGCAGGTGCAGGCGCCGGCGGCGCTGAGCGAGCAGCTGCGAGTCAAGGACGGGTACGAGCTCGCGCTCGCGGCGGCGCTCGGAGGCCGCCTGGACGCGGCCGTCGTGCGCGACGTCGCCGACGCGCAGGCGCTGCTCGACACCTCGGGCCCCGATGGAGGGACGGCCCTGCTGAGCGACGCCGAGGGCGCGCCGAGCGAGGCTCGAGAGCGCCCCGAGCCCTCGGCGCCCGCGGACGGCGCGCGCCGGCTGCTCGACCTCGTAAGCGGACCGCCCGAGGCGCTTGGCGTTGCCCGGCGCCTGTTGCTCGACGCTTGGGTGGTCGAGGACCTCGAGCAGCTTCCCGCCGGCTTCGGGGGGGTTGCCGTCACGCGCAACGGGCGCGTGCTGTTCGCCGCGTGGGGCGAGGTTCGCCAGCTCACCGAGGGCGGCAGCGAGCGGGTGCTGGCGCGACGCAACGAGCGAGACCGCCTGATCGCCGACTCGCAGAGGGCGGCCCAGGCCGAGCAGGCCTCGCGCGGCGGATCCGAGCGGGCGCTGGGCGAGCTTCGCTCCACCGAGCAGGCCGCCAGCGCCGCCGAAGCGGCGTTGCGCGACGCCGAACGCGCGCACGCCGACGCACAGGAGGGGGTGCGCAGGAGCGAGTGGCTGATCGAGCAGCGGCGCGGCGCCCCCGCTCAGGGACCGCTTGCCGTGCGCCGGGCCGAGCTGGAAGGCGAGCTCGCCGCCGAGCGCCGCCAGGCCGAGAGGATCGCGCGTGAGCGCGCCGAGCGGGTCCTCCGGCGCGAGCGCTTGGCGCGGCAGCGGACCGCCGACGTTGCGGCGGCTCCCCTCGCCGAGCGCCTGGTGGCGGCGCTGGGAGAGGCGGGCGAGGCCGTGGCGCAGCGCGTCTCGCACCTGGAGGAGCAGCTCGAGCGCGACCGGGCCGCCGGCGAGCAGGTCGCGAGCGAGCTGCGCGAGTGCGCCGTGGCGGAGGCCGCGATCCAGGCGCGGCTGCGCGGGGCGGGCGAGCTCGTCACCGAGGCCGAGGTCGCCGCCCAGCGGCTGCGCGACCAGGCCGATGAGGCGCGGCTCGAGCTGAGGAGCGTCGCCGAGCGCCTCGGGCTGCCGGTGCCCGGCGAGGACGGCGAGGGCGAGCATGAGGGTGCCACCCAGCAGGCGCTCGAGCAGGAGCAGCTCGACGCGCTGGTTGCGCGGGTGCAGAGGCTGGCACGCCGGCGCGAGCAGCTCGGGCCGGTCAATCCGCTCGCGCAGGAGGAGTACGGCGAGGCGGTCGCGCACGTCGAGGAGCTCGAGCGCCGGCGTCAGGACCTCGAGACGGCGCTGCGCGAGCTCGGCGGAGTGATCCGCGAGACCGACCGTCAGATCCAGGCGACGTTCGAGGAGACGTTCGCGGCCGCGTCGCGCAACTTCGAGGAGCTCGTGGCCGACGTCTTCCCGGGCGGCTCGGGCCGGCTGCGGCTCGTCGCCGATGAGCATGCGCCGCGCCCCGTGCTCGGCGGACAGGCCCTGCCAGGTCGCGGGGACGCCGACGGCGAGGCCGACGACGACGAGGACGCCGCGGAGGCGGAGGCGGAGCTCGAGCAGGGTGAGGAGGACGTGCTCGGGGTCGAGATCGAGATCACGCCCGCGGGCAAGTCGACCAAGCGGCTGTCGCTCCTGTCCGGCGGCGAGAAGGCGATGACGGCGCTCGCGTTCCTGTTTGCCGTGTTCCTCGCGCGCCCCTGCCCGTTCTACATACTCGACGAGGTCGAGGCCGCGCTCGACGACATCAACCTCGATCGCTTCCTCGCGCTGCTTCGCCGCTACTCCGACCGCGCGCAGTTCATCGTGATCACCCACCAGAAGCGCACGATGGAGGCGGCGGACTGGCTCTACGGCGTCTCGATGGGCGGCGACGGCGTATCGAAGGTGCTCTCGCGCCGGCTGCCCGCCGACCAGGAGGCCCAGCCCGAGGTGGCCGAGGTCGCCTGATATCGTCGCGCTCCCCCGTGGCGCGCGACTGGAGCGAACTGTTCATAACCGGCGAGGCCGGCGGGCAGCGGGCGGGGGACGGGGCGAAGCCCTCCGCCGAGGACGGTGACGGCGCCTCGGGCGCCGGCGGGCGCAGGGGTCTGTTCCGCCGCCTGCGAGCGAGCATGGCCAAGACCCGTCAGGCGCTCGGCTCGGAGATCCAGGCGACGCTCTTCGCGACGCTCGACGAGCACACCTGGGAACGGCTCGAGGAAGCGCTGATCATGGCGGACGTCGGCGCGGCCACCACGGCCGCGGTCGTGCAGACGCTCGAAGGCGAGGCGCTGTCGGGCAAGCTCGAGGGCGGCGAGGCGCTGAGCGAGCGCCTCATCTCGCTGCTCGCCGAGACGGCGCGCGTCGGCGAGGGGCGCATCGACATACGGTCGGAGCCGACGGTGATCCTCGCGGTGGGGGTCAACGGGACGGGCAAGACGACGACGATCGGCAAGCTCGCCTGGCACCTGCAGCGCGAGCTTCATGCCAGCGTGCTGCTCGCCGCGGCCGACACCTACAGGGCCGCGGCCGGAGAGCAGCTCGAAGGCTGGGCGCAACGCGCGGGCTGTGAGATCGTCCGCGGCGCCGAGGGATCGGACCCGGGGTCCGTCGCCTTCGACGCGATCGCCCGAGCGCGGAGCGAGGGCATCGACGTCGTGATCGTCGACACCGCCGGACGGCTGCACACCCAGGACGACCTGATGGGGGAGCTCGCGAAGGTGCGCCGCGTGATCGCACGGCAGCTCGATGGCGCGCCGCAGGAGACGCTGTTGACGATCGATGCGACGACCGGGCAGAACGGGCTTCGCCAGGCGAAGATGTTCGCCGAGACGGCGGACGTCAGCGGCGTCGTCCTGACCAAGCTCGACGGCACTGCCCGCGGCGGGATCGCGCTCGCGATCGCGCGCGAGCTCCAGCTGCCGGTCAAGCTGATCGGCGTCGGCGAGTCGCTCGAGGACCTGCGTCCGTTCGATGCGGAGGACTTCGCGCGGGCCCTGATCGCCGCATGACTTACGCCGTGTAGTTGGCGGAGGGATATTCTGAAAGACATGGACACGTGGATCATCTGGATCGTTGCCGCGTGTCTGCTCGGGGTGGGGGAGATGCACCAGGGCGGCTTCTACCTCGCCCCCTTCGCGCTGGGAGCGGCCGTCGCCGCGGTCGTCAGCCTGCTCGGCGTCGGGGCCGCGCTGTCGGCGATCGTGTTCGTGCTCGTCTCGGTGCTCGTCTTCCTGACGCTGCGTCCGGTGGCCCGGCGCCATCGCCGGCTGCCACCGTCGATCCGCACCGGCGCCGCCGCCCTGATCGGACGCCCGGCGATCGTGCTCGAGCGGATCGCCAACAATGAGGGGGTCGGGTGCGTCAAGATCGACGGGGGTGAGGTGTGGACCGCGCGCAGCTATGCCGAAGACGAGGTGATCGATGTCGGCGAGCGCGTCGAGGTGGTCGAGATCAGGGGAGCGACTGCGCTGGTGATGCATTGACTCTCCAGGCGAGCTGATCGCATGCGCAGGTAACGAGAAAGGAAGTCCGCCCCATGGTCGCTGTCATCGTCATCGTCGTTCTTGTCGTGTTCGCGCTCGTCGTCGCCGCACGGACGATCCGCGTCATCCCTCAGGCACGCGCGGGTGTGGTCGAGCGGCTCGGCCGCTACAGCCGCACGCTCGAACCCGGCCTGACGCTCGTCACACCGTTCATCGATCGAGTGAAGCCGCTCGTCGATCTGCGCGAGCAGGTCGTCAACTTCAAACCGCAGTCGGTGATCACAGAAGACAACGTCGTCGTCGGAATCGAGACCGTTCTCTACTTCACGATCACCGATCCCCGCTCGGCGACGTATGAGATCGCCAGCCCGCTGCAGGCGATCGAGCAGCTGACCGTGACGACGCTGCGCAACGTGATCGGCGGGCTGACGCTCGAGGCCACGCTCACCGCCCGCGAGAACGTCAACACCGAGCTGCGCGTCGTGCTCGACGAGGCGACCGGCAAGTGGGGCATCAGGATCAACCGCGTCGAGATCAAGTCGGTCGACCCGCCGGCGGACATCAGGACCGCGATGGAGAAGCAGATGCGGGCCGAGCGCGACCGGCGCGCGGCGATCCTGACCGCCGAAGGCGAGAAGCAGGCGCAGATCCTCACCGCCGAGGGCCAGAAGCAGGCGGCCGTGCTCACGGCCGAGGGCGCCCGCCAGGCCGCGATCCTGCGCGCCGAGGGCGAAGCGAAGGCGATCGACACGGTCTTCAAAGCGATCCACGAGGGCAAACCCGATCAGGCGCTGCTCAGCTACGAATACCTGCAGATGCTTCCGCAGCTGGCTGAAGGCGACTCGAACAAGGTGTTCGTCGTGCCGTCCGAGTTCGCCGAGGCCTTCGGCGGCATCGGCGCGGCGCTCGGGCGAAGGAACGAGGCGGACGCCAAGCCGCTGGGGCGCCCGCCCGCCCGGCCCTCCGGCTCGGACGCCTGACCCGGCCGGCGGCTGCCCGGGCCGGCCCAGCGCGGCTGCGAGAATCAGGCGATCATGTTCGACTCACTTGCGGAGCGGCTCCAGGGAACGCTCGGGGACGTTCGCCAGCGCGGGACCCTCAACGAGGACGACGTCGATGCGGCGATGCGCGAGATCCGCCTCGCCCTGCTCGAGGCGGACGTCAACTTCAAGGTCGTGCGCGAGTTCACGACGCATCTGAAGGAGCGCTGCCTTGGAGCCGACGTGATCGGCAAGCTCAACCCGGGGCAGCAGGTCGTGAAGATCGTGGGCGAGGAGCTCACGTCGCTGATGGGCGGCGCCTCGAGCGCGCTCAGCTTCTCCCCGAAACCGCCGACGGTGATCCTGATGGCAGGGCTGCAGGGCTCCGGCAAGACGACCGCGACGGCGAAGCTCGCGCGTTATCTGCAGGAGGAGAGCTCGGCGTCGGTCGCAGTGGCGGCGTGCGACGTGTACCGGCCGGCGGCGGTGGAGCAGCTCGTCAAGGTCGGCGCCCAGGCGGGAGCTGCCGTCTACGAGCAGGGCACGGGTCGCGACCCGGTCGAGATCGCCGCGTGGGCGCTCGAGCGCGCCGTCGAGGAGGGCAAGGATGTCCTGATCCTCGACACGAGCGGTCGCCTGCACGTCGACGAGGAGCTGATGGCGGAGCTCGTGCGGATGAAGTCAGCAGTCAAACCACACGACATCCTGCTCGTCGTGGACGCGATGACCGGCCAGGACGCCGTCAACGTGGCCGAGAGCTTCGCAGAGGCCGTCCAGTTCGACGGGGTGGTCCTGACCAAGCTCGACGGCGACGCCCGGGGAGGCGCGGCGCTGTCGGTCAAGGCCGTGACGGGCAAGCCGATCATGTTCGCCTCCACGGGCGAGAAGCTCGACCAGTTCGAGCGCTTCCACCCGGACCGCATGGCGCAGCGGATCCTCGGCATGGGCGACGTGATGACGCTGATCGAGAAGGCCGAGCGCCAGTTCGAGGAGGACGAGGCCGGCGAGCTCGAACGCAAGCTGCGGCGCAACCAGTTCGGCCTCGACGACTTCCTCGGCCAGCTGAAGGCGATCCGGAAGATGGGGCCGCTGACGAGCCTGCTCGGCATGATCCCCGGCCTCGCCGGGCACCAGCTTCAGAACATGAAGGTCGACGAGCGCGAGCTCGACCGCATCCAGGCGATCATCCTCTCGATGACCCCCGAGGAGCGACGGCGCCCCGAGCTGATCAACGGGTCGCGGCGGCTGCGCATCGCCCGCGGCTCCGGGACGACCGTGCAGCACGTCAACCGGCTCGTGAAGCAGTTCGGGCAGATGCGCCGGGTGATGCGCCAGGTGGGGCGCGGGAAGATGCCGGACATCGGGGCGCTGATGCGCGAGGCGAGATGAGCCCCCGGCGCTCGCTCGCCCGAGCGTAGGCCGCTCCGGCGCAGCCGCCACGCCCCGCACCTACGGGCGGGCTTCGGGACCGCCACCCGGCCTCGCGCGCCCTCACCGTCTAAGCTCTGCTGCGTCCGTGTCCGCCCGGAAACCGGCAGAGAGGAAAACGTGGCAGTAAGGCTGAGGCTCACGCGTGTGGGCGCAAAGAAGGACCCGATCTGGCGCGTCGTCGTCGCCGACCAGCGCTCGCCCCGCGACGGGCGGGTGATCGAGACGATCGGTCACTACAACCCGCAGACCGATCCCTCGACGATCGTGATCGACGAGGACCGCGCCCGCAGCTGGCTCGCTCGCGGTGCGCAGCCGTCGAACACGGTCCGCAAGCTGCTGCACATCCAGGGCATCCAGACCAAGGCCGGTTGATCCCGCGCCTCAGCTCCGAGCCGCCCGACCAGCTTGACCCGCGCGGAGATGCCGAGCGAGATTCCCAGGCAGCTGCTTGAGTATCTGGCGGAGGGACTCGTGGACGATCCCGACGCCGTATCGGTCGAGCAGTTCGAGGAGGACGACGGCACGATCGTGCTCGAGCTGTGCGTCGCCGCGGGCGACTACGGCAAGGTGATCGGCCGCGGCGGGCGCACCGCGCACGCGCTGCGCACGGTGGTCAAAGCGGCGGCCGCCAGGGAGGGCTCCCACGTGCTCGTCGATATCGTGGATTGACCAGCGACAGCGCGTCTGAGAGGAGCACGATGCGAGCTGCCCGCGTGACTCTCGCCGCGGGCCGCGTCGGTCGGCCGCACGGACTCGACGGCAGCTTCTACGTGACCGGCGCCGCGCCGCGCCTGCTGAGCACTGGCGCGTCGGTGATTGTGGCCGGACAGGGCGCGGCGCGGATCGTCCGACGGGCCGGCACCGACAAGCGGCCGATCGTGCGCCTTGAGGGAGTCGAGGATCGGGCGACCGCCGAGCGGCTGCGCGGATCGGAGCTGACCGTCGAGTCCGAGCGGGCGCCCGTCCTGCCGGAGGGCGAGTGGTGGGCTCACGAACTCGAGGGATGCGAGGTGTTCGACGGCGAGCGGCGCGTCGGCACCGTGACGCGAATGATCGAGCTGCCCTCGTGCGAGGCGCTCGAGGTGCGCGCGCGAGCCGACGCCCCGCCGTTGCTCGTGCCGATGGTCAAAGACGCGATCCGCGCCGTCGAGGTCGAGCGCCGGCGGATCGACGTCGACCTCGATTTCCTCGGCCTCGACGACGGCGCCGCCGGGCCCTCGCAGGCGGGACGGCGGCGCTCGCCGTGAAGATCGACGTGTTCACGCTGTTCCCCGAGTGGTTCGAGTGGTTTCGCGAGCAGCGGCACGTCAGCAACGTGCTGGGGGACGACGTGAGCCTCGAGTGCGTTAACTACCGTGACCACACGCCGCTCAGCGGACGTCAGGTGGACGACACGCCGTTTGGCGGCGGCGCCGGCATGGTGCTCCGCGTGGACGTCGTCGAGAGCGCCCTGCGTGCCCGCTATGAGGTTGACCCGGTCCAGTTGCGTGAGGGCCGACGCGTGATCGCGCTCAGCGCCGGCGGCCGGATGCTGGACGACAGGCTCGTCGACGAGCTCGCCGAAGAGCCCGCGCTGACACTGCTCTGCGGCCGCTACGAGGGTCTGGACGAGCGGGTCGTCGAGCACTTCGCAAGCGACGAGATCTCGATCGGCCGCTACGTCCTCTCGGGCGGCGAGCTGGCCGCGATGGTGCTCAGCGACGCGGTCATCCGAAAGCTTCCCGGCGCCCTCGGACACGAGGACTCAGCGGTGCAGGAGTCCTTCAGCGCGGCGCTCGAGGGCCTTCCCGAGTATCCGCACTACACGCGCCCCGCGGAGTACCGCGGCTGGCGCGTTCCGGAGATCCTGCTCTCCGGGCACCATGCGCGGATCGAGCAATGGCGCCGGGACCGCAGCCGCGAGCGCGGGGAACGGCAGCGCCAGACCTGGGAATCCTCGCGATCGGAGTGAGGCGGAGCGCGGCGGCCGTTCGCTACCATTGCTGATCGCGCTGATCCGAGGTTTCCCGTGGAGCCTCCCGATCCCGTGCGGCCCTCAGGTCACCCATCCATGAGCAGCGTCATCGAAACCATCGAGCGCGCGCAGCTGCGCCGCGTTCCCGACTTCGCTCCGGGCGACCGCGTCAAGGTTCACTTTCAGGTGATCGAGGGCGCGCGACGGCGCATACAGGTGTTCGAGGGCGTCGTGATCAAGCGCCAGGGGCACGGGGCGCGCGAGACGTTCACCGTGCGCAAGCAGTCCTTCGGCGTGGGGGTCGAGCGCATGTTCCCTCTGCACTCCCCGAAGATCGAGCGCATCGAGCTCGCCGCCCGGGGCGACGTGCGCCGGGCCAAGCTCTATTACCTGCGCGACCGCGTCGGCAAGCGGGCGCGGGTCCGCGAGCGCCGCTACACGGGCCCCGAGGAAAGCGTCCAGCCGGGGCTGTTGCACGAGCCGAGCGAGGCAGTCGACAGCGAGGGCATGACCGCCGAGGAGGCGGTCACGGGCGAAGCCGAGGTCCTCGAGACCGCGGGCGCCGAGGAGAGCGGCCAGGCGGCCCCGGCGGAGGCGGCCGCCGAGCAGGCCGAGCCCGGACAGTCGGGGGAGCAGGTGGAGCCAGAGGCCGCCGACGCGCCCGAGAGAACGTCGACGGCGGCCGACGCGGAGGCCTCACCAGATGCCGACGTCGCCAAGGGTGAGTAGCCGCCGGTGGCTAACCGGGGCTAGACGCGGGCCCGAGTCCGGCCGGAAGCGCTCCAGATCGACGACCAACTCGATCGTCGAGCTGGTGCTGATCATCGCCGTGGCGCTGGGCCTCGCGCTCGGCATACAGGCCTTCGTCGTGAAGCCCTACCGGATCCCCAGCGGATCCATGGAACCGACGCTCGCGATTGGACAGCGAGTGCTCGTGAACCGCCTCGGGATGGACTTCGGCAAACCCCACGTGGGCGAGATAGCGGTCTTCCACCCGCCCGTGGGAGCCCAGGAAACCTCGGGCGAACCGAAATGCGGGCCGACCCCCCACGTCGTCGCCGACGGGACCGCGGCCT
>DASZIU010000183.1:0-4331 GCA_035948815.1 Solirubrobacteraceae bacterium | reverse complement strand
CCGTTCATCGGCGGCGAGGAGGCGGCACGCGTGGCGACCGCAACGGACGCACGCTGAGGCACGCGTTTCAACGAACGTTCGACCCCACAGCGGCCACGTTCCAGGGCGCTACGCCGGCCCGCTTTCACGGGTGGCGCTCCGCCGTCATGTGTGCCACCCTGAACTGACCATAGGTTGCCAACCAGGGTGACGGACACGCTAGGCGTACGGGGAAGGCGTGCATGAGACGGCAACGAGCGCGGGGTGGTTCCGCGCAACTCCTGAAAAACACGCGTAGGGCTGTTGGGAGAGCGATCGCGGCTGCGGTCGTTGTGCTCGCGATCGGCGCCGCCCCGGCGAACGCCGAAGGTCCCTGTCCCTGCATAAAGCTCAACCCGTTCTCCGAACAGACCGTGACGGCCGGTGAACCGGCTGTGTTCGAAGCAATTGCGACAGGGTGGGAATCCGTGCAATGGCAGGTCTCGATGGAAGGTCGTCCGTGGGCGCCCGATTTGACCGACCCAGGATTCAACACGGAAAAGCTGACCGTCCCGGGCGTGACATCTGCTCAGAATGGCTGGAGGTACCGCGCCGTGTTCTTGGGCCCTGAACTGGGCGAAGTGCCGACGACGGCCGCCAGGCTCACGGTCAACGTGCCTCCCGTGGTCACGACGCAACCGGCCAGCGCCACCGTCACGGCGGGGGAACCCGCGAGCTTCACGGCGGCGGCGACCGGCAGGCCGGCGCCGGCGACGCAGTGGCAGCTCTCCACCGATGGCGGCAGGACGTTCGCGAACGACACGACCGATCCCGGGAACGCCACCGGCACGCTCACGATTGCGAGCACATCGGTCGCGCAGAACGGCTACCAGTATCGCGCTGTGTTCAGGAATACGGCCGGGCCGGTGACAAGCACGCCGGCGACGCTGACGACGGCCTTGCCGGTTCCGCCCACCGCGGGGTTCGCCTGGTTCCCGCCGACTCCATACGCGGGTCAGCCCGTCTCGCTCGCATCGAGCTCGACGGATGCCGCCAGCCCGATAACCGGCTTCGCGTGGGACGTTGCGGGCAGCGGTGCGTTCGGGGGCGGCGGGCCCGTGATGACGACATCGTTCCCGACTCCGGGAAGCCACTTGGTGCGGCTGCGCGTCACCGACGCCCGGGGCCTCTCCGGCGTCGCGGCCGAGACGATCCCCGTGGTGCCGCCTCCCCTCGTCGCGATGCTCCCGTTCCCGATCGTCCGCATCGTGGCCTCGGAGCTGTCCTTCGGTGTGAGGGTCGTCACGCTCACGGTCCTTGCACCCGTCGGATCTCGAGTCACGGTGACGTGCCACGGCCGCGGATGCCCCGTCAAGGTGCTCGTCCGGCGCGCGGTTCGCCCGCGTCGAGGCAGGCGCAGGACGAGCGCCGTCACTGTCACGTTCCCACGGTTCGAGCGCTCCCTGCTGCGGGCCGGCGCGGTTCTCGAGATCCGCGTGTCCAAGCCCGGCCAGATCGGCAAGTACACGCGGCTCACGATCCGGCCCGGAAGGTTGCCCGTGAGGCTCGATGAGTGCCTCAACGCCCTGACCTCACGTCCGATCTCCTGCCCCAGCTCCTGAGGCGCCGCAGCATGCGACAGCCCCTGGGCGTGGGGCGGCTGCCATCATCGTTGAGCGATGTCGACGGCGAGACCGCGTTCGCACTCGCGCCCCGGGAGGCGGATCCCGGGAGCGCTGCGCAGCGCTCGCATGCAGGCTCGGATGCTGCGCTCGGTGGCGCCGAAGATCGCCACGGAGACCATGGACGGCAGCCTCGAGGACCTCGCCCGGCATCGGCACACGCTCGTGGTCACCTACCGCCGCGACCGCACACCAGTCGCCACCCCGGTATGGGGAGCGCCGGCGGACGGGCGCCTCTACGTGCGGGCCGAACGGGGTTCGGGCAAGGTCAAGCGGCTGCGGCATGACCACCGTGCGTTGCTCGCGCCCTGCACTTCGCGGGGGATGCAGTTGGGGCCGCCGCTGCAAGCGAGCGGACGGGTGCTGGTCGGCGCGGAGGAGCAGGCCGCCGAGCGTGCGCTGGCGGACCGGTACGGCCTCGTGCGAGCGATCTTCGAGGGCGCCGTCGACCTGATCGGCGTCGACATGTGCTACCTCGAGTTCACGCCCGACACGGGCGGAGCCAACCCGCTCGGGCCCGAGCGCTGATCTCGCCCGCGCGGATCGCAGTACCGGCGGGACGCCCGGCGCGGGTCCTCTAAGCTGCTCGCCGGGGCGGCGTTGTCCTCGCCGCCCGAGAGAAGGAGACTTGCATGGCGGTGAGGAGCCCGCTCCAGATAGACCCCGACCGCGTCGAGGAGCTGACCCGTGTCGAGCTCGAGGCGCTGAACGCGCGAACGCAGCGATCCGCGGCGACGTACGAGCGCGCACGGCGCTCGCTCAGCGGCGGAGTCGCGTCTTCCTACCAGCTGCGCGACCCGTGGCCGATCTATCTCGACCGGGGGGAGGGGGCGACGGTCACCGACGTCGACGGCAACCGCTACTGGGATTTCCACAACGGCTTCGGCTCGATGGTGCAGGGACATGCCCACCCGGCGATCGTCGAGGCGGTGCGCGAGCGTGTCGCCCTCGGCACCCACTTCGCCGCCGTCACCGAGGACGCGGTCGTCGTCGCCGAGGAGCTCGCTCGCCGGTTCGGGCTGTCTCGCTGGCGCCTGGTCAACTCCGGCTCGGAGGCGACCATGGACGCGATCCGGATCGCTCGAGGGCTCACCGGGCGGGACACGATCATGAAGATCTTCGGTTCCTACCACGGACACCACGACGCGGTAATGGTCTCGATCGGAGTTCCCTACGAGGAGATCGGCGACCGCGACGACCTCGCCTCTCTGCCGTACGGAGCCGGCATTCCCAGGGCTGTCAGCGACCTCACGATCGCCGTCCCCTTCAACGACGCGCCGGCGATGGAGCGGCGACTCGAGCGGGTCGCCGCCGAAGACCGCACGCCCGCGTGCGTGATCATGGAGGCGGCGATGATGAACCTGGGCGTGGTCCTGCCGCAGCCCGGGTACCTGGAGCAGGTCCGCGAGATCACGGCGCGCCACGGGATCGTGCTGATCTTCGACGAGGTCAAGACCGGGCTGGCGATCGCCGCGGGCGGAGCGACCGAGCGCTTCGGCGTCACGCCGGACATGGTGACCCTCGCCAAGACGCTCGGCGGGGGGCTGCCGGGAGGCGCGATCGGCGCGACCGAGCAGGTGATGAGCGTCGTCGAGGATGGCAGCGTCTACCAGGTCGGGACCTACAACGGCAACCCGCTGACGATGGCCGCCGCGCGCGCCAGCCTCGAGCAGGTTCTGACTCCACACGCGTATGCGCACCTTGACTCGCTGAACGACCGCATCCTCGCCGGGTGCGAAGAGGTCATCGCCCGCCACCAGCTGCCCGGCTATGCGGTCGGCATCGGGGCAAAGGGCTGCGTCACGTTCTCGCCGAGCCCGATCGTGGACTACGAGTCGTTCAAGGCAAACCAGGATGTGGCGGTCACGGAACTCGCATGGCTCTGGAACATGAACCGCGGCATCTACATGACGCCGGGGCGCGAGGAGGAGTGGACCCTCTCGGTCGCCCACACCGAGGAGGCGGTTGACGCCTATGTGCGGGCGTTCGACGAGATGGCGGCGGCGCTGACGGCGTAGCGGTCGCTGCGGCGGTTAGGACAACCGACCGGATCGCCAAGAAGTCCGAGCCGCCGTCTCGGCGGCCGGCTGCGCGCCACTACAGTTCGGACATGCTCGGCAGCAGCGTCGCGCCGGCCGTCCTGCTCGACATCGACGGTGTGCTGCATGTCGGAGACGAGCCGATCGCGGGCGCCATCGAGGCACTCGGGGAGCTTCGACGCCTGAGCGCCGGCGTGCGGCTGGTCACGAACACGACGTCGAAGTCGCGGCGGCAGATCGTCGAGCAGCTTCGCGGGCTCGGGTTCGATGTCTCCGAGGAGGATGTGCTCACTCCGGCGGCGCTCGCCGTGCGCCACTGCCGCGAGCGCGGCTACCGGTCGGTGCGGTTGCTCGTCGGCGAGGGCCTGCGGGAGGATCTCGCCGAGCTGGCCGACGCCCCGAAGGACTCGCAGGTGGAGGCGATCGTCCTCGGCGACCTCGGTGACGGCTTCACACCGCCGCTGCTCAACGACGCCTTTCGCCTTCTGATGGAGGGCGCCGAGCTGATCGCGCTGCAGCACAACCGCTACTGGCGCCGCGCCGACGGCCTCGCACTCGACGTGGGCGCCTACTCTGCCGCGCTCGAGTACGCGTCGGGCCGTGAGGCGTTCGTGGTCGGCAAGCCGGCCCGCGAGTTCTTCAGCTCGGCGAT
>DASZIU010000182.1:0-13590 GCA_035948815.1 Solirubrobacteraceae bacterium | reverse complement strand
GCTCGCCGGCGAGGTGCGAAGCCCTGCCCGCGTGCGTGAGCGCCGCCCGCCGCGCGGGCGCGTGGCCGTGCGGCGCGGCTGAGCCCACCGCGATGCAGCCCGCCCCGACGCCCAGCGCGAGGACACAGCCCGCGAGCTTGGCGCCGAGCGAGCCGCCCGCGAGTCCCCAGCTTCCGCCTGCGCCCCCGGCGCCGGCTGCCGCACCCGCACCGCTCGACGCGCCGGGCGCGGCGACCCCCGCGCCGGCCGCCTTGGCATTCGCCCCGGCGCCGAGCAGGCCGGCGGCCAGTGAGGCAGGCGGCAGCATGGGGGGCAGCGCTGCGGCGAGACCTCGCAGTGAGATCACGTATGCCCGGCATGCCGGGCACTCGTCGCGGTGGTTGAGCGCGAGCCGGTAGCGCTCGCCCTCCGGGTCGAGGATCCCGAAGGCGTAACCGCGCATCAGCGAGGCCTGCTCGGCACACCACGCGCCGTCGCGGATCGCGGCCACGAGGGCGCCCACCTTCGCGGCGACCCCCGGTCGCTCGCCGCCCTGGCCCTCCATCAGCTTGCGCATCCGCGACTCGCTCACTCCCATCTGAGCCGCGGCCTCGGCGCGGGTCAGATCGTGCAGGTAGCAGAGCGTGGCAGCCTGCAGCTCGCGGGCGCTCAGCCTTCCGCGGAGTCCCTCGAACAGCTGTCGCAACCTGATCCGGTCATCCAGGTCGGCCGCGAGGTCGCGCTGGTGCGCGGTGGCAACGCCCTCGTCCCCCCAGCCGACGTTCTCGCTCGGCGAGCCGATGCGCGATGAGGCGCGGTGCTCGTCGATCGCGCGCCTGAAGGTCGCGAGCACCAGCCAGCCGGCGGGATTGGCGATCTGCTGGCCGTCGAGCATCACGGCATAGAGGCCCTGCCAGGCCACGCCGTAGCACGCCTCGAGATCGCTCTGGTCGAGGCCCACGCCGGCGTCTCGCAGACGCCCGCGCACCGTGGAGATCACCCGGGCCCGAAGGCTTTCGAACTCCTGACGCAGCAGACGCTCGGCTCGGAAGCGACGCAGTGTCGACGGGCTCATCCCCCAAGATTACGAAATCCTGCGAGCTGGTCGAATTCCAGTATGCGGGCGCTCGTACGGATGTCCAGTCCCGCCTCAGAGCGCCGGATGCAGATGCCCCGACCCGCGGGCGAGCCGGCACACGCGGTCCCGGATGACGATGGCGCTTGCCTATGAGCGGGCTGCGGCGAGCGCGGCGATCTGCTCCAGGCTGACGCGCCGCATGTCCTGGCCATCCGCCTGCGCCTGATGCCACTCGACCGCCAGCTCCAGCGCGCGCGACAGGTCGCAGAGCGGACGCCAGCCGAGGTCGGCTTCGGCGGCGCTCGAGTCAAGCTCGAGATGGCCGGCCTCGGGCGGGTTGGGCCCCTCGTCGACCTCCCAGCGCACACGGTCGTCCAGGAGCCTGGCGAGGTCTTCGACGATCCAGCTCACCGTGTGGACGTCCTCCTCCCCGGGGCCGAAGTTCCACGCGCGTGCCGCCCGGCCGTCCGCCAGCTCTTCCGCGAGTCGCAGATAGCCGCCGAGGGGGCTGAGGACGTGCTGCCAGGGCCGCACCGCGCTCGGATTGCGGAGCCTGAGAGGCTTGCCGGACCGTGCCGCGCGAAGGACGTCGGGAACCAGCCTGTCCTCTCCCCAGTCACCTCCCCCGATGACGTTCCCGGCCCTCGCGGTCGCCACCGATGGCGCTCCCGGGAGATCGAAGAACGACCTGCGATACGCCGAGGCGACCAGCTCCGCGCAGGCCTTCGAGCTCGAGTACGGATCATCTCCGCCGAGCGGATCGCTCTCGACGAATCGCCTCCTCGCCTGCTGGGGGTTCTCGTAGCACTTGTCGGAGGTGACGACGACGACCGCGCGGACCTCGGCGCCGGCGAGGCGAACGGCCTCGAGCACGTTGACCGTGCCCATCACGTTCAACTCGTAGGTGGCGAGCGGATCGCGCAGCGAGCGCCTGACCATTGGCTGCCCCGCAAGGTGGATGACGATCTCGGGGGCGCTGTCGCGGATCGCGCCGCGCACCTGTCCGAGATCGCGCACGTCCACCGCGAACTCGCGCATGCCAGGGCCCACGCCAGCGAGCTCATACAGCGACGGTTGGGTCGGCGGGCCGGGGGCCAGACCGGCCAGCTCGGCGCCGAGCGACTGCAGCCACAGCGACAGCCAGGCGCCCTTGAAGCCGGTGTGGCCCGTGACCAGCACCCGCCTTTGCATCCAGAAGTCGGGGTCGATCGCCACGGCCGGGAGGTATCTTCACCAATCTTGACCCTCCCCGCCTCGACGATACCGGCGACGCCGCCGACCGCTGAGATCCTCGGCGTCCCGCTGGCGATCTCCGACTACGAGGGCGTGCTCGACTGGATGCAGTCGCTGATCGCCTCCGGCGGGCGCGGCTACATGACCGCGGCCGCGGTCAACCTCGTCGTCTGTGCCCAGGAAGAACCCGAGACCCGCGCCGCGGTGCTCGGGGCGGCCCTGGCCGTGCCCGACGGGCAGCCGCTCGTGTGGGCGCTGCATGCGCTGGGCCATCCCGAGGCGACCCGGGTCTACGGCCCGGACCTGATGGCGCACTTCTGCGCTCGCGCGGCGCGGGCGGGCACGCCGATGTACCTGTACGGCGGCCGCTCGCTCGAGGCGGTGCAACTGCTCGAGCGGCGTCTGCAGGAGCGCTACCCCGGCCTGCGGATAGCGGGCTGCTCGGCGGCCCCCTTTCGTGAGCTGACCGCCGAGGAGGACGCGCGGACGATCGCCCAGATCGAGGACTCGGGCGCCGCCGTCGTCTGGGTCGGCACGGGGCAGCCTCGGCAGGAGCAGTGGATGGCGCGCATGCGCGACCGTCTCTCTGCGCCGCTTCTCGTCGGGGTCGGAGCGGCGTTCGACTTCCATGCGGGGCTCGTCCCGCAGGCGCCGGCTTGGATGCAGCGCAATGGGCTGGAGTGGACCTATCGGCTCTCGCGGGAGCCGAGGCGCCTGTGGCGCCGCTACGCGGTGCGCAACCCCCGCTTCGTCGCCGGGTTCCTGCGCCAGTACCTGGAGCACCGGCGGACGCGCCGACCGTGAGCCGTGTGCTCGTCACGGGCGGCGCCGGGGGGATCGGCGCCGCCGTGGTGAAGCGCCTGCTCGCCGACCCCGCGTACGAGGTCCGCGTCTCCGATCAGCGGCCGGCGCCGCGGTGGATGCGGGAGGGCTGCGAGGTCCGCACCGGCGACCTGCGGCGACCGGGGGAGGCAGCTGCGGCCACCGTCGGGTGCACGCAGGTGATCCATCTCTCCGTCGGCGCCGAGGACGCCGGAAGCAGTCCGCACACGGTGCTCGAGCTCAACCGCGCCCGCGACGATGCCGTGATCCGGGCCGCGGTCGCGCTCGGCGTCGAGCGCCTTGTCTACCTCTCCTCCTCGCTGGTGTTCGAACGCGCCGAGCTCTTCCCGACGCCCGAGGACTACCTGCCGCAGTGCCCGACGCCGCTGTCGGTCGATGGCTTCTCGAAGCTCGCCGGCGAGATCTCCTGCCGCGCGGCGCACGATGAGCACGGGCTCGCGTACACCATCTGCCGGCCCTTCGACCCCTATGGGCTCGTGGGGCCCGAGGAGGGCGAGGTGGCCGGCGCGATCCACGGCCTCATCCTGCAGGCGCTGACCGGGCGGTCTGCGCTCGAGATCTCAGGCTCGGGCGCCCGGACCCGCACGCCGACACACATCGAGGACCTTGCCGAGGGGCTCGTGGTCGCGATGAGCTCGCCGGCGGCCCTCAACGAGGACTTCAACATCTCCGCCGACCGTGAGCTCGCCTTGGCGGACATCGCGCGGGCCGTCTGGGACGAGTGCGGCCGCGACCCCGAGCATTTCGCGCTCGAGCACGTGCCGGCGCTCGCGACGGAGGTGAAGCGGCGCCGGCCGTCGGTGGAGAAGGCCCGGACGCTGCTCGGTTGGGAGGCGCGGATCGGCGTCGAGGACGGTATCGCCGCAACGGTGCGGTGGCTTCGCGAGCGCCAGGCCGCGGCCTAGCGCGACCGACCGCCGCGGCCCGGCGAGCGTCGTGGTGCGCCGACCTCTCGGGAGCGCGGCGTGTCGCAACGGCTGTATAGGCTTCCGGCCCGTGAATGACCGCCGCTCAGCGCTGATCACCGGAATAACCGGCCAGGACGGGTCCTATCTGGCCGAGCTGCTGCTCGAGAAGGGCTACGAGGTGCACGGGATGGTGCGCCGCGCCTCGACCGAGAAGTTCGATCGCATCGAGCACATCCGCGATCGCATCACGCTGCACCAGGGCGACCTGCTCGACCAGCGCTCGCTCGTGGACACGCTGCGGGCGGCGCGGCCGAGCGAGATCTACAACCTCGCCGCGATGTCGTTCGTCGCGGTCTCCTGGGTCCAGCCGACGCTGACGGCCGAGTTCTCGGGCGTCGGCGTCACCCGAATGCTCGAGGCGATGCGTGAAGTGTGCGCCGACGCGCGCTTCTATCAGGCCTCCTCGAGCGAGATGTTCGGAAAGGTGCTGGAGGTGCCCCAGACCGAGACCACTCCGTTCTACCCCCGTTCACCATACGGAGTGGCGAAGGCCTACGGTCACTTTATTACTGTTAATTATCGCGAGTCGTATGACCTTCATGCGACGTCGGGGATACTTTTTAACCATGAGTCGCCACGCCGCGGGCTCGAGTTCGTCACCCGCAAGATCAGCTGGCACGCGGCCGCGATCAAGCACGGGCTGACGAAGGAGCTGCGCCTGGGCAACCTCGACGCCGAGCGCGACTGGGGCTATGCCAGGGACTATGTGGAAGCGATGTGGCTGATGCTGCAACGCGACACCGCAGAGGACTACGTGATCTCGACCGGCGAGGCGCACTCGGTGCGCGAATGCTGCGAAGTGGCCTTCGACGAGGCCGGCCTCGGGTCTCATGATCAGTACGTGACGATCGATCCCGCGTTCGTGCGGCCCGCCGAGGTCGACCACCTGATCGGCAACCCCGCCAAGGCGGACAGGGACCTCGGCTGGAAGCCGCGCACGAGCTTCGAGGAGCTGATCCGGCTGATGACCCGCTCCGACCTCGAGCTGCTCGCCTCGCGCTGAGCGCGATGGGGGTTCCGCTGTTCGACTCCGCGACGCCGCGGATGCCGCTGCGCCAGAACCTGCGAGCGGCGATCGAGCGGGTCGTCGATTCCGAACAGTTCATCCTCGGGGCTGAGGTGGCCGGTTTGGAGCACGAGCTGGCCGCCTACTGCGGCACTCGATACGCGGTGGGCGTCGCCAATGGGACCGACGCGATAACGATCTCGCTCCGCGCGATGGGCGTCGGGCGCGGCGACGAGGTCGTCGTGCCCTCGTTCACCTTCTATGCGTCGGTCGAGGCGATCGTCAACGCGGGCGCGATCCCGGTCTTCTGCGACATCGAGCCGGAGACCTATTGCATCACGCCCGAGACCGTGCGCGCCGTGTTGACACCGCGTGCGAAGGCCGTGATCGCAGTGCACCTGTTCGGCAACGTCGCGCCCGTCGCCGAGATCCAGTCGCTCGGCGTGCCGGTGCTCGAGGATGCCGCGCAGGCGATCGGCTCGGAGACCGAGGCGGGCCGCCCCGGCTCCCTCGGGACCGCTGGCACGTTCTCGTTCTACCCGTCGAAGAACCTCGGGTGCTTCGGGGACGGTGGTGCGATCGTGACCTCCGATCAGTCGATCGCCGAGCAGGCGCGGGTCCTGCGCTTCCACGGGTCGCGTGACAAGGTCGACTACGAGCAGATCGGCTACAACTCGCGCCTCGACGAGCTGCAGGCGGCGATCCTCAGGGCGCAGCTCCCACACCTCGACGAGTGGGCAGACGGCCGGCGCCGTGCCGGGCGGCACTACGAGCAGGCCGGGCTGGGCGGCGTGGCCGCGCTGCCGCGTCCGGTTCACGGCAGCTCACCGGCGTGGCATCTGTACGTCGTCGCTCACCCGCAGGTGGAGCGCCTCGAACGGGCGCTCGCGGACGCCGCGATCGGATACAAGGCCTACTACCGCACCCCGGTCCACCGCCAGGCGCCGATGCGCGAGTGGGGCGCCGGGATAGACCTGCCGGGGACGGAGCATGCCGCGCGCACCCACTTGGCGCTCCCCATGAGCGCGGTCCTCTCACGCGAGCAGGCCGACGCGGTCGTCGCGGCCGCGCGCGGCGCGGCCGGCTAGCGCCAGCGCTCCAGCAGGTCCTCGGAGGGCACCTCGCGCACGACCCGCGCGGGCACGCCCATCACGACCGTCCCAGGGGGGACGTCGGCGACGACGACAGCCCCGGCTGCGACATAGGCCTCCGCGCCGACCTCGACGCCCGGCGCAAGCACGACGCCTCCTCCGATGCGACACGCGCGGCGCAGGACGGCACCCGCCAAGCTGGCCTCGGTCCCGTGACGGGCCATCGTGTTGTCGTTCGTCATCGTCACGCCCGGGCCGATGAACACGTCGTCTTCGACCAGCGTGTATGCGGTGACGTAGACGCTCGTCTGCACGCGCACGCGCTCTCCCAGCTCGACGTCGTTGTCCACGGCGCTGCCACGGCCGATGACCGACCCCGCGCCAACAGAGCTGCGCTCGCGCACGAATGACTGGTCGCCGATGATCGCGCCGGCGCCGATGCCGGCGCCGGCGAACACCACGGCGCCGGCGCCGACCCGCACCCCCTCCGCGAGCTCGAGCGTCCCGACCTCGCCGTGCGCGCCGGAGTGCGGCGCCAGTCGGGGTCGCTTGCCGAGCACGACGTGATCCTCGATCGCGCAGTCATCGCCGATCACGGTCCCTTCGTGCACGACGACATACGCGCCGAACGTGACCCGCTCGCCCACCCTGACCCCGTCGCCGACGATCGGGCCCGCGCCCTGCCGATCGGCTCTCACAGCCGCACTACGTTGCCGACGCCCGAGCCGCGCGTGACGCCACGCAGGTCGACGACCAGCCGGGCGCGCCTGGCGAGCGCGTCGTGGTCGACGTCGGGCTGGGCGGTGACGATCAGCGCCAGGTCGGCCCCGTTCAGAGCCTCGTCGAGCGGCAGGCTGGCGAGCCCCTCCTCCGAGAGCACCGGGACGAACGAGTCGTGGTAGCGGACGTCGGCGCCCAGCTCGCGCAGCAGCGAGATGATCTTCAGCGCGGGCGACTCGCGGACGTCGCCGACGCCGGGCTTGTAGGCGACGCCGAGCACGGCGACGCGCGCGCCTTTCACGGGCAGGCCGGCGTTGTTCAGCGTGCGCTGCACCTTCGCGACGCAGTGGTAGGGCATCTGCTGGTTGATCTTGCCCGCCAGCTCGATGAACTCCGTCGTCATGTCGAACTCGCGCGCCCTCCAGCTGAGGTAGAAGGGATCGACCGGCATGCAGTGGCCTCCCATCCCCGGACCCGGGTCGAAGCGCATGAACCCGTACGGCTTGGTCGCGGCGGCGTCGACAACCTCCCATATGTCGATCCCCATCCGGTCGGTCAGCATCGCGAGCTCGTTGACCAGCGCGATGTTCACCGAGCGGAAGATGTTCTCGAGCAGCTTCGACAGCTCGGCCGCCTCGGGACTCGACACGCGCACGACGTGATCGCAGACGATCCCGTAGAGCGCCTCGGCGCGCTCGGCGCACGCATCGGTCAGCCCGCCGACGACCTTAGGCGTGGTGCGAAGCGTGAAGTCCGTCCTGCCGGGGTCAACCCGCTCGGGCGAGTAAGCGAGGTTGAAGTCCCTGCCTGCGGCGAGGCCCGACTCCTCGAGCAGCGGCGCGACATGCTCCCGGGTGGTCCCGGGATAGGTCGTCGACTCGAGCACCACGAGCTGGTCGCTGCGGAGCACCCCCGCGAGCGCCCTGGCCGCGTCGATCAGCGGGCCGAGGTCGGGCTCGCGATTGCGCGTCAGCGGAGTCGGTACGCAGATGAGCACTGCGTCGGCCTGCTCGAGCGGCGCGTAGCGACTCGTGGCGTGGATCCTCTCGCCCACCTCCGCGAGTGCCTCCGGCGAGACGTCACCGACGTAGGACTCGCCCTTCGCGATCGCCTCCACCTTGCGCGCGTCGAGGTCCACGGCAACCACCTCGCAACCCTCGCGCGCAAACGCCACGGCCAGTGGCAGACCGACATAGCCCAACCCGATGACGCCGACAGTTGCCATTCAGGCGGCCAGTCTAAGGGCTTCCTTGGACGGGCCGGACAGCGGCCTGCAGCGAGCGCAGGTCCGCCCGCACCATGCGATCCACGAGCTCCTCGAAGCCGAGCTGCGGCTCCCACCCGAGCCGCTCGCGCGCCTTCGTCGGGTCTCCAACGCTCGGCGTCGCCTCGACCGGCCTGACGAGCGCCGGATCGACGCGCACGTAGCGCTCGTAGTCGAGATCGACGCATTCGAACGCCGTGCGGGCGAGCTCGGCGACGGTCCGCGGCACCCCGCTTGCGAGGACGTAGTCGTCCGGCTCCTCCTGCTGGAGCATCAGCCGTGCGCCGCGCATGACGTCGCCGGCGAACGACCAGTCGCGGACCGCATCGAGCGACCCCAACGTGAGCTCGTCCTGCAATCCGAGCGAGATCGCCGCCGCGCCCCGCGAGACGCGCCGCGTCACGAATCGCTCGGGCCGGCGCTCGGACTCGTGGTTGTAGACGATCCCCGAGCTGGCGTGGAGGCCCTCCCGCGCCCGCATCACGCGCACGAGCTCGTGAGCGGCGAGCTTGGCGATCGCGTAGGGCGTCGCCGGCCTGCACGGCGTGTCCTCGCGCTGAGGGCTCTCAGGCGTGTCGCCGAAGATCGCACCCGATGCCGCGGCAAAGACCCGCGTGCGGGGCTCGAGCTCGCGAACGGCCTCGAGGATCGCCGCCGCCGAGCCGCCGATCTGCTCGAGCGTCTCCCGCGGGCGCTCCCACGAGTCGGGCACGAACGACGGGCCCGCCAGGTGATAGATCTCGTCGGGACGCACGTGATCGATCGCCGCACGGAGGCTGTTCGGCTGCAGCAGGTCGCCGCCGACGATCGCGATGCGATCGCGCAGGTGCTCGGAAGAGCCAAGCGGCCTTGCGTGCGGGCCTCGCACCAGCCCCGTGACCTCGTAGCCCTCGTCGAGCAGCTGCTCGGCCAGAAACGATCCGTCCTGCCCGGTGATGCCGGTGATCATGGCCGTCCGCGCGCTGCTCACGGCGAGAGCTTACGTCGTGAGGTCAGCTCCCCGGGCGGCGGGCGCCCGACCGCCGTATGCCGTGAGCAGCCCGGCTGCGACGACCTCGGGCGCGCAGAGCGCGCGGACGCGCTCTGCGTTGCTCCGGCCGGCGGCCACGTCTCCGGCGAGCCTGCCGACCGCCTCGGCGAGTGCCTGGGCATCGCCCGGCGCCACCAACGCCTGGTCGTCGAGCAGCTCCGGGAGCGCGCCCACCCGGCTCGCCGCCACAGGCAGGCCCGCGGACATCGCCTCGGCGACCGCAAGCCCGAAGGTCTCGGCCGAGCGCGAGGGCGCGAGCGCGATCGCCGCGCCGGCACGAAGCTCGGCCAGCGTCTCGTCGTCGACGCGTCCGAGGAAGCGGACGTCTGCGCCGGCAGCCCGCTCTCGAAGCGCGGCTCGCTCGGGTCCATCGCCGGCGACCAGCAGCGGCATGCCGGCGATCCGGCACGCGTCCACGGCGACGTCCACCCCCTTCTCCGGCGCCAGCCGCGAGACGACGAGCGCATAGGGCACGGGCGACTCCTTCCCCCCGCCCTCCCGGCCGGCTGCGAGCGTCCGCAGCGGCGGCGGCAGCACGCTCACACGCTCCCACGGCAGCGGCGCGCCGAGCGCCCGAAGTCGCTCACGGGCGAACGCGCTGGGGACGAGCAGGACGTCCGCCTGCTCGACCAGACGGCGCTGCCACAGCGCGAGCGAGGCTCCGTAGGCCAGCGCCTCCGCGCGGCTGCCGCGACAGTTCAACCGCACCCCGGGGAACGTGTTGCGACCGTGGCAGCGCGTGCACTCCTCGCCCCGGGTGAAGCACACGCCGATCGCGCATACGAGCCGGTACTGATGCAGGTGCAGCACCACTCGGGCGCCCGCGGCCCGAGCAGCCGCCAGCGCCCGCCATCCGAAGGCCGGGTTGAGGTTGTGCGCGTGGACGACTCGTGCCCCGCTGAGGCGCACCGCCTTGGACACCTCGCTCGGGCCGAGCCCCCCGCGCAGCAAGCCGAGCGCGGCGCTCGGTCCCGCCATGATCGCCGAGTCGCGAGCGAGGAGCTCGGCCGGCTCATCGAGCCGGTCGCGCACGAGCCACATCAGGTCCTCGACGGCGCGCTCCTCCCCGCCCGTCGTGCGGTAGCGGTTGTGGAGAAACAGGATCATCGCCTCAGCCAGCCTAGTGGCGAGCTCGCGCGCGCGCCCGTCGGGCCGGAGCGACGAGCGAGAGCGACCGGGGCGGGCTCACTTGCCCCGGTCGCTCCGCTGCGATGGCGCGCGGTTGTGCGTGCCGACCTCCCCCCTCCGGAGTCCTCAGTGCCGGACCTTCTTGTGGGCCGGCTTGCCGCGGTGCAGGCGCGCTTTCGAGTGCCTGGCCGAGCTCGTCTTGCTCTTGCCCTTGCCCCTGACCTTTCCCTTGCCCTTGACGGTGACCTTCGGCTTGGCGGCATTCGGCCGGCGCGTGTGGGCGCGGCGGTGAGCACTCTTGTGCACGCGGGTGACGTGGTGGGAGCGCTTCTTGGCGTGAGTCGTCCCGGCTTTGCCGGACGCGTCTGCGACGCCTGCCGGCGCCAGGACGGCCACTGCGAGAGCGACCGACGCGATCGATGCGGTGCTGCGCCTGAGGTTGATCATTTCGTTGCCTCCTTCTCGAGCGGCACCGAGGTGCGGCCCGTGCCCGCCTGCGGCGGGGTCGTTTTGCGTAAAGGCCGCCTTTGAGTCCGGCGTGCCATTGCGCCTCAGGACCGCGGGCCGGCGTTTCGTGACGGGAGCTGGACGTTCATATGAGGTCGCTCGCTGCGACCATGCGAGCTTGGTCCGGAGCGGCTGCGGGGGCTCAAGCGCGCCGCCCAGCCGCCCGATCGTCTTGGCGATGTCAGCCGCGACTCACAGCACCGACGCACGCCTGCCCGTGGTCCCCGGCCAGGCCAAGATCCCGCGCCTGTCCGCGGCGCTGCTTCGCACGCAGTCCGACGCACGGCTCACCCGCCTCGCGGCGGGTGGCTACGAGGGAGCATTCGAGGCGCTCGTGCAGCGCTATCGCGGACCGCTCCAGGGCTACTGCCGGCGCTACCTGCGCCCAGCCGCCGCCGAGGACGTCGTCCAGCAGGCGTTCCTCGACCTGTGGGCCCGGCTGGCAGCCGGAGAGGAGATCCGGGAGGTGCGGCCGTGGCTGTATCGCGTCGTCCACAACGCCGCGCTGAACACGATCCGCCGCGGCGACTACCGCTCCGAGCAGCTACCCGACATCCTGGCAGCCGCGGACTCGCCCGAGCTCGCATTCGAGCGAACCGCGGAGCTGCGGGAGGCTCTCGCCGGCGTCGCAGCACTGCCCGAGCAGCAGCGGCGGGCGATCGTCTACAACGCCGTCGACGGGCACTCGCGCGCCGAGATCGCGCTTGCATTGGGTACGAGCGACGGCGCAGTCGGGCAGCTCCTGCACCGCGCTCGCGCGACCCTGCGCAGCGCGGCCGGCGTGCTCGTTCCGTGGCCGCTGATCGCTTGGGCGGCGGGCCGCCGGGGCGTGAGCTCAACCGCAAGCCGCCTGCTCGGCACGGCGGGGGCCGGCGGCGCGCCCGCGGGAGTGCTGCTGAAGGGCGGCGCCACGCTCGCCGTGATCGCCGCCGCGACCGCCGCACCGTTCGTCGCCACGCACACGCCGGCCCGGGCCGCTCGGCCGGCGCTCGCCACGGCGGGCTCTGAAGCTGTTCTCCACCGCGACGCGCTCGGCGCCTTCGAGCTCGTGAGCGCGCTCGCGGTGCAACCGGGCGCGGCCGCAAGCTCTGCTCGCGATGCCGCATCGCGCGGCGCGGCAGTGCCGGCCCCCGCGGCCCGGAGCGCGGAAGCCGCCCCAGCGCCACCCCCGGCGAGCGCCGAATCGGCAGCTCCCGCAGCGCAAGGAAGCGAAGCTTCCCAGCCCGAACCAACGGCCACCGAGGCTGCTGCGAGCGCGGAAAAGAGCGTGGCGCCTGAAGCCCCCGCCGAAGCGCCGTCCGCGGCCGAAGCACCCGAAGCGCCCTCGCAGGAAGTCCCCGCGAGCAGCGGGGAACCGCCCGCCGCCGAACCCTCCGAATCACCGCCGCCAGAAGCGCCCGCGCCTACGAGCGCGGAACCGTAGACGTCGCCTCGCGATCGTCCAGCCTCAGCTCCATCTTCAGATGCGGGCCGATCTGTGGGAGCTCGAACTCGTCGGAGACCACCCGCAGGCCGGCCTGTTCGTAGAAGGCGCGAGCCGGAGTCCGCGCGTTGCACCAGATCAGGTTCGCCCCCTGCCCGCTCGCATGCTCGACGAGCGCCCGAAGCACCGCGGTTCCGAAGCCCCTACCGCGCGCTTCGGGCACCGTCACCATCCCGCGGACGCGCCACGCACCAGGCTCGCCGTCGGGTGCGACGAGCCCCACCGCGACCAGCTCCTCGCCGTCGAAGGCGCCGGCGGCAAAGACGCCCGGGCGCTCGTCGAGCGCCATCTCCTCGACCGTCTGGTGCGGGCGCAGGAGAGCCTGGCGCAGGCCACGTGTCTGCTCGATCGGCACGGGGCGTACGGCGCGGTCGCTCATCTCGCCAATGCTAGGCGCGGGTGGCACGCGGGCCGCCCCGGGCGATAGGCCCAAGCCCGCCGTGCTCAGGCCAAACCTAGACTGTTGCCGGAATGTCTCACCCTCCGGCATCGATCGTCATACCGACACGCGCTCGCCTCGCATACCTGGAGGTGAGCCTCGCCTCTCTGACCCCGCAGGCGCGCAAGGCCGGCGCCGAGGTGCTGGTGATCGACGATGCTGGCCCGTCGGCGGCGGCGCGCGCGCTCGCCGAGCGCTTCGGGGCGCGCTACGAGCCGCACGCAGCACCGATGGGTCTCAACGTCGCGCGCAACACCGGCGTCGAGCGCTCGAGCGGTGAGCTCGTGGTGTTCGTCGACGACGACATCCGCGCACGCCACGGATGGCTGGCCGCGCTCCTTCACGCGGCGGCGGAGCATCCGGAGGTGGACGTCCTGACTGGACCCGTGGTTCCGCGGCTCGAGGGTCGGCGCCCGCGTTCGTGCGGGCGCGAGGGGCCGGCGATCACCGCGCTCGAGCTCGGCGACCGCGACACCGATGCGCGCTACGCGTGGGGCGTCAACATGGCGATCAGGCGCAGCGCGTTGGAACGCGTGGGACGCTTTGACACCACGCTCGAGCATGGCGGTGACGAGCAGGAGTGGCAGGACCGCCTGCGCGCGCGGACCCCGGGGGCGACGGTCCTCTACGTTGCGGGCGCCGGGGTCGAGCACCGGCGTGCAGGAGCGGACGCGCGCCTTCGCTCACTCTCGCGCGTGGCGCATGCTCGCGGCCGCGCCGGGCGGCGCTTGGACTCGCGGCGTGGCGAGGCCCCCTCGCTGCGCCATGAGCTGCTCACGCTGGCGGGCTGCGTCGGGCATGTCGTCCGCCGCCGATGTCCA
>DASZIU010000181.1:0-5127 GCA_035948815.1 Solirubrobacteraceae bacterium | reverse complement strand
CCGCGGATCAACTACCGCCGCTGCAACGAGCGGCCCTATCGCTACGTGTGGGGCAACGGCAACGGGCCGAGCGGCTGGCTCGAGCAGATCGTGAAGGTGGACACGGCTGACGGCTCGAGCCTCTCCTGGTCCCAGCCGGGCTTCTACCCCGGCGAGCCGGTGTTCGTGGCGCGGCCCGAGGCCGAGGACGAGGACGACGGGGTCCTGCTGTCGGTCGTCCTCGACGCCACGGCGAGGCGCTCGATGCTGCTCGTGCTCGACGCCGGCGATCTCGGCGAGCTCGCCCGCGCGGAGGTTCCCCACCACATCCCGTTCGGCTTCCACGGGCAGTTCGCGCGCGACTGACGCCCGCCGCCGGCGCTGCCCGCTCGCACTGCCGGGTCGGGACTCAGGCGGCCGCCGCCGCGAGCGCGCCCGCCTGGGGCAACGGGTAGCGGCGGCGGATGTCGTAGAGCGTCGTGCGCTCAGCGGCGGGGCGCCCGGCGGCGTGGGCGGCCGCGACTAGCTCCTCGGGGTCGAGCTTGGTGCCGTGGTAGCTGCCGGCGAGGCGGCTGATGGACTCCTCCATGAGCGTCCCGCCGAGGTCGTTGACGCCCCAGCGCAGCGCCTCGGTCGCGGCGTCGAGGCCCATCTTCACCCAACTCGCCTGCAGGCTTCCGACCGTGCGGCCGAGCGCGAGGCGGAAGACGGCGGTGTGCTTGAGGTTCTCCTCGCGGGTGATCTCCTCGACGCCGTGGGTACGGCCGAGGAGGGTCTGGAACGGGATGAAGGAGAGCGGCACGAACTCGGTGATCCCGCCCGTGCGCTCCTGCAGCTCGCGCACGACGCGCATGTGCTCGGCGAGCTCCCAGGGCTCCTCGATGTGGCCGAACATGACGGTCGAGGTTGAGCGCAGGCCGGCGCGGTGGGAGGCCTCGATGATCTCCACCCAGCGCGCCACCGGGAGCTTGTTCGGCGAGATGCGCGCGCGCACTCCGTCGTGGAGGACCTCGGCGGCGGTTCCGGGGGTGGAGCCGAGCCCGGCGTCGCGCAGGCGCGCGAAGACCTCTGCCGGGGGCAGTCTCGAGATGTCGCACATGTGTGCGACCTCCATCGGGCTGTAGGCGTGAAGATGGAGCTCGACGCCAAGGCGGCCGGCCGTCGCCTTGGCCAGTCGCAGCCAGCTCAGGTAGTCCTCGAGCGTCCAGTCGGGGTGGATGCCCGACTGGATGCAGAGCTCGGTCGCGCCGTAGTCGACGGCCTCCTCGATCCGCCGCTCGAAGTCGCGCTTGTCGTGCTCGTATGCGTCGGGAGAGCGCTTGCTTTGCCCGAAGCCGCAGAAGGCGCAGCCGACGGTGCAGATGTTGGAGATGTTGATGTTGCGGTTGACCACGAAGGTGACCAGGTCCCCGGCGAGCTCGGCCCGCAGCCCATCCGCGGCCTGGCGCATCTCCTCGATCGCCTCGGGTCGCGTCTCGGCGAACATCGCCGTCAGCTCCTCGGCCCTGAGCGCGTGGCCATCGCGCGCCCGCTCGACCGCGCCGGCGACGAGGCTCGGGCGGATCGGCGACGGCGGGTCGGTGCGCCCCGACCCGCGCCGCGGGATGAAGCTCCAGTACTTCACCTTGATCGTGTCCATCACGCCGTCGGCGAGCCATTCCGGACCGAGGTGGCTCGGGTAGACGCACAGCCGCTCGGTCAGGGCGTAGCCGTCGCTCTGGAGCTGCTTGCGGACCTGGTGCGGGGAGGGGAACGGGTGCTCGGGGGAGATGTGGTCGCCGTTGGCGCTCAGGCCGCCGAGGTCGGTGGCGCCCGCCGCCACGAGCTCCCCCCACCAGTCGGCGAGGTTGGGCGGGATCTGGATGCCGACCCCCGGCATCAGGCGGCCGGTCTCGGCGACCAGGCGCTTCATATCCTCGATCTGGATCGGACCCCCACCCTCCCAGGCCCAGTCGGGCAGCGGCAGCGAGGGCCTGCCGTCGGCAACGCCGGTGCGCCAGTACTCGCGCGCGGCCTCGTCGGCGATCTCCGCCGGCTCCTGGCCGTAGTAGCGCTGGTGGGGGACGAAGTTCTGGAGGATCACCTCCTGGATGTGACCGTGCTCGCGGTGCAGACGGGCGAGCGCCTCGAGCGATGCCATCCGCTCCTCCTCGGTCTCGCCGATCCCCACGAGGATGCCGCTCGTGAAGGGGATCCTCAGCTCGCCGGCGGCGCGGATCGTCTCAAGGCGCCGCGCCGGGTGCTTGGTCGGCGAGCCGGCATGCACCGTCTCCATCAGCCGCTCGGAGATCGACTCGAGCATCAGGCCCTGCGAGGCCGTGACCTCGCGAAGCCGGGCGAGGTCCTCACGTTCGAGCACGCCCAGGTTGGTATGCGGGAGCAGCCCGCGCTCGAGTGCGCGCTCGCAGACCCAGACGACATACGAGGTGAAGTCGGGGTGGCCGTAGGAGGCAAGGCGCTGGGCGACGATCGGGTTGACCTCGGGGCGCTCGCCGGTGAGCACGAGCAGCTCCTTGATCCGCCGCGCCGCAGCCCGGTCGAGGATCTCGAGCACCTCCTCGGGCGCGTACAGGTGAGCCTGGTGGGTGGCGAACGCGCAGTACTTGCAGAAGCAGCGGCAGGTCCGCGACAGGGAGAGGGTCAGATTGCGGGAGAAGGTGACCCTGCGGCGCACACGTGGAGTCTATGACGAGCGGGCCTGCAGGCCCGCTCGATCAGGTGATTCGCGTCTTCATGGCAGCACGTCCACGGGACGCTCGCCCGCGCGGTTGACCGGATCGAGCACGAGCACTTTGTAGCCCAATGCCGCGATCAGACCGCCGAGCAGGGGGCCGACGATGTAGACGACGAGGAACTTGCCGAAGCCGCCGACGAATTCGCCTGACACGATCGCCGGGCCGAGCGCGCGCGCGGGGTTCAGGCCCGCGCCCGTGAGCGGCGCGAACAGGAACACGCCGAAGCCGAGGGTCGCTCCGATCACCCAGCCCGCCCAGTCTGCCTTCGCGCGCGGGTTGACGGCGACGCCCATGACGGCCCAGACCAGCGCGAACGTGCCGACCAGCTCGCACAGCGCGCCGAGCAGCGTCTTGCCCGCGAGCAGCTGGCTGACGGAGACGTTGCCGAGGCTCGGCCCACCGGGCAGTTCGTTGAGGATCAGCTTGGCCAGCCCGGCGCCGGCGATCGCGCCGACGACCTGCGCAGCGATGTAGAAGAGCGCGTTGTTCGGTTTGATCTTGCGCACGCTCACCAGGGCGATGGTGATGGCCGGGTTGAAGTGCGCGCCCGACACGCCGCCGAGCGTCTGGATCAGCATCATCAGGACGAACGCGTGCATCAGCCCGATCACCGCGACCCCGGATGCCGCGACGCCGAGGCGCGCGTAGATGCTGACGATGAGCGCGATGAACAGGACGAGCAGGAAGGTCCCGACCAGCTCGGCGATGTAGGCGGACAGCCCTCGTTCTTCCATTATCTCTGCCTCCTTCTCCCGGATCGTCAGTGCACGCCGATCTTTGCAGGGGGCGCGGTCGGCGCGGCTATCCTGCCGCCATCGCCAGCTCGGGAGTCAGCATCTACTTGGCCCGCCACGGCCAGACCGCCTACAACCTCGAGGGGCGCTTCCAGGGTCACCTCCCGGTGCCGCTCGACGCCATCGGCCGTGCGCAGGCGCAGGACCTGGCCGAGCGCGTTGGCGCCTACGACTTCCGTGCGATGTGGTGCAGCCCGCTGCTCCGGGCGCGGGAAACTGCAGACGTGATCGCGCGGCGGATCGGGCTCGAGCCGAAACAGGACGCGCGCTTGATGGAGACGGACGCGGGCGACTGGACCGACCGCAGCTTCGCGGAGGTCCGTGCAGAGGCGCCCGAGCAGTTCGCGGCCTTCGTCGCCGGCGACCCGGACTTCGCGTTTCCGGGCGGCGAGTCCTTCGCCGAACAGGAGGACCGTGTGGCCGCGGCGCTCGCGGACGTCGAACGGGGCGAGCTGCCAGCCCTCGTCGTCTGTCACGGCATGGTCATTCGCGCAGCCTTCGCGAGGCGCACGGGGCGCCCGATCAGTCGCACCGAGCACGTGCCCAACGCCGGACTCGTCCCGCTCGACCCGGTCGAGGCCGAACACGTCGATCCCGGCGGAGGCGCGGCTACGCCCTCGAGCTAGCCGTGGGGGCCGGCAGTGTGCCGCCCAGAGCGCCGCGCGGAATCAGCGCTCGATCCGTGCGACGCCGTTCACGTCCTCGCCGGCGATCAGGAAGAACTGGTTGCGCGCTCCTGCGAGCCGGCTCTCGCGGTAGGGGGCGTACTCGGCGCTGTCGTAGAAGGCCTCTGCGACCTCCTTCGAGGGCCACTCGATGATCAGGAAGACCTGCGGCGCCGTCCTCTCCCCCTCGACCTTCTCGATCCGCCCCGTCCTCGCCAGGTAGCGCCCGCCGCGGCGCTCGACCATGGCCGTGACCGCCGCGACGTACTCCCGCACCCAACGCCGGTCGGTCACCTCGAGTTCTGCAACCGCGTAGTACCTCATCTCCCTCCCCTGTCGCTCATCTCCCCACCCCACTCGCCCAACCCGCCGGGCGACCGGCCCGGCCCTCGGCCAGGCACTGAGCGGGGGCCTGGAGCAGTATCGCGCGACGTTGGAGCGCGGCGAGGTAGTAGGAGCGGCCGTAGGCGCCGCGCACGCCGGCCCCGAGCGGACCTTCCGTGCCACAGGTGACGCGCTCGTTGGCCGCGTTGAGCGGGACGCCGATCACGTCGGGGCTCGAGTAGGCGACACGCATCGCGCTCGTCAGGTCGAGCGTCGTGTTCAGCACGGGGATGCCGGGTCCGACTGCGGCCGGGGCGCCGCCGAGGTAGACCGTCGCGGCTCGGGGCAGGCGTGGCAGCGCCGCGCGGATCTCGGCGAGCACCGCTCGCTGGTCGGCCGCGGCCGCGTCCCACGCCTTCGCATCGTCACGCGAGCGTCCGAGATATCCGGCGCCGAGCACGAGCGCGGCCAGGGCGAGCAGGATCGTGCTGGTCGATGACGGCAGGCGAGCGAGACGCCCGAGCATCAGCGTGGCCAGCGCGATCCAGGCGTAGACGAGGATCGCGATCCCGAGGCCCGCGCCCGCGTTCATCCGGTTGACCGTTCCCGTGAGCGTCGGCGCGTAGTGGT
>DASZIU010000180.1:0-14022 GCA_035948815.1 Solirubrobacteraceae bacterium | reverse complement strand
CTGCACGTACCCGGATTCGCTCCGAGCCTCGAGCTGTACGTGATCCCGAACACCTCCGGCTCACCCACGGCGCTTGCCTGCTACGCCGGGGCGGGAGCCTCCTCATACATGCACGAGTGTGAACAGATCGTGGCGTCGCTCACGCCGGTCGGGCACTCGGCGTATGACCTCAAACCGAGCACCGACTACTCGGGCAAGCTCGGCCAATCGGTAGGGGCGCTGGACCGCGAGCGGACTCTGCTCAGGCGTGAATTGGGGCTGCGCAAGAGCCCAGCCACAGTGGCTTCCTTGGCCAATACCCTTGCTGACCGGTTCGCCGCTGCTGCCACGTCGATTCAAACGCTTCACCCGCCGGCCGCTGCCCTTGCGGCGCAGGAGGCGCTCGTCGCCTCGCTGGAACGCGCACGCGACGCGTACCGGGCGGTCGCTGCGGCGGCCGAATCCGGAGGGCCAGCCAGCGTCGCCGCAACGCAGCCGCAGGTCGACGGGGCCGAGTCCGGCGTGAACGGAGCTCTGGAGGCCTTCGCGCTTCTCGGCTACAAGCACGCCTGATTGCGGATCCTGACCTGGAACCTCTTTCACGGCCGCTCCGTGCCGGCGGCTGGCCGTGCCCTCGGCAACGAGTTCTCCGCAATGCTCGCGTCCTGGGCGTGGGATGTGGCGCTCCTTCAGGAGGTGCCGCCCTGGTGGCCGCCGATGCTGGCGAGCGTCGCCGGGGCAGAGCAGCGCACGGCCCTCACCTCACGTAACTCGGCTCTGGCGTTGCGTCGCGGCGTCGCCGACCGCTGGCCGGACCTGATCAAGTCAAACGGCGGCGGGTCCAACGCGGTCCTCGCGCGAAGCGGCATCGTTGAACATCGCGCGTTGACGCTTCGCAGGTGGCCCGAGCGACGCGTGGCGCAGCTCGCGAGGCTCGGCGACGGCACCTGCGTGGTCAACTTCCATGGAAGCGCTCGCGTCGAGCTGGCCGAGGACGAGCTCGAGCGCCTGTGGGAGCGCGCACTGGCGTGGGCCTCCGAGGCACCGCTGATCCTCGGCGGCGACCTCAACCTGCGCCATCCCGCCGCGCCCGGCGGGGTCGTGCACCTTGCGAGCCGCGACGTGGACCACATCTTCGCGCAGGGGGCAGACCCCCTCTCCCCGGGTCGGCCGCTCGACAGGCGCCTGCGCGCGGGCGAGGCGCTTCCCGAGCTCTCCGATCATCCGCCGCTGCTCGCCTCTGCCCGGCCCTCGCCGCCACTCTCCGTGCGCGAGTCAGAAACACGCTTTTGACAGGCGGTCGGCGATCTGTACCGTCGCCACACTAGGAGTCGGCTCGCGTGAGGAGCCGAATCCGCTCACGGCGAGGAACAGCGATCGCACCTCCCACGCACCTCCAATCCACGGGCAGTGAGCCCGAGCCCGACCAGGGAGTCGCCGGGCGAAGCGCGCGGCGCGAGCACCAGCGGCGCCTCGATCGCGCTGGCTTGGAGCACGGCGCTCGCTCACGCCTGCTGAGGGCGCTCATCGGGCCATCGCCGGCAGAACGGCGGCGGGCGGCGCTTGACCGAAACTGGGCCACGGGAGCCAGGGGAGAGGAGCTCCTCGCCGAGGCGCTCGCGCGACGCTGTCCGGAGGTGCTCGCGCTGCACGACCGACGCTTCGGCCGCGCGAACATCGATCACATCGCCGTGGCCCCGTCCGGCGTGTACGTCATCGACACCAAGCGCCACCGCGGCAAGATCAAGGTCCGTAGGCCGCTCTTCGGAGGGCCCTCGCTGACGATCGCCGGGCGCGACCGCACGAAGCTCATCGCCGGCCTCGATCGACAGGTCGCCTACGTGCGGGCCGCGATCACCGACGTCGCCCCGGACGTTCCGGTCCACGGCTGCCTGTGCTTCATCACACCCGAGGGATTCCTCGCCGAGGTGGGGCTGCCGCTGCTGAGGACACTCAAGGTCAACGGCCATCCGCTGTACCGGCCGGCACGTCTGGTCAAGCGGCTGAACCGTCCCGGACCGCTCGGACCTGGACGAGCTTTCGACATCGAGGCAGTGCTCGCCAGGCGCCTCCCGCCCGCCTGAGCCCCGCGTGGTGAGCTCAGACAGCGCTCGAGCCGGCGGCCATGCTCGCCAAGCGCCGGTCCGCGCCGCCCCGGCGGCGCAGGTCGGCGAGCCGGTCTGAGCGCGGTAGACAAGACCGTACTTATTCGGGTATAAGGAAAGCGGGTGTTCCCGAGCGAGGTCACGCCGCCGCGGGTCGCCGCTGTGGCTGGCCGGGCGCCGACAACCGACTCATTCGGAGGGAGAGCCATGACCCGTCGTTCAATCGCCGCCACGTTCGCCGCGCTGGTCGGCCTGGCGATCGCCGCCGTGCCTTCGCAGGCCGCTCCGCTGCCCGTCGTCTACGACGGCGTGCTCGGCTACGCGCACAACAGCCCGACGGCGAGCCCCCCGGGGGCGAACAACTGGTCCTGCAAGCCCTCCTCGAGGCATCCGCGCCCGGTGATCCTCGTGCATGGCACCTTCGAGGACATGTCGGGCAACTGGCAGGCGCTCTCACCGCTGCTCTACGACAACGGCTACTGCGTGTTCGCGTTCAACTACGGCTCATCGGGCGTAAGCGGACAGCTCGGGATAGACGGAACCGGCGATATCCCGCGGTCGGCCGAACAGCTCTCGGGCTTCGTCTCGCAGGTGCTCGCCGCGACGGGCGCCGGCAAGGTGGATCTGGTCGGTCACTCGCAGGGCGGGATGATGCCCCGCTACTACCTCAGGTTCCTCGGCGGCGCGAGCAAGGTCCACACCCTCGTGGGCCTGTCGCCGTCGAACCACGGCACAACAGTTAGCGGGCTCTTCACGCTCGCGGGCTTCGTCCCGGGCGCGACAGGGTTCTTCGGCCTGTGCACCGCGTGCGAACAGCAGGCGGCCGGGTCCGCCTTCCTGACGAAGCTGAACGCAGGCGGCGACACGGTCGCGGGAGTGCGCTACACCGTGATCCAGTCGGCCAACGACGAGGTGGTCACGCCCTACACCTCGGCGTTCCTGACCGGCCCGCGGGTGACGAACATCCTCCTGCAGAGCCAGTGCATCCTCGATCAGGGCGAGCACCTTTCCGCGCCGTATGACCACATCGCCGACCGCGATGTGCTGAACGCGCTGGACCCCGCCCACCAGGTCGCGCCGACGTGCGGGCTGGTGCTGCCGGTCGTCGGGGGTTAGAGCGAGCGCACCGCCGCCGGGCCGGGCCGCTTCAGGCTCGGCCCGGTGGCCGCTACCGTGAGCGGTGTGGCCACGATCCCGGAGACCCGCACCACTCCCGCGGCGGTTCGGATCGAGCAGGGGGCCAAGCGGGTGCGAACCTATCTTGGGGGCGAGCCCGTGGCGGACACGACGCGGCCGCTCCTGGTGTGGGAGGTCCCCTACTACCCGACCTACTACTTCCCCATCGGCGACGTGCGTACCGAGCTGCTCGAGCCCGATGGCGGGGTGAAGCGGTCGCCGAGCCTGGGAGAGGGAAATTCGTTCGCCGTCAGGACCGCCTCCAAGCAGGCGCCCGAAGCGGCCCTGCGCCGCGAGAGCTCGCCCATCGAGCAGCTGCGGGAGGCGGTGCGCTTCGAGTGGGACGCCATGGACGCGTGGTTCGAGGAGGACGAGGAGGTCTTCACGCACGCCCGCGACCCGCACACGCGAGTCGACGTCCTCGCCAGCTCACGCGCGGTGCGCGTCGAGATCGACGGCGTGACGGTCGCCGAATCGACCAGCCCGCGGCTCCTGTTCGAGACCGGGCTCCCGGTGCGCTTCTACCTGCCCAAGACACACGTCCGACTCGACCTGCTCGAGCCGAGCGAGACGGTCACCCACTGTCCTTACAAGGGGCAGGCGCAGACCTGGTCGGTGCGCGTCGGCGAGCGCCTCTACGAGGACCTGGCCTGGTCCTATCCGACGCCGCTTCCGGAGAGCGAGCGGATCGCCGGCTTGATCGCGTTCTACAACGAGAAGGTCCACCTGATCGTCGACGGCGTGCCCTGGCAGCGTCCCTCGACCAACCTCGCCTAGCCTCGAAGCGCCCAGCATGTGCCGGCTCTTCGGGATGAGCGCGGGGCCCGAGCGGGTCAAGGCCACCTTCTGGCTGCTCGACGCCCCCGACAGCCTCTCCGTCCAGAGTCACCGCGAGCCCGACGGCACCGGTCTGGGATGGTTCGATCGGGAGGACCGGCCGCTGATCAGCAAGCAGGCGCGCGCCGCCTACGGCGACCGGGAGTTCGCCCGACGCGCGCACGAGCTCGAGTCGCGGACGTTCATCGCCCACATCCGGTTCGCATCCACCGGCGCCCTCGAGCTGCGCAACACGCATCCGTTCGAGCAGCACGGCCGGCTGTTCGCGCACAACGGCGTGATCGAGGATCTGCCCGCGCTGGAGGCACAGCTCGGCAGCGCGCGCGAGCTGGTCGACGGCGACACCGATTCCGAGCGCTTCTTCGCCCTGATCACCCGGGACGTCGAGGCGAGCGGGGGGGACGTGGAGCGAGGGATCGCCTCCGCCTGCCTGTGGGTCGCGCGCAACCTGCCGCTGCTCGCGATCAACTTCGTGCTGGTCAGCGCCGAGGGGATGTGGGCCCTGCGCTACCCCGACACACACGAGCTGCACCTCCTCGAGCGCGAGCCCGGCGCCAGGCTCGAGCACAGAAGCCGGTTCGGCACGCGTGTCACCTCCGAGCATGCGGCCGGCACGCCGCTCGTCGTGATCGCGAGCGAGCGGATGGACGAGGACCCCGCATGGCGGGCGCTTGGGTCTGGCGAGCTCGTGCACGTGACGCCGACGCTTGAGGTTCGCTCTAAGCGCATCATCGAGGGTCCGCCATCCAAGCCGATCGGGCTCGCTGACCTGGAGCCGCGAGCGCGGGCCTCGCAGGCGGCGACACCCGGCCCCGAGACTCCTGCCTAGTCCGGGCTCCCGTTCTTGACCCGAGCCGCCAGGATCGCGATGTCGTCGCGTGCTCCGAGGTCGAGATCGACCAGCTCGAGCAGGCTGTCGATCGCATCGCGCGCGAACCGCGGCTGGTTCTGTGCCAGCTGCGCCACGAGCGCCTGCACCGTGATCATCCGCTCGGGGGCGTGCGCCTCGGTCAGACCGTCGGTGTAGAGCGCCAGCGCGTCACCCTCGCGGAGGATCGTGGAGGCCTCCTTGATGACCGGGTCGGAGAAGACGCCGAGCAGCGTGCCCGACTCGCCGAACTCCTCCGCCTGGCCCGAGGCGCGAGCGATCAGAGCCGCCGGATGTCCGGCGACCGCGATCGTCACCTTCACCTCTGCGCTGCGGAAGCCGAGGTGCGCGAGGATCGCGGTCGCGAAGCGGCCCTCGAAGTTCTGCTCGAGCATCGCCTCGTTGACGCGCAGCAGGACACTGGCCGGGCTCATCCCGTCGCGCGCATACGCGACCGCGGTGTGGCGCAGGAAGCCCGTCAGAGCTGCCGCTTCGGCTCCCTTGCCGCAGACGTCCCCGACGACGAGCCAGCAGCTCTGCCCGTCGCCGAAGACGTCGTAGAAGTCCCCGCCCACTTCGCTCCCGGGGCCCATCGGGCGGAAGTAGCTCGCGAGCTCCAGCCCCGGGATCACCGGCAGGGCCGAGGGCATCAGGCTGCGGCGCAGGGTGTGGGCGACGTGGTCGCGCTCGGCATACAGGCGGGCGTTGTCGAACGCGAGCGCCGCGCGACCCGTGAGATCTTCGAGCACCGCCAGCTGGCTGCGCTCGTAGCTGCCGGGATGGAAGAACGAGATCGTCCCCAGCATCCGCCCGCGCGCGACCATCGGGAAGGCGGCCGCCGAGCGGTAGCCGGCCTGCTCGGAGGTGCGGTGGCCGTCCGCGTGCGGCGAGGAGTTGCCGCCCAGGTCCTCGACCACGTAGGGCGTCCGGGTGCTGAGCGCGGTCGCGATCGGGTGCGCTCCCGACGCGCCGATCGCGGGCGGGTTGACCTCGCGGGTCCGTTCGACCTCCGCCCCGACCGCGGGATCGGCTGAAGCCGCGACCGTGTCGGTGATCGATCCGTCCGAGTCGATCAGGTCGATCACGCACAGCTCTGCAAGCTCGGGCACGGCGGTACGGACGATCTTGCGCAACGTCTGCTGCGGGTCCAGGGAGCTGTCCAGCCGCGCGGTCGCCGCGATCAGGAACTCCAGGCGCCAGCGCTGCTCGCGCATCCTCCCGAGCGCGTAGTGGACGACGCTCGTGGTCAACAGCGCCAGCACCGCCCCGACGCACACGAACGCGCCGAAGGAGGTCGAGACGTTCGAGTAGGCGAGCGGCGTCAGAAAGGCGATCAGCGCGGCGAGCGACACCAGCAGGAAGCGCCCCCGAGGCTGAAACGCGGCGGCGTGGCCGAGCGCGAAGAAGTAGAGGAGCTGGAAGGGGCTGCTGGCACCTCCCGACGCGGCACACAGGAACGCGATCACCACGATCCCCCACATCTCGGCGGCCCACGCGAGCCACAGGCCGACCCGCCGTCGCGCATAGGCGAGCATTAGCGCGCCGGCCGTCGCGTACGCGACCGCGGCGACCACGGCGCATCCGACCGGCGAGGACACGTGGGGAAGCAGGAAGGCGGTCGCGATCAGCGTCGCGCCGATCGCGTACAGCGCCGCGGCGCTCGCGACAGCGACGTACGCTTCGCCGCGGTTTGTCAGCGTGATCGCGCGGCGTGCATACGGCGTCGCCGGACCCCCCGCGTTGAAACTCGTCTCCGGTTGGCTCATCGATTGCCCCGCCGCGTCTCCCTGCGCTCATGCTACGCGTAACGGGGCGCGCCCAGAGCAGCTGCAGGCGCTGTGCCGGCCGCGGGTTGACTTTCGGGCGGTGCTCGTTCCTGGAGCGGCCTCGCGCGGGGTCGCGTGCTGTCGCGAGCGCTCGAGCCGGTGCCGCCGCCCGCGATGGCAGCACCGGCTCGACACACGGACGTGCCTCGGAACTACGTCTAGCGCTCGCACTCCTGACTGCCCCGGCCACCGCCTGTGCTGTCGCACTTGATCGCGAGCGTGGCGACGATGCCGGCGTGGTCCGATGGCCAGATGAACGGTTCCGGGGCGGGGCTCGGCACCGTGTTGCCCACCAGGTGCGTGTCCAGCACGGCGAACGGGCCGCGGGTGAACACGTGGTCCGGATCCTCTGTATATGACGCGTTCGGGTCACTCGCCAGATCGTTCGGAGCGAGGTGGCAGCACGTCAGCGGTGGCGCGCCCAACCCGGCCGCGGTCCAGGTGTCGGAGAGGCCTCCGGCGACGAGGGCGTTGTATGCGGCGGGGGCCAGCGCCGGGCCCGAGTTCATGTCGCCGGTGACGACGACGGGGAGGGGCGTGTTCGCCGGTCCGGCGAGCAGTTCCTGAGCCTGGGGACCGGACACCGCCCCGCCGGGCGCGAGTGCGTCCAGGTGCGTGGTGATGAAGCGGAACGACCTGCCGCGCGTGGTCACGTCGATCGACTGCCAGCTGTTGGTGAACTGGAACCCATGCGGCGGATCGGGATCGAGCGGGTTCGGGATCAGCGGGAGCCTCGCGTTGAAGGTTCCCGACTGCGGATTGGACAGCTTGAGCTGCCCGTGCAGGTCGCTGCGGGCCAGGATCACACCGCTCTCGACCATGCCGACGGCCACCGGTCCTTTGGCGGTGAAGATCGGGAACGCCAGCGTGAAGTTGTTGTCGTGCCGCGAGGCCACTGCGTACTGCTTGCCATCGGCGGCAAGCGCCGCGAGCAGCTCCTGGGTGAAGTCCTCGTTGACCGGCACCGGCAACGCGAACGGATGCGCTCCGACGAACGGCCCGATGTGCCAGGTGGCGATCTCCTGCAGACCCACGAGCGCGGGTTCGTTGCGGGCGATCTCGGACGCGATCTGCTTGGCCCTGTCCTTGAAGCGCGTTGCCACGTAGGTTCCGTAGTCCGCGGTCGTCGCGGCGAGAGCTTCTTCGAGGCTGGCGTTCGTTCCCGCGAGCGCCGCGAAGTTCCTGAACTCCGTGCCCTGGTAGACGTTCTGCGTCATCACCGTCACGCCGTGATCACGGTGCTCGTCCGCAGCCGCGCTGCCGACACCGATCACGACGCAGGCCACGGCGGCCAGGGCGGACACGTGCAAGCACGCACGCCGCCGAACCAATGGGCGAATACGACCAAGCATGAGATGCCTCCTCGAACCCTCGGGCCTCCGGGCACCCCGCCCGGAGGCGTTCCCTCTGTGGGAGGGCAGAGGCGGCGACTTCCCGCGTGCAGGGGCACAGTCAACCGGCACGCCCCCCTCTCCTGGCACGCTAACGCCGCCCCCAACGAGTGTCAAGGCTCCCGCGCGCAGCAACTTCGCGCGCCCCGGCGGGTAGATGCGGCATGCGCTGCCGGCCTCAGCTCGCGGCCGCCCGACGCCGCCTCTACCGGACGTCGGGGACCTCCGCGCTTGCGCTCCTCGCGTGCGCGGCGGCGTGCGCCGGCCCCGCGGGCGCCGCGGGCTACGTCGACGGGATCAGCGATCAGAGCCTGCCCGCCTGGGACGGCTCGTTCGCCACCAGCCGCTTCGCCGCGCTCTTCAGGGAACGCTGGAGCGGGCGCCGCGAAAGGCAGATCACGCTCGCGCGATATGTGGTGCAGTGGAACGCGATGAGCGAGGCGACCACGGGCCCGCATGCGACCGGCAACTACCGGGAACGCTTCGAAGCGTGGCTGCTGGACGCTCGCACCCTGGCGCTCACGCCGGTGCTGGCACTGACCAGCTATGACGGCGTCCATCCGGCCTCGCCCGCGGAATATCGGCGGCAGCTGGAGGCGATCCTCGCCGGGGCGGCCGCGCTCGGCTACCCGATCGCCGACGTCGAGCCGTGGAACGAGCCGAACGGCCAGGGCCACGAGAGCGCGCTAGCTGCCGCGCAGCTCGCCGACGCGGCGGCGAGCGTCTGCGTACAGCCCCAGGTCTGCAGCGTGATCGCCGGCGACTTCGAAGACCGCTCGTCGCTGCCGGCCTTCGAGCAGGCCTACGAGCGCGCGCTCACCTTCACGCCGAGCATCTGGGGAGTTCACCCCTACGTCTCGGTGAGGGCGCACAACGACGCGCGGCTCAGGCGGCTGATCCGCGAACTGCCGGCCCATGGCGCCGGGCAGCGCATCTGGTTCACAGAGGTGGGCGCCCTCTACTGCGCCCACGGCGAAGTGCGAGGACAGGCCCGCCAGGCGAGCGACGCCTCCTACCTCACGGGCACACTGCTCGCCGATCCAGGTGTCGCGCCCGAGCACGCCTTCTACTACGGATTCCTGTTCGGCGGCGGAGCGCTGGCGCCGTGTACGCCGGCTGGCGGTGAAGACAGCGAGCTCTACAGCGGCTCCGACCAGCCCCGGCTCGCTGCACAGGTGATCCTGAGACCGCCGCGTGCAACCACGCCGGCCGCCGAAGCCGCGGCGGGCGAATGGCCACCGTGGAGCCCCGCGGCGAGCGCCATGATCGAGGCTCTGCCAGACGCGCAAGGGCGCAACCCCGAGCAGCGGCCGTGACGGGAACGCCGCCCTCGGGCCAGCAGTTCGAGATCGCCCACGGCGAGCAGCGGGCAACGGTCGTCGAGGTGGGCGGTGGGGTGCGCGAGTATGCGGTCGGCGAGCGGCCGGTGCTCGACCCGTATCCGCTGAACGCGATCTGCGACGGCGCGCACGGCGCGACGCTGATCCCGTGGCCCAACCGGCTCGCCGACGGCCGCTATCGCTTCCACGGAGTTGAGCACCGGGTTGCGCTCACCGAGCCCGAGCGCAGCAACGCGATCCATGGGTTCATGCGCTGGAGGCCTTGGACGGCGCTCGAGCGGTCCCCGAGCAGCGTCGTCATGGGCGCCCGGCTGTATCCGCTCGAGGGCTATCCGTTCGCGCTGCAGATGCGAGTGGCCTATGAGCTCGGCGACGGCGGGCTCACGGTGTCCTCCTCGGCCACGAACATCGGCGACTCGGCGTGCCCCTACGGCTCGGGGCAGCACCCCTACCTGTCCGCGGGCGGGGCCCTGATCGATGATTGCCTGCTCGAGCTGCCGGCCCTCACTCGCATCCTCACCGACGCCGTGCGCCAGCTTCCCCACGGTCATGAGCCGGTGCAGGGAACGCTGTATGACTTCCGCGAGCAGCGGCTCGTCGCCGAGCAGCGACTGGGCGACCCCTTCACCGATCTCCTCCGCGACGAGGCCGGCGATGCGACGGTCGCCCTGTCCGCGCCGGACGGCGTCCGCGTCGAGCTGTGGCTCGACGAGCGCTATCCGTTCCTTGAGATCTACAGCGGCGACTCGCTCGCCCCCGCCCGTCGTCGCCGTGGTCTGGCGGTGGAGCCGATGACCTGCGCGCCGAACGCCTTCCAGAGTGGCGAGGGCCTCCTGCGGCTGGAACCGGGGGAGACGTTCGAAAGCCGCTGGGGCGTGCGGGCCGCCTGAGCTCGCGCCTAGCGCAGCTCGGCAGAGAGTCGCCCGGGCCCGAGCCAGCTGACGAGCGCGCACTCCGCGTGCGCGACGCGCCCGCCGATCAGCCCGAGCGCGTCGTCGGGAGCGACCCCGCCGTGGCAGACCGGGCAGCTGGCGAGCCGAGCGCGGCGTCGCGGGAGACGCCAGCGGCGCGCAAGCCGCCAACGGCCACCCGCTTTCGCGAGCGGCGAGGAGGAGGAGGAGGTGGGATCGACGCGTCCGCCCATCGGATCAAGAACACGCCTCGCGGCCGCGGGTCGCGGTGGCGCTGCGACGCGACCCGCGCGATCGGCCGCCTGGGGTGGCGGTAGAGTCCGGAACAATGGACCTTGTAGATTCCATTACCGGCCTGGCTCGCGGAGCGAGACGTTGAGCAACCGGGGACAGCCACGGATCGGGCTCGTCCTCGGGGCCGGTGGAGTGCTCGGGGGCGCATGGCTGACGGGCACGCTCCACGCGATCGCGCGCGAGACGGGGTGGGACCCCGGCAGCTCGGAGGTGATCGTCGGCACCTCCGCCGGCGCGATGGTCGGCGCGCTGCTCGCCTGCGGGGTCCCGCCGTGGTTCATGGTCGCGCACTCCGCCGGCGAGAACTTCGCGGGCCTGCGAGACCTCACAGGAGCGCCCGCGTCGAGCGCAGATCGATCCGGCGGCGCGCGCTACACCCTGCACCGCGGTCTCCCGGGCCTCGGCCCGGGCTCGTGGCGGCTGGCCGCCTCGTCGCTTGCGCGTCCCCGCCGGTACTCGCCCGCCGCGCTGATGGCCGGCTGGCTGCCCCTCGGGCCTGTGTCGACGGAGCCACTGAAGGACACGATCCGAAGGGTCTGCGAGGAGGGGTGGGCGCCACATCCCGGCTTCTGGGCGATGTGCGTCGACTACCGGACCGGACGGCGCGTCGCGTTCGGCCGTGAGGGCGCCCCGCCCGCCGAGCTGCCCGACGCCGTCGCAGCCTCCTGCGCGATACCCGGCTTCTTCAGGGCCGTCGACATCGGCGGACGCCGCTACGTCGACGGCGGCCTCACGTCGGCCTCGAACCTCGACGTCGTCGCCGACGAGGGCCTGGACCTGATCATCGCGCTCAACCCGATGTCCTCGCGTGAGGTGGCCACCCCCGCGACACTCGGTGAGCGGGTCGCCGGCGCGATCCGCCGGGACGCCGGTCGGCGTCTCGGGGCCGAGGCGAAGCGCCTGCGCGCCGCGGGCGCGACGGTGATCCTGATCCAGCCGACCGCTGAGGACCTCGACGCGATGGGGGACAACCTGATGAGCCGGGGCAGGCGCAACCTCGTAATCGACACCGCGGTTCAGACGATGACCGACCAGCTGAGCGGGTCGACGCTCGGCGAGCGCCTGCGCAGGCTGCCACGCGGGCTTCCCGCGCTCGTGCGCCGCCCGCCCGGGGCGGCGAGCTCGTGGCCGGACTTCAGGGAACTGGCGGCGGCCCGCCGGGCCCCCTCGGCGCCCTCGGCGCCCCGGGCGGCGGCGGCTGCGGCGGCTGGCGCTCGCGCGCAACGGTGAGCTCCTCGACCGTCAGGCGACCCACGGTCAGCTCCCGCACGTCGAGCCTCTTGACCTCGCCCCGGCGGATCACGAGGCGATTGATCGCAAGCGCGCCGATCGCGCCCGCGCCCGTCGCGAGCCCCCCGATCGCAAGCGCGCCGAGAGCTCCCGCGCCGAGGGACCGGGCACCCGCCGAGCGTGCCGCGAGTGAGACCTTCCGCCGCGCGGGGGGAGCGCAGCGCCCGAGCCGAGAGCGCCTCATCTGGAGCCGCCGGCATGTCGAGGTATCGAGGACATCGGGTGCCCCAGGGTATCGCTGCGCGAGCACCCCGCAGACTTCGACACCTCAGCGCGCGGCGCTCGCCCTCAGCGCCGCCTTGTGCGCTCGCTTTCCCGCCTGGTAGTCCGCGAGCGCCTGCGCGGAGTCGACGTCCCCGAGCGTGGGGTGCTTCGGCACGAGCTCCTCGGCGGCCTTCACGCCGAAGCGCTTTGCGAGGATCGAGGCGAGCGCCTTCAGCTTCATCTCGCCGAATCCGGGCAGCGCTTCGATGTTGCGCCTCAGCGTAGGCGCGTCGGGCGCGTCGGTCCATACGCGCTCGGCCTCCCCGGAGTAGTTGTCTGTGATGTGGGCGGCGAGGTCCTGGACCCGCCGAGCCATGTTCCCGGGGTAGCGGTGGATCGCCGGTTTCTCGCGGAAGACCGGCTCGAGGTCTGCCGTCGCGAGTGTCTTCGCGTCGAGCGACCCGAGCCGTTCTCGGATCACGAGCGGACCGGCGAAGGCCTTCTGGACGGTCACCTGTTGGTCCAGGACGAGCCCGACGAGCAGTGCCATTGGATCGGAGGCGATGAGCGCGTTCGCCTCATCGGAGTCGGTGAAGTAGAGACGCGCGGGCACAGCGCGATCGTAGCTGCCGGCGGGCGAATGTGAGGCGATCGCGGGTCGCTGGCGTATGCTCGCGTGCAGATGGGAGGCCACGGCCATCGCGATCGGCTTGCAGCTCGGGGTCGCCGCCTCCTGCGCGCCGTTTGCGCGGCGACGCTACTCGCCGGAATCGCACCCGGCGGCGCAGCGGCGCAGCCGATCGAGATGGCCGCGCCGTACGAGTACCTCGGGTGGGGTGATCCCCAGCGACCGACGTCGGTGATGTCCGCCACGGGGGTCCACGACCTGACCCTCGCCTTCGTGCTCTCGCATGGAACATGCAACCCGATGTGGGATGGGAGCCGGCGGCTGAAGGGCGGCGCCGATGAGACCGCGATCGAACAGATCCGCGCGGCCGGCGGAGACGTCGCGGTGTCGTTCGGCGGCTGGAGCGGCAGGAAGCTCGGGAACTCCTGCAAGACGCCGAATGCGCTCGCCGCCGCGTACCAGAAGGTGATCGACGCGTACGCGCTGAAGGCGATCGACATCGACATCGAGCACACGGAGCTCTCCAGCGCGGCCGTTCGCAAGCGGGTCGTCGGCGCGCTCGCGATCGTCCAAGGCGCGAACCAGGGCCTCGAGATCTCGATCACCATGCCGGGCGCGGAATCCGGCCTGGAACCAGCCGAAAGGAGCCTCGTCGCCGATGCGGCCGCGGTCGGCCTTCTGCCGAGCGCGTGGACGGTGATGCCGTTCGACTTCGGCCCCGCGAGGACCGACATGGGCCACGCCTCGATCGCCGCGGCGGGAGCGCTCGCGCGCCAGCTCGAGAGCGCCTACCACATGTCACCGGCGTCGGCCTACGGGCACAGCGGCATCTCGTCGATGAACGGCCACACCGACGAAGCCGCCGAGACCGTGACGCTCGAAGACTTCCAGACGATGCTGTCCTTCGCGCAGCAGAACCATCTCGCGCGGTTCACGTTCTGGTCGGTCAACCGCGATCGATCATGCGCCGGCGCCGACAACACCTCGGACAGCTGCAGCGGGGTCAGCCAGCAGCCCCTCGCGTTCAGCGGCGTGGTCGCGCAGTACCACGGCTGACGCCGCGGGCGGGTTGCTCACGCGCGCGCGCTGGCCTGCGGGTCCAGGCGCGACATCGTCACCGCCGCCGACAGCGTCGAGTTCGCCCCACCCATGAAGAGGCCCTTGACCGGAGGC
>DASZIU010000179.1:0-15979 GCA_035948815.1 Solirubrobacteraceae bacterium | reverse complement strand
GCACCTCATCCAGTTCAAAGCGGACCCTCTCGCTCGGGGCTACCTTCTCCATGCGGGCGTACCTCCATCGCTTGGTCTTGTCAGGACAAAGCGGAGGCTACGCCCGCAACCTCAATTCCCCCGGCTAGCGGGACGCGACCTTTCGCGCGCTTTCCTGTGTGACTCCGCCATCGCTGGATTCCTTCCCGGCGAGCTTCCAATCTTTCTGCACTCGTGCTTGCATGCCGCGCGGGGCTGAGCAACAGCCCGCCCACGCCTCTCTACGGGCCGGACACTTAGGCTCTGCTGATGGTGCATCCCGATAGCAGCGAGCAGGTGGCCGTACAGCGACGGACGACGCTCGCGTCGATCGCCGCGGCAGGCTTGCTCGTGGTCCTTAAGCTCGGCGTCGGCGCGATAACCGGCAGCCTCGCATTGATCTCTGCCGGCATCGAGTCAAGCGGAGACGTTGTTGCGGCGATCCTGACGTTCTTCGCTGTGCGCCTGGGAAGGCAGCCTGCGGACTCCGAGCACCCCTATGGGCACGCTCGCGCAGAGAACCTTGGGGCGCTCGGCGAGGCTGGCATCCTGCTGGCAGGCGGGGCGATCGTCGCTGTCGAGGCGATCAAGCATCTCCTCAGCCCCGACGGCACGCCAGACACCCACTGGTACGTGTTCGTCGTCATCGCGATCGCGATCGGCGTCGATCTCGCTCGCACGATCACCTCCTTGCGCACCGCACAGCGCTACGGGAGCCCCGCCCTGCGCTCAAACGGGTTTCACTTCGCCGGGGACATGGCAGGCTCCCTGGCTGTCCTCATCGGTCTGCTGCTTGTGCGCGCAGGCTTCACGCGAGGTGACGCGAGCGCGGCACTCGTCATAGCCGCGATCATCCTCGCCACCGCGGCACGGCTGATCGCGGAGAACGCAAACGTGCTGATGGACCGCACGCCGGCGGAGGCTAGAGAGGCAGCTGAGCGTGCGCTGTCGCGCCTGGAACCCGACATCGAACTGGTGCGGCTGCGGCTGCGCGAGTCCGCTGGGCGCTACTTCGCGGATGTGATCGTCGCCGTCTCGCCCGGAGCGGCGGTGGTCGAGGGCCACCAGGCCGCGAACCTGATCGAGGCGGCGATCGAGACCGAGCTGCCCGGCAGCGATGTCGTCGTCCACGTCGAGCCTCGCCGCAGCGGCCTGGACCTCCGCGACCGGGTACTGGCAATCGCGCTGGCCGAACCGCTGGTCAAGGAAGTACACGACATCACGATCTTCGAGAACGGCGGGTCAGCCAGCGTCTCCTTGCATCTGAAGTTCCCCGCCGATCTCGCCCTACAAGAAGCGCTCGGGGTCGCTGAGCGCATCGAGCAAGCGATCCGCGCTCGCCCCGGTGTGAGCGAGGTACAAACGCACCTGGAGCCCTTGGAGCGTCCGCTCAGCGCCAGTCCAGCGACCACGAGCACGGACCTCGATGCGATACGGGAGATCAAGCGCGTAGTCCTTGAGCTGACAGGCAAGGAGCCGCGCGGGACAAGGCTGCTTCGCACCGAGGCCGGTCGCGTCATCTTCCTCACGCTCGGCGTCGGCGCTGAGACCTCCCTGGTCGATGCTCACCAGCTTGGCAGCGAGCTTGAGGAGGAGCTGCGTCTACGGGTCCCCGACATCGCCGATGTCGTCGTCCACACCGCGACATGACCGGAGGAGCAGCGGTCCCCGCGTGGAACGCTTTGAACGACAGCAGAGCTGGGAGTTGGAGGCGTAGGCGCGACGAGCGTCACCGTCGCTACGGCGGCGGCCAGAGTGCCCGCCGCGCCGATCGCCAGCGTCCGCGGTCGCTCCCGGCGCACAGTGCTGGGGGCACGGGCGAGCGCAAGTCGCTATCGATGCCGATGCTCTGATCCTCGCAACGGCGGACCTTCAACCGGAGGTCGAAACGGTCCTCTGTGCCGACGGCGACTGGCCGTGTGCTCGTCTTGTGACCTCATAGCTGATAAGGTGGCCACATGCGGGAGATCGGAGTCCGCGAGCTGAAGACGACGCTGAGCCAGACGCTGCAAGCGGTCGCTCGCGGTCAACAGGTGCGCGTGACCCTCCGCGGTCGGCCGCTGGCCGACATCGTCCCAGCCGGTGCCTCGACCAAGGACGATTGCCTGCGCGAGCTGGTGGCGCAGGGGCGGCTGGTTGCGCCCGCGCGCGCGCGGCCAACGCGGGCGCCCCGACTCGTGCAGAGCAGTCGCAGCGCTTCGGCGCTGGTGCTGGCTGAGCGGGAAGCCGAGCGCTGAACCTCTATCTCGATGCGAGCGCGCTGGTCAAGCGCTACGTCGCTGAGCCCGGCAGCGACACCGTCCGCGATGCAATGGACCGCGCCGACGGCTGGTTCATGTGTCGTGTCGGCTTCGTGGAGACCGTCCGCGCCGTTGGCTTGAGTGCAGGCCAAGCAGCTGCCAAGACCGTGCGCGAGGAATGGCCCGCGTTCGGCGTGATCGAGGTGGATCAGCGCCTGGTCGAAGACGCGGCCAAGCTCGCGATCGACCGCGAGCTGTGCAGCCTGGACGCCCTGCATCTCGCCGCCGCCCTCATGCTCCCCCGGGACGACCTCCTCCTCGCCACCTGGGACCGCCGCCTCCACGCGGCTGCCGGTGCTGAAGGACTCGCGCTCATTCCAGAAAGGCTCGACTGAAGATGGTGGCATCTTCCTCGCTATCCACTGCAACAGAGGGATGGCCCCCGCTCTGGAGGGGCGGTTGAGGTGTAGTATCGGCCGATGATGCAACAGCGGGGCGCGGGTGCGGTGGCGGTCGCCAACGAGGAAGCGGTGCGTGCATGGAACACCGTCCTGTATGAGCGGTGGAAGTCGAACCGCAAGGTGTTCGTGGGCGCGCTGACAGAGGTCACCGAGGAGGTCTTCGAGCGCTTTCCGCCACCCGAGCGTGGGTGCTGCATCGACATCGGGTGCGGCTTCGGCGAGACGACTCAGCGGCTGGCTGAGCTCGTCGGGCCGGGAGGCTTCGCGCTCGGCACCGATTCCTCGCCGCGGTTCATCGAGGATGCCCGTCGCGAGGCCGTCGAGGCGGGGGTCGAGAACGTCGCGTTCGAGACCGCCGATGCGCAGACGGCTGAGTGGGATCCCATTTACGACTACGCCTTCTCGCGCATGGGGACGCAGTTCTTCGCCGCGCCGGTTCCGGCTATGCGCGCGATCCGCGGCGCGCTCAAGCCCGGCGGCAGACTTGCCAAGGTCTGCTGGCGCCGCAAGGACGAGAGCCCACTCTGGGCGGAGACCGAGCAGGTCGTCGAGCGGTTTCTCTCGCGCCCAGACGAATACGAGGCCGACACCTGCGGGCCTGGGCCATTCTCGCTCGGTAACCCCGAGACCACCCGCGGGATCCTCGAGGCCGCCGGGTTCGACGAGACCGAGCTGCATCAGCGCGACTTCGATTACTTCATGGGTGCGGACATGGACGAGGCGATCGAATCTCTGCTCGCGATCGGGCCAGGCGCCGAGCTGATCCGTCTGAACGGCGAGTACGGGGAGAGCCGTAGGAGCGAGATCGCCGAGGCCCTGAGGGACCACTACGCCGCCTGGCAGAAGCCCGACGGCTCCATAGTCGGCCGCGGGTCCGTCTGGATCGTCGCGGCCACAAACCCCGGCTAGCACGAGCTACCCACGTCAAGGGTCAGTGCCTACCGTGCCGGTGCGCGGCGAGGAGACCGGTGCGCTGGTGCGCGCTGGCTAAATCGAGAAGATCTGATAACCGGAACGGGCTTGCGCCCACGGGCACGGCCCACCATCGGCGCTTGGGCTTCTCCGGCTGAGTGGCCCCATCGGTGGATTGCCACCCCCGTTGCCGCGCAACCGCGTCGTCACGCCCGCGTACCAACCGTGAGCAGATACTCCATCTCAAAGCGCGCGCTATCGGGTGTGCCACGGTTCCACTCGTCGCAGAGCTCGTTCAGTGCCGCGTCGAGCTCTGCCTCGCGTCCGGTCAGGCGCGCATTTGCCTGGGCGGCGATCGTCGGGCCATACCGTGCCTTGAAGTGCTCACCGAACTCGCGAGGTTTCTCGAAGGCCGTAACTTCCAGCACATCCCGCTTCAGCGTGCGAGAGTCAACGCGAGTGCCGAACAGCTCACCCAGATGCTCCTCGCTACCCCACAGCGGGGGCGGTTGCACACCCGGTGGAGGCGCGGGAACGAATGGCCCCATCGTCCTAAACAACGCGCCGACCATGCCCTCGGGTGTCCAGCTCAGCAGCCCGATCGTGCCACCCGGACGGCACACACGAACCAACTCATCGGCGACATCCTGATGGTGAGGCGCGAACATCGCACCGATCGAGGAGATCACGACGTCGAAGGACTCGTCCTCGAACGGCAGGTGCTCGGCGTCGGCCTGCACCCAGTCGAGCACCAACCCTTCGCTCTCCGCGCGGGCGCGGCCTGCTTCGAGCAGCTCAGGCGTCAGGTCGCTGGCGGTGACCTGCGCACCAGCCTTCACCGCCGGTATCGAGGCGTTGCCCGTCCCGGCTGCCACGTCCAAGACGACGTTGCCGGCGCCGATGCCGCATGCCTCGACAAGGCGCGGCCCGAGCGGGAGCAGGAACGTCTCGACCATATCCGGGTAATCACCCGACGCCCACATCGCGCGATGACGCGCCTTCAACTCGGAATCCGACACAGTGGACGACAAAACGGCCCCCTTTTGTTGACAGCCCGATCGTACCGCTCCTCGGGCACAAGCTGCAACCAACTTCGCGGATCCCAGCGGCTCGCTCCAGTCAGCGCAGGTGGAAGCGAACCTCACAATCAAACGAGCGCTCTCCCCGATAGCCTGATGCAGCTGTGGTGGGCACCCCCTGGGACGCAAACACGTATGACCGTACCTCTGAGCCCCAGCAGTCGTGGGCCTCAGAGGTACTCGCGCGCCTTGCGGGCATCGCCGCCAACGCGACGGTGCTGGACATCGGCTGCGGAACCGGGCGCGTCACAGAAGCGCTCCTTGCGTTGGTGCCCGAAGGCCGGGTGCTGGCCATCGACGCCTCCACTGACATGGTGGCGCTCGCGCGCGAGAGGCTCGGCGAGCGCGCGCAGGTGTGGTGTCAAAGCGTCCTGGATCTCGATCTAGACGAGCCGGTCGATGCGATCGTCTCGACAGCGACACTGCACTGGGTCTCAGACCACGACCTCCTTTTCTCACGGCTGGCCCAGGCGCTGCGGCCAGGTGGCGTGCTCGAGATCCAGTGCGGCGGAGAAGGCAACATCAATCGCGTTCGTGACGCTATCCAGGCGGCCGCCCGCGAGCTCGCTCCGGAGCTATTGGATTGGTCGCCGTGGATCTTCGCGGGTCCGAGAGAGACCGAACGGCGCCTCGGGGAAGCCGGTTTCAGCAACGTTCGCTGCTGGCTAGAGGAGCGCCCCACATATCCCGACGATGTCGATGCCTTCGTGCGCACCTCGATACTCGCGGCGCACTTCGAGCGCCTGCCCGAAGAGCGCCGTGAGCGATTCGCGGCGGCGGTCCTGGCGGGCGTGCGCCTGCCACTCGACTACGTGCGCCTGAACGCCTCAGCACTCCGCGCACCCGCATAGAGGACGGCGTCCGATCCACGCGAGGGCTCGATCGAGCACGCGCTCTCACGAGCCCGGAGGAGGTCCGTGTTACATGGCCGAGCTCGACAAGCTGGCCGGTGGTCTGTTCGGGGGGTTGATGGCCATTCTGGTCATGTCCCATAACTTTCTTGAGTGTTCCCTATAGGCACAGAAGCGGCGGACCTCGGACGGCTTGCCGGGTCAGGAGCGCGAAGTCAAGGCCCGTAAGGCGACGGTAGGCGCGCGGCCGCGCGGGCGAGTTGTGCCAGGGATCGACAGTGACCTTGACGACCCGCCGGACCCTTTCGCATAGGCATAGAGCACGAATCGACAGCGTAGTCTGGGCCGAATGGTCCGCGACTGCTTGCGGGAGAAGCAGCATGCCCAACGCCTGGCGCTGCGAGTGTGTAAGTGCGATCATCAGAACCAACCACCGAGAAGGGAGTTCCGACCGTGGAGTCCTCCGAGACCCTCATCCGAGTGCTTGTGGTGGCACACAAGACTGCCGCCACACAACCCCTGCTCGACGCCGTGCGAGAGCGAGCGCAACGCGGGCCGTGCACGTTCACGCTGCTCGTCCCAAATGCAACCCATGGCCTGCACAAGATCGTCGACCCCGAGGACCAGGACGCTGACGAGGCCAACGCCGTGATAGCTCAGGCCCTGCCCCTGCTGAGTGAGGCCGCCGGAACCCCCGTGAAGGGAATCGTGGGTGCCCCCGACCCGGGCGCAGCGGTGCAGGATGCGATCAACCGGTACGGCTTCGACGAGGTGATCATCTCAACACTGCCCACACGACTGTCGCGATGGTTGAAGCTCGACCTTCCGAGCAAGGTGTCGGGCACGGGTCTGCCCGTGACCACCGTGACCCCCTCCGAGGTGCCGTCAGCATAGACCCTCATTAGTCGCTAGAACGCGACGTTGTTTCTACCTCGGGCGTTCACGGCGAAGGTCTGTTGCGGGGGCAGGGACGGACGATAGTTGTCTGTGGAACTTCGTCTGCGTAACCGAGAGTTGGGAGTCGTGGAAGCCTCGTGCGAGCGCGTCGACGGCTAGCGGCAGACGGCCGCCTTCACCAAGGGGTCGCGGCCATCCCAGTTGCCGAGCGCGCCGTAGGGGCGGAAGCGTATGAAGGCCGACTCGTGGTGGAACGGCCGCGCGCCGTGCGCCCGGACGGCCTCGGCGTGTCGGGGGTCGGCGTGGCCGCGAGCATACGCACGCATCGCGGCGGTGGTGCGCCACAGCGAGAAGGTTGCCACCAGGCTTGGCGGCCGTGCGAACCCGGTTGAGGCGAGCAATGCCCGATCGCCGACCGCGAGCTCCTCAGCCGCCGCGCTGGCTCGCAGGAAGCGCAGTGTCTGCGTGAGCCGCAGGCGCCCGAGCGTTAGTACCGCTGCGGGCTCCTCGTCATCCATTGGCTGCTCTTCCTTGGGAAGGTCCGGAAGCGCTGCCCATCCGCCTGCGACCCGGGTGGGTTGCAGCCTGACGTGCCAGCCCTCCGCGAAGCGCGCGGCGAGCGGATGGCCGCTGAGGAACTGCTCGAGCGCCTCGTCGTGCTCCCAGGCGGCAATCAGCACGACGCGGCCGGGTCGAGGAGATGGCAGCAAGCGACCGCCCAGCGGCGCCGCGATCGCGATCTCCGCGTAGCGCAGACCCGGCACCTCGGCTGTGGCAGGCGGCGCGCGCAGGAGGCCCAGGGAGTGCGAGCCGACGTCGGCGATGTGAAAGGAGGCGATCACGAGAAGGTGAGCACGCGGGACAAGGGCGATGGCGGGGAGCGACGGGAGCGACAGGGAGCGACAGGGAGCGACAGGGAGCGACAGGGAACGACAGGGAACGACAGGGAACGACAGGGAACGACATCTACACGTTACCATATAGTACACCATATGGTAACTTCACGCTACGGTGGCTCGTTCGACCGTCCTTCCGCCTCGCCCGACGGTCACACTGCTTCGCGCCGGCTGCCGGCCGGCGAGCGACGCGCGCTGATCGAGGACGCCGCCGCACGCCTCTTCGCCGAGCGCGGCTACAGCGCCACCACCGTCGCCGACATCGTTGCCGCGGCGGGCGTTAGCAAGCCGATGCTCTACCGCCACTTCGAGTCCAAGCAGGACCTGCAGATGAAGCTGCTCGCACGCCGCCGAGACGAGCTCGCCGCGGCGCCGCTGGATGCCTTCCTGCACGAGCCGGGCGACCCCGACCAGCGGCTGCCCGCGATGATCGATGCCTGGTTTGCGCATGTCGAGCAACACCCCCATACATCAAAGAACTTGTTTCAGGACGCGACCGGTGATCCGGAGGTCGAGGGGCTCCAGCGTGAGCTGCGACGACAGCAGCGAGCCGCCGATGTCGCGCTGCTGCGGGAGTTTGCTCCGCAACTGCCCGAGGCTGAGCTCGAGCCGCTGGGGGAGATCATCCGCAGCGCCCTCACCGGTTTGGCGCTCTGGTGGCTCGAGCACCCCTGCACCCCCCGTGCCGTGGTCGTCGCCGCTGTGCTGCGCACGACGCGGGGCGTGCTGTCGACGGTCCGCTGAGGTTCGGCCGCTTGCGCTCGCTGGGATTGGGGCTCGGCCGGAAAAAATGCATGATCTCGATAAGATCAGTGAGGTTTGGGGGGTGAATGCCGGCGACGCGCGCGGCCAGGCTACTCTGGCAGAGCGTTCGTAGAGTTGTGACTGTCTTGGTGCTGCCCGCGGACTCAGCCGAGGCGCACGGCGGCGACGGCGCGAATTGACCAACCATCGTGGATGAAAGGGAGCAGAAATGGCATTGCAGCTAGGCGACACAGCCCCCGATTTCGAGGCCGACACCACCGAGGGCCACATCAAACTCCATGACTGGATCGGCGACTCGTGGGCGGTGTTGTTCTCCCACCCAAAGGACTTCACGCCGGTGTGCACCACGGAGCTCGGCTACATGGCGAAGATCAAGCCCGAGTTCGACCGCCGCAACGTGAAGATCATCGGCCTGTCGGTGGACCAGACCGGCAAGCACGCGCAGTGGGCGAGCGACATCGAGGAGACCCAGGGCACCGCCCCCAACTACCCGATCATCGGCGACGGCGACTTCAACGTCTCCAAGCTGTACGGGATGCTGCCCGCGGCGACCTCGGGCGACTCCGACGTGCGGACGCCGGCCGATAACCAGACGGTGCGCAACGTGTTCGTGATCGGCCCCGACAAGAAGATCAAGCTGATCCTCATCTACCCGATGACTACCGGCCGGAACTTCGACGAGGTGCTGCGGGTAATCGACTCGCTGCAGCTGACCGCAGGCCACAAGGTGGCGACGCCGGTCAACTGGAAGCCGGGGGAGGATGTGATCATCGCGGGTTCGGTGTCCGACGAGGAGGCCAAAGCGACCTACCCCGACGGCTGGAAGACGCCGAAGCCGTACATCCGCATCGTGCCCCAGCCGCACTGAGTAGTGCCGGCTGTGGGCGATGCTCTTCAGGCAGATCACCCACGACGACCTCGGCTGCGCCTCCTATCTGATCGGCGACGAGCGGGCCGGGGTCGCCGCGGTCGTCGATCCGCGCTTTGAGATCGACGAGTACCTCGAGCAGGCCCGCTATCGGGGGGTCAGCATCGAGCACGTGCTCGAGACCCACAACCACGCCGACCACGTCTCCGGGCACGGACGCCTGGTGGCGGCCACGGGGGCTCGCATCCACGTCCACCGCTTGGCCGAGCCCGCTTACGAGCACGAACCGTTCGAGGATGGTTGGGAGCTGCGCCTGGGGTCGCTCGTGGTGCGCGCCCTGCACACCCCCGGGCACCGCCCCGAGCACACCGCCTTCCTATTGATCGACACCACCCGCGGCGGCGATCCATGGGCGGTGCTGAGTGGGGACAGCCTGTTCGTGGGTGACGTCGCCCGCACCGACCTGGCCGTCGAGCAGGCCGAGGGGGCCCGTCAGATCTTCCGCTCGGTGCACCAGCGGCTGCTCACGCTCCCCGACGATTGCGAGCTGTGGCCGGCGCATCTCGGGGGCTCTATGTGCGGGGGACCGGGCATGGACATGAAGATCTGCTCGACCGTCGGCTACGAGAAGCAGCACAACCCGACGCTCGCAATCGAGGACGAGGAGGAGTTCGTCGCCCAGGCCCTTACCCGGCTGGGGCCGCAGCCACCCAACTTCGAGAAGATCGTGGCCCTCAACCGCGGCCCACTGCTCACCAGTGGGGTTGAGGTGCCCGCGCTCTACCCCCACCAGGTACAGCTCAAGCACGAGCAGGGGGCGCTGCTGGTGGACGTACGCACCGACCTGCAGTTCGACGACGTCCACATCCACGGCTCGATCTGCATTCCCTCGTTCAGCTCCGGGTTTGGCTCCAAGCTCGCCTGGTTGGCCGACCACGATCGGGAGATCGTGTTCATCGGGCGCGACGACGCCGACGGGCGACGCGCCGCCAAGCTGGCGCTGTCGGTGGGGGTCCGCAACGTCGCGGGCCTCTTGGCGGGAGGCATGACCAACTGGCGCCAGGAACGTCACGCCGTCGCTCAAACCGAGCGGCTGGCGGCGGAGGAGCTCGCCGGGCGCCTCGCGCGGGAGCCCGAGCTGCAGCTGCTGGACGTGCGCGAGCTGCGCGAGTGGAACGCCGGTCATGTGCCGGGGTCGGTGTTCACGCCGTGGCATGACATCACGGGGATCCCGCAGGGATTGGATCCCGCGCGGCCGATCGCGGTGATATGCGCCGCGGGGGTGCGGGCCGCGACCGCCGCCAGCCTGCTCACGCACTACGGGGCGACGCGCGTCATCCACGTGATTGACGGGGGCGTGCCCCAATTGGCTCAGAGTGGTTCGCGCCTGGAGTCGAACGCCGGAACGTCTGGCAACGTGCCGGCTTAGAGGCGCCCGGGGATCGCCTTCCGACCATATTGGCGAAGCGATGTTCCCGAGTGGGCTGGAATCACCACGGAGAACATCTCCACGAGGCCCTCAACCGGATACGGGGTGTAGATGGTCCGGGGCTCCGCTCGCGCCCTCGGTATTCGCGTGCGAGCGGAACCATGCGAGCCAGCGGCGGATCGGTTGTTTGAACATCCGCGATGTCGCCCGGCGTGAAGATGTCGCTGCCGAGCACCAACTGCAGGCCGTCGCGGATCTTCTCTACGGCGGGCTCGATGTGAACGTCTTGGGCATTGCGGTGTCGTCGCTCGGCGGCCTCGTTGGCCGGTCAGCCCCCGCATGCTCCGCGTCTCGAGGAGAACGCTCCCGGGCACGAGCCCTACGGCGGCGAGAGCGAATGGCGCCAACAGGTGTGGGGTGCGATTGACTCGCGCGCAGTGACCATCGCGACTCGCGGCAACGAGGCGGCCAGCGCTCGTGCCGGGGTGATGTTACGGGTCATCATCGCCGCGAAGGTCAGTGTCAGACGCTCGTCGCGGGCTGCGGAGGAGAACAGCATCCGTTCCACGAGGTTGAACTTCCTGCCCTCGGTGTAGTCGTGGATCATCGCCGCGTGGCCGTGCAGCGTGCGGTGGTGGTGGCGGCGGTAGCGTCGCAGGCCGCGCTCCAGGGGCTCTTGGCCGAGCAGCGCCGGGGTGACGCTGTCGGCGAGCCATTCGCCTGACTGCAGCGCCCAGCCGCAGCCGACGCCCCACAGTGGGTCGGTGGCCAGCGCGGCATCGCCCACCAGCGCCAGGCCGGGCGCGGTGGGTGGGTGGATCACGTTGGGCATGTCGATCTTGCCGACCACTCGCCCGACCATGCGCGAGGCGAGGATCGGCGGCGCGTCGGGCAGCGCGGCGGTGTAGGACACGAGGGCCGCAACGGGGTCGCGGCGGAACTCGTCCTGGCGCTGCTTGGTGGGCATCGCGGCGTACAGCGTCAGTCCGTTGTCGGTGGGGAAGGCGGCGGCCCAATCCGGGTCCAGAAACCACGCGGAGCCGTTGGGGGCGCCCACGGGGGAGGGTCCCTCGAAGTATCCGGCGTAGAAGCAGCGGCCATGATCGACCGTGCGCTTTCGGACCCCGGCCAGCTCCGCCACTCGCGAGCCGCGGCCGTCCGCACCGATGACCAGACGCGCGCGCAGCGCTCTGGACTGGCCGCCTCGATCGCGTACCTGCACGCCACGGATCTCGTTACCCTCGCGGATTAGCGCGTGCGCGGTGTGGCCCAGGATCAGATCGACGCCCGGGGTTTCGGCCGCCTTGTGGCGGATCATCGGGTCCAGCAGCTCGCGGCGCAGGTTGACGCTGCGCGGCACGACGCTCTTGGCGGGCAGTTCGTTCCAGCCCCAGCGAGTCCAGATGCGCGCGTGGGCGCGCAGTCCCCCGGCCGCTTCGATCGCTCTCAGCAGACCCAGCCGCTCGAGCGTGGGCACCGCGGAGGACTGGATGAAGTGGCTGCAGATGCGCTTGAATGCCGTCGCGTCCGGCCGCTGCTCCACGAGTGCCACCCGCGCGCCGGCCCTGGCGAGCAGGATCGCCGCGGTGCAGCCCGCGAGGCTCGCGCCGACGATCGCCGCGTCGTAGTCACAGGTGCCCACCGGCGTCGCTCGTAAGCGTCCTGGGGCGGCCATCTCTACCTCTGCGCGGGGATGCTCTCGGGCGTGCCGAGCCGTTCGACCGCTTCGGCGACCGCGACCGCGCCATCGCTGCGGCTCAGGGCCTCGGCCATCCTCTCCGCCCCGCGCTTCAGGGCAGGGTCCTGAAGCGCTTCTGCGATCACCCGGCGGAGCTTCCGAGGCGAGGCTTTCTTACGTACCCGCACGCCCGCCCCGGCGGCAACCACGCGAGCGGCGTTGTCGGGCTGGTCGCGCCCGTCGGGAACACAGACGAGCGGCACACTGTCTGAGAGCGCCGCGTTGATCGTCTGCCAGCCCGCGTGCGTCACGACGAGCGCGGCGTGCGGGAGCACGCTGCGGTGCGGTACGAACGCGACGGTGCGCGTGTTCGCGGGGATCCGCAGCTGATCGACCTCGAGCGCTGGCCCGGCGGTCAGCAGCGCCCGGACCGGCAGCCCGCCCACGGCGTCGAGCACGCGCTGGACGAGCGCTCGCTGGTTCATGTAGCTGGTGCTGAAGCTGATCAGCACGAGTGGATCGGTGTTCGTCTGCGGCCATGGCGACTCCCACTCGTGCGTGTAGGGCTCGAACGCCGGGCCCACGTAATGCACGTTCGCCGGCAGCCTCCCGCGACTGGCGAAGTCGAGCTCGGCCGCGGTCATCATGTAGATCGCCTGGACGCCGAGCAGCTGATCCTCCCAATCTCCCAGCGGCGCCAATCCCTGCTCCACGCGTGCCCTGTTGATAATCGGCTGACCCGTGCCGGCCAGGATCCGAGTTACCGCGCTGCCGAGGAAACGGTCGCGCAGGGCACCAAGCGGGCCTGGCATCGGCCGCAGGCCAAGAAAACCAATTGGCGGTGCGCCGTCGACCGGCAGCGTATACGGACCGTGCACGAGCGTAACGGCCGGCAGACCGGCGCGCTCGGCGGCGATCGCGGCACCGATCAGCATCCAGTCGAACACCACCACCTCCGCGGGCCAATCCTCCAGCAGTTCCAAGCAATCGCGCGCGACATCCTCCACAAACGCGAACATGACGTCTTTGAGCATGACCCGCACGTAACCGACCGTCGTGCGCGGCTCCCAGTCGCGCAGCGTATCGGTCTCGCGCCGCGTGATGTCCATATCGGGAAACGCCCGGCGGAACTCGACGAACTTCGCGCCGGTGCGCTCGATCCGCTCACGCGCCGCGCGGTGCGCGAGCACCCACACCTCGTGGCCACGATCAACAAGCTCGCGCGTCACCGCGAGCTGCGGCGGCGCGTTGCCGCTGAACGCTATGAGTGTCTGGAAGATGCGCACCTCAATTTGACTATACTCACAATCAAGTGGATATGTCAACGTCCTCCTCATCCAAGAAGCGCCCTTACCGGATGTCGGCACGGGCCAAAGCTGCGGCAGCGACCCGCGAACGCCTGCTCGCCGCCGCATGGCAGCACTTCGCCAGCCGTCCCTACGAGGATGCCCGGCTCCAGGAGATTGCTGCCGCCGCGGGCGTCACAGCCCAGACGCTGCACACGCAGTTCGGCTCCAAGGACCAGCTGCTGACAGCCGCGTACGTGTGGTTCGGCCAACACGAGATATCCCAACGCGACATGGCCCCAGTGGGAGATATCAAGCAGGCGATCAAGGTCCTCTTCGACCGCTACGAGGCCCATGGAAAGGCCGTCCTACGGATGGTCTCCCAGGAGGATCGCATCCCCGCGATTGCCCAGATGACCGAGGCGGGACGTGCCTACCACAGCGTGTGGACAGCGAAGACGTTTGCGCCTCTCCTACGCGGCCTGCGAGGTGCCTCCCGGGAACGGCGTCTCGCCGCGATCGTCATCGCGACCGACCTGCTCGTATGGAAACTCCTGCGCCAAGACATGCAGCTCGACCGCGACAGCGCCGAACAGATCATCGCCGAGATGGTCCAGTCCTCGCCACCGGCCCGCTGATCGAGCGTGCCCGGCAACAACCGGGCAGAACCCGGGATGGGAGATGTTGGTCCCCGGCGCGTCGAGACGGGGAGCCGGGAAATTGGGTGGCCGGTCGGAGCCATCGTGGTCAACGACCACATGCACGAGGACCGTCCACAACCCAAGCTCGCCCTGCTGAAGCCCACAGCCCTGGCCGCGCAGCTCGGCGTTTCCCGCTCCTGGCTCTACGAGGCCGCCAAGACAGGGGGGCACAGCATCGGCGGGGAACACGGGCCGCTGCGGCTCGTGCCGGAGGAGATCTGGCGCTGGATGACGACGCACGCGCGGAGTGGTTTCCGCGGCACGCGGAAGGCACAGGCGCAAAGAACACAGTCGTCCGCGGTTCGGCGTACGGTGCTCGGTTATGTCCTTCGAGCATCCCCGGACAAGCGACCCCGACGGGCGGGAAGTGGTATTCGACGTAGGCTCCAGGCTGCACCTGGGAGACCGGCGTCGACCACATCGACGTCATCCTGGACACCGTCGCTCGCCCCGACTACCGGGTCGTGGACCCCATCCCAAACCGCGAGCGGTTCTATCGCCAGCACATCGAGCCCGGTCGCTGGCTGCGGGTCGTCGTAGACTACGGTCAAGATCCCGCATGGGTCGTGACCGCCGTTGAGCAGGTCAACGATCCACGGATGACATCATGATGATCACGATCGCCGGCATCGACTTCGACTACCAGGACTACGACGAGCGGGGCGATGTGCTGTTCCTGCATGTCGGAAAGCCCACGGAGCCGCCTGCCAAGGCGTTCGAGACGTCCGAGGGGCATACCGTCGAATACGACGAGCATGGCGCTGTGGTGGGCTTGGAGCTGATGGGTGTTCGGCGAGCTGTCGAGAGCGGCGGTGAGCTACAGCTCACCTGGCCGCCGGCTCACGTTGCGGCCAGCGCCCTGTTGGACGCCATCGCGGCGTAGGCTGACGGCGCTAGTACCCCCTTCGTGCTGGCGGTGCGCAGTCGGATCGACGGCTGCTCTGGATGGATGGATGGACGGACGGGCGCGAGCGTGGTTCCAATAGCGACGTTCAACCCTGCTGAAATGCAGGCGACGCAGTACTATCGAACCAAGATTCTGGCGTGATCGACAAGGTTGTGTCGGCGCTGGCGGCGCAAGAGGCCCGGTCGGGATTGAGTCGCCTGGCCGAGAAGCTGGCTGGTCTCAGGGCCAATGATGCCCAGCCACGGGCCATCACGAGCCGACGGCTACGGCCTCGTCGTCCGGGCTGGGTGCTGGATGCCGTGCGTGACGTGATGGTGGACCACACGGGGCCGATGCGGGTCGCATATGCCCATGCAGCGGTCGAGGCAGCGCTCGGCGAGTCGGTCTCGGCGAACTCGGTCAGTTGGGTGCTTGCCTCTCATTCCGTGGGTTTGTCGCCGCTGTTTGTCCGAGTGGCGAGGGGGAGGTACGTCTTGGCAGACGCCACGTAGCGCCTTGTCGATAGCGGGCACCGCATACCCGCTGAGTACGGCTGACGAGCAAAGTCCGAGACATCACTTCGAATGTCGTGGTCGCCTGCATTCCAACCAGTAGCCACCTTGAGCGGCCGAATCCACAGCCGCTGGGCACGCACTCCGGCACCAGGCCCCAGACTCCGCCATAATCTCCGTATGCAAGATCAGCTATCCATGCTACACGAGCGTCCGACCTTCTGCCAATACGCTTCTGGTCCATGCGATCAGGACTTTGCGACGATCCAGGCCTCACGCGGATTGTTTCTCTACGCATCACACCCCCCACAGATCGCAGCGACCATTACGACTGCGGCTGCGACTCTAGAACAGCAGACTGGGGACCCGTGGATGACATGGAAAGACATGGACATCGGCGGCCACATAATTTTCTGCGAGATTTGTAAGGCCATTCGAGGGGCGGCTACGGTATTCGCCGATGTCACTACCTTAAATTTCAATCTTCTGTTCGAGATCGG
>DASZIU010000178.1:0-19183 GCA_035948815.1 Solirubrobacteraceae bacterium | reverse complement strand
CCTCCCGCCGAGGAACGCGAGCTCGATCAGGAAGCTGCAGCCCACGACCTCGCCGCCGAGCCGCTCGACCAGCTCGCACAGCGCCCTCGCCGTGCCGCCGGTCGCGAGCAGGTCGTCGTGGACGAGCACCCGACTTCCGTGGCGGGTCGCGTCGGTGTGAATCTCGAGGCGCCCCTCGCCGTACTCGAGCGCGTATGCCGCGCCGACGGTCTCGTGCGGCAGCTTGCCCGGCTTGCGGGCCAGCACGAACCCCGCTCCCAGCTCGAGCGCGAGCGCCGGGCCCAGCAGGAAGCCCCGCGCCTCGGCGGCCACCACGCAGTCGACGTTCAGCGGCCGCGCATACTCGGCGAGCAGCCGCACGGACTCGCGCAGCGCGTCCGGGTCGGCCATCAGCGGCGTGATGTCCTTGAAGCCGATCCCAGCCTTCGGAAAGTCGGGGATCTCCCGGATCAGCGCCCGCAGGGCGCTCACGTCCCCCGCCGGGGCGGACATCAGCGGACGATCTTGCGCAGATCGCGAATCAGCAGCAGGTGCTTCAGATGCGTGGCGACGGCGGCGAGGTTCTCGAGCGCCTCAACCGCCTCCTTGCGACGCTCGGGGTTGCGCGAGCGCAGCGCGGGCGAGAGGATCTGCTGCAGCAGGTTGGCCTCGCGGTCGGCGGAGGAGCGGAAGACGCGCAGGTTACGGCCGCCCACCCCATAGCGCGCGAGCTCGGCGACCGCGGCGATGATCTCGCGCTCGGTCTCGTCGAAGTAGCGCACGCCGCCGCGCAGCTCCCCCTTGACGACTCCGTACTCTTCGAGCTCGCGCACGAGCTTGCCCTCGGCCTTGGTCTCCTCGAGCACGTCGTCCATCGAGTAGAGCGCGCCCGTGGACTCGCGGACGCTGACGCTCGCGCGCCAGGCGCGCATGCCGTCTCGGCCGAGGCGGCCGGGGAGCGGCGCGGGCTCGCCCGAGCGCCCCGCGGCGAGCTCCTGGCGGATCACGCGCAGCGGCAGGAACTCGTCCCGCTGCATGCGCAGGATCGTCCGCAGGCGGGCGACGTCACCCTGCGTGTAGAGGCGGTAGCCGCCGGGCGTGCGCCGTGGCGTGAGCAGCTTCTGATCCTCGAGGTAACGGATCTTGGAGATCGAGATGTCGGGGAACTCCTGCGCCAGCGCCTTGCAGACGGCGCCGATCGTCAGCGACTTCTGCCGTTTGCCGGTCTCCGGCGCCTCGCCGCCCGCCGCGATCTCGATATCGAGCTCGCCCATGCCCGCGTGGGGTGCCTGAGCGGCCATCAGCGGGCGTGGAACGTGAGCTTGTACTTGCCGATCTGCACCTCGTCGCCCTCTGCGAGTCGCTGTGACTCGATCCGCGAGCGGTTCACGTAGGTGCCGTTCAGCGAGCCACAGTCATCCAGGAACCAGTCGTCGGCACGGCTGATCAGCACGGCATGGTCGCGCGACACGGTGACGTCGTCGAGGAAGACGTCGGAGTCGGGGCGCCGGCCGATGCTCATCCGCTCGCCGTTGACCGAGAAGCTCTCGCCGACACGGCCTCCGCCGGCGCGGATGACCAGAGCGGGGCCGTGCGCCGTGACGTTGTCGATCTCGATCGGTTCCAGCTCGCCGGTCTCGCCGATCCGGTAGGTGGCAGTGCTCGGCTCGCCCGTGCCCTCGGCGCGTGGCAGCAGAGCGCCGCAGCGCTGGCAGTAGTTGGCTCCCTCGGTGTTGACGAAGCCGCACTCGGTGCAGTGCAGAGCCATGACAGGAGCGTCACGCCTCAGGCGGACTTCTCGGGCTGACCGTTGGCGAGGATGTCGGTCAGCTTCTGCACGTCGTCGCCGGTGATCGTCATCTCGCCACCGTCGTGCTTGTTGCGCAGGCGGTTGACGAGCTCGGCGCGCAGGATGTCGATCTTCCCGTGCAGGATGCGCCGTTTGTAGGAGATCTCGGTCTCCTCCTCCGTCAGCTGACGGATGACGTCTTTCAGTTCGACGTCCGACAGCGAACCAAGGTCGGGAAACGTCTCATCCATGTGGCGTCTTCTCCTCTCGCGGGCTTGGGCCGTCCTGCCCTGCTCTCCGTCAGGCGCGGCCAGAGCGGCAAGTATAGCCCAAAAGCTAAGGCTGAGCTTGAGACTCTGGACGAGGGTTGCCCCGCATCGCCCGCAGGCCGGCCTGGACATAGAGCACGGTCGCGAGCAGCGCGAGCGCGAGGCCGACGTAGAGCAGGACGCGGCCCAGCGTCTGCAGTCCAGCCATCGCGAAGAAGAACGAGCCCATGACGGGCGCGACGGCGAGCCTCCCGGGCCAGTTGATGCGCAGCTCGACTCCGTGGCGCAGGCCGTACTCGCCGAGCGCGACCATCAACAGCTCGCGCGCGGCGAGAACCGCGAGCGCCCAGCGGGGCAGCAGGTGGAAATGCCAGCAGACGACGACGCCGCAGACGACGAGCAGGCGGTCGGTGACGGGGTCCATGAGCGCGCCGAGGCGGCTGTACTGGCCGGTGACCCGGGCCGTGATGCCGTCGGCGTAGTCGCCCCACCCGATCACGGCGAAGAGCGTCGCGGGCAGCGCGCCGGTCCCGTCGGCGCTCGAGAACGCGACGACGAGGAACACCGGGACGAGCGCGAGGCGGAGGAAGCCGATCGCGTTGGGGATCGTCCACGGGCGCAGCGGGCTGCCGGACTGCGTCTCCGCCGGCGGGGCGCCTGAGCGGTCGAGCCCGGACAGGCGCCTGAAGGTCAGTCGCCGGCGCCCGCCGGCCCCGGCGGCCCCTCGTGGGTCGCTCGGCTCGCCTACGGGAGGCTCTGCCACAGCTCGTCCACCATCCGGACGAGGTCTGCCCCCTGCGCCGAGAGGGGCAGGCCGGGCGCCTGCTCGCGCCCGCGCCGCACCTGGACCTCGATCTCGCCCGACTCGAGGGTTCGCCTGCCGACCGTCAGGCGCAGCGGACAGCCGAGCAGCTCGGCGTCGGCGAACTTCTCGCCCGCCGCTCGGTCGCGATCGTCGTAGACGACGTCCACGCCACCGGCCCCGAGATCCTCGTAGATGCGGTCGGCGGCCTCGCGCTCGGGCGTGCCGGGCTGGCCGAGCGCGACCAGGTGAACCGCGAACGGCGCGAGCGCCTTGGGCCAGGAGATGCCGTGCTCGTCGGCGAACTGCTCGATGGCGGCCGCCACGATTCGCGCCGGGCCGAGTCCGTAGGAGGCCATCCAGATCGGATGCTCCTGGTCCTGCTCGTCCAGGAACGTGGCTCCGAGGGCCTCCGAGTAGCGCGTCCCGAGCTTGAAGATGTTGCCGATCTCGATCGCCGACTCGCGCGTCAGCCGCTCGCCGTCGCGCATGTAGTCCTCCCCCACCTGCTCGACCTCGGGATCGCGACCGGCGATCTCCAGGTTGGCGGCGTAGTCGGTCCCGAGCAGGATCTCGTCCTCGCCCGCGGCGCACGGGGCCATGTACTCGTGCGCCCCGAGACCGCCCATCATCCCGACGTCGCCCTCGACGCGGTAGAAGCGCAGCCCGGTGCGCTCCATGATGCGGTCGTAGGCGCCGACGTGGAGCGCGTAGCGCTCCTCCAGCCCCTCCGGGTCGCGGTCGAAGCTGTAGGAGTCCTTCATCACGAACTCGCGCGTGCGCAGAACCCCCGCACGGGGGCGCGGCTCGTCGCGCTCCTTGACCTGGAAGTGGTAGAGGATCAGCGGCAGGTCCCGGTAGGAGCGGACGGTCTGGGCGACGTGCACGGTCACGGCCTCCTCGTGGGTCATCGCCAGGACGAGCTCAGAGCCCTTGCGGTCCTGGAGCTTGAAGAGCTCCTCGATCTCCAGGCGGCCCGTCTTGCGCCACGGCTCGGCAGGCTGAAGGACGGGCATCAGCATCTCCTGCCCCCCGATCGCGTCCATCTCCTCACGGATCAGCTGGACCACCTTCTGGTGCACGCGCCATCCAGCCGGCAGCCACGTCCACAGGCCCGCGGCCATCTGCCGTATCAGGCCGGCCCGGACCATCAGCTTGTGGGAGATCGCCTCCGCGTCGGCGGGCGCCTCCCTCTCGGTCGGCAGCAGGTACTCGGACAGGCGGGTCATGGCAGGGCCGACATCCTATGCGGCGCACGCTCGCGCCCTGGCGCCCGGCCCACGCCGAGCGGCGGCGCGCGTGGGCTCGCGCTATGAATACGGCGAGGAACCGTCAACCAACAAGGAGCCCCGATGGCCTATTCCGTGCCCCCGCTTCCGTACCCGTATGACGCGCTCGAACCCCACATCGACAAGGCGACGATGGAATTCCACCACGACAAGCACCATCAGGCCTACGTGGACAAAGTCAACCAGGCGCTCGAGGGCACGCCACTCGCCGACGCCCCGATCGAGGACATCCTGCGCGACCTGAGCCAGGTGCCCGACGCGAAGCGCACCGCGGTCAAAAACAACGGCGGCGGGCACTACAACCACACGATGTTCTGGGAGAACATGAGCCCCGACGGCGGCGGTGAGCCCGACGGCGACCTCGCGAGCGCGATCGGCTCGGCGTTCGGCTCGTTCGCCGACTTCCAGGCCAAGGTCAAGGAAACCGGCGTCAACCAGTTCGGCTCCGGCTGGTCGTGGCTGGTGCTCGACGGCTCGAACCTCGCCATCGTCGGCAGCGCCAACCAGGACAACCCGATCTCGGGCGGCCAGGTGCCGCTGCTCGGCGTTGACGTCTGGGAGCACTCCTACTACCTGAAGTACCAGAACCGCCGCCCCGACTACATCGACGCCTGGTGGAACGTCGTCAACTGGCCGAGGGTCGCCGAGCGCTTCGCGGCCGCTCGCTGAACCACCCTCCCGTCCTCCAAGGTCCCCTCGCGCATGCGCGAGGGGCGGAGGGGCGCATGCGCCCCTCCGAGGACCCGTCGCATGCGACGGGTCCGGCAGGCCGCATGCGGCCTGCCATCCGGGCACTCAGGACGATGGGACCGGCGCGCCTGCGGCGTAGGACGAGCTGCTTCAGGAGCGGCTGAACCGCCGTCCCGCGACCGGCGAGACGTCCTCGTCGAGCGCCGCGGCGGGGGTGAGCGGGCCGGCGCCGCTGAGCATCGACTCGAGCACGGTCTCGGCGTCTTCGGCGGCTGCGGCCTCCATCGCGGCGATCCGCTCGGGCGTCATCTGCGTGTCGTCCTCATTCTCGGCCAGCCACTTGCGCGCCTCGGCCGCGGCGGCCTCGTCGCGCTCGACCTTCTTGCCGGCCGCGTAGTAGCGGTCGATCTCCTTGAAGAGCTCGTCGACGAGCTGCTCTGTCGGCACCTTCTTCAGCGGCTCGCCCTTTGAGTAGATCATGCCCATGTCTTTGGCGCCCGTGATGCCGAAGTCCGCGTGGCGCGCCTCGCCGATGCCGTTGACCGCGCAGCCGAGCACCGAGACCTCGATCGGGTCCTCGTAGGCTTCCAGGCGGCGCTCGACCTCGGCGACGACCGAGTCCATGTCGAACTGCAGGCGCCCGCAGGTCGGGCACGCGATGAGGTCGGGGCCCCGCTCGCGCAGCTTGAGCGCCTTGAGGATCTCCCAGGCGACCTTGACCTCCTCCTCGGCGTGGAAGGTGGAGAGCGAGATGCGGATCGTGTCGCCGATCCCGTCGGCGAGCAGCGTGCCGAGCCCGACGGCCGACTTCAGCGAGCCGGACCACTTGGTGCCGGCCTCGGTGACGCCGAGATGCAGCGGGTAGGGGATGCGCTCGGAGAGCATCCGGTTGGCTGCGATCGTGTTCGGCACCGAGGTCGACTTCATCGAGACCTTGAAGTTCGTGAAGTCGAGAGTCTCCATCAGCTCGACCGTCTCGATCGCCGCCGTCACGAGCGCCTCGACCGGGTTGTCGTACTCGAGCTGGCGCAGGTGCTTGGGCAGCGAGCCCGAGTTGACGCCCACCCGCAGGGGCGTCCCGTGCTGCCTGGCCAGCGCGATCACCTCGGCGACCTTCTCCGCGCCGCCGATGTTGCCGGGGTTCACGCGCACGCAGTGGGCGCCGGCCTCGATCGCCTTCAGCGCGAGCGTGTGGTTGAAGTGGATGTCGGCGATCACCGGGATCGGCGACTGCGCCACGATGCTCTTCAGCGCCTCGGCGTCCTGCTCGCGAGGCACCGCGACACGCACGATGTCGGCGCCGGCCTCGGCGACCGTGCGGATCTGATCCATCGTCGCCTGCAGGTTGGCGGTCTCGGTCTTCGTCATCGTCTGCACGGCGACGGGCGCGCCACCGCCGACGGGGACCGACCCGACGTGGATCTGGTTCTTCGACGCCATAGGCTCTGATTCTACGATGCCGGATGTCTACGCAACCGCGCAGGGGCCGCTCGCGAGGGTCGCCTCTCCCCTGGCAGCTCGCGCCCGTGCCCGCCGTCACGCGCGCGTCTTCGCGCTGACGGGGCTGCCCCCGGGCGCGCGGGTGCTCGACGTCGGCTGCGGGCGGCTGGGCCTGCGGGCCCTCGAGCCCGAGCTCGAGATAACGGGCGTCGACCTCGCCGATCGGCCCGAGTATCCCGGCCCGTTCGTCCGTGCCGACGCCTCGGAGGGCCTCCCGTTCGGCGACGGCGAGTTCGATCTCGTCTACAGCTCGAGCGTGATCGAGCATGTGGCGCCGGAGCGCCGAGCGGCGTTTGCGGCCGAGATCCGCCGCGTGGGGCGCGGCTGGTTCGTGCAGACGCCGGCGGCCTCATTCCCGCTCGAGCCCCATTCCCTGCTCCCCGCGGCGCACTGGCTGCCGGTCGGCCTTCGCCGGCGCTACTGGCGTCTCGGAGCCGCGAGAGGCTGGGAGGAGATCTCGCTGCTGCGCCGGGGCGAGATGGAAGCCCTGTTCGGACCCGCGCAGGCCGAGCGCTTCGGGCCGCTCGTCAAGAGCTGGGTATGCGTCAACCCGCCAGGCGATTGATGTCGTTGGTCACGCCGTTGATGACCAGGAACAGCAGCAGCACGATGCCAACCGAGCTGTAGCGATACATCGCCATGACCGACACCCGCCTGCCACGGATCTTCTCCGCGAGCGACCACGCGATGTGCCCGCCGTCGAGCGGCAGGAACGGGAACAGGTTGATGACGGCGAGCACCAGCGAGAGGTAGCCGAGGAACACGATCGCGTACCCGGCGCCGGCCGAGACGGTTTCGTGCCCGACGCGGGTGATCCCGACGATGCTCGAGACTTCGTGGCGGGCCTTGGAGCTGGTCAGCGCGTTGACGAATCCCGTGAGCGTGTGGCTCGTGCTGTTCCACATCTCGTCCAGCGCGGTCGAGGCCGCCGTCAGCGGGCCGATCGGCTTGGGCACGCCGCTGAAGCGGAAGCCGATCAGCATCCGCCGTTCGTGCATGTTGTAGCGGGGGTAGATCGAGAGGTTGACGCGATGGCCCGCGCGCAGCACGCTCAGATGGACCGGAGTGGCGGCGCGACACCCTTCGACGAGCGGCCCCGCGCAGGGATGCGCGTTGACCCCCTCGAGCGTCGACGCGAACGTCGCAGACCGGCCTTCGACGGCGACGATGCGGTCTCCGGGGCGCAGCACCCCTTCGCCGGGCTGACCGCGCTCGACCGCCTTCACCGTCGGCGTCACCGTCGCGACGGACGGGTTGATGCTTTCGAGCGCTCCCGCCCCGTTGAGGTTGCCCGTCACGAGAATCCCCCAGAACAGCACGAACGCGATCAGGATGTTGACGCCCGGGCCGGCGAGGATCACGACGATTCGCTTCCACGGCGCCTGCGCGTAGTAGGCCCGCCGCGCCACCTCCGGCTCGAGCCCGTCGAGCTCTTCCGGGTTCATGCCCGTGATCTTCACGTAGCCGCCTGCGGGGATCGCCCCGATCGCATACTCGGTCTCGCCGCGGCGTATGCGGAAGAGCGTGGGCGGGAAGAAGAGCGAGAAGCGCTCCACGCGCATGCCCACGGCCTTGGCGACGGCGAAGTGGCCGAGCTCGTGCAGGATGATCAGCGCGACGATCCCGAGGAGGGTCAGGAACCAGCTCACGCCCTCAGTCTCGCAGGCCGTCCTCGGCGCCCCGCCGGTTGAGAGGTCCGGCCCGCGACGACATCGCGCTCGGTGCCGCCGGGTTCTTCCGGACGGCGCCTGCGGCCACAGACGGCAGCTCAGGCCAGCGCCGCGATCGCTTCCCCGGCCACCAGCCGCGCTTCGCGATCGGCCTCATACAGCGACTCGAACGCCCGTACCGGCTCGCTGCCGAGCTCGTCGAGCGTCCGCTCGATCACGACCGGGATCTCCAGGAAGCGCAGTCCGCCGTTCAGGAACGCATGCACAGCGACCTCATTGGCGGCATTGAGCACGCACGGAGCCGTCCCGCCCTCCCGCGCCGCTTCGCGCGCGAGCCTCAGGCACGGGAAGGCGTCGAGGTCGACGGGCTCGAAGGTCAGCGCCCCCACGGCGGACAGGTCCAGCGCAACGACCGGCAGGCACACGCTTTCACCGCCGTGCAGCGCGTAGGAGATCGCGATGCGCATGTCCGGCGGCCCCATGTGCGCGAGCATCGCCCCGTCGGCCATCTGCACGATGCCGTGGATCAGCGACTGGGGGTGCACGACCACGTCGATCCGCTCGTAGGGCGCGCCGAAGAGGTGGTGCGCCTCCATCAGCTCGAGCCCCTTGTTCATCAGCGTCGCCGAGTCGATCGTGATCTTGCCCCCCATCGCCCAGGTGGGGTGCGCGAGCGCCTCCTTGACCGTGACGTCCTGAAGCTCGTCGCGGTGGCGCCCGCGAAACGGCCCGCCGCTCGCGGTGATCGTCAGGCGCTCGATCGAGCCGGGCGGCTGTCCGGCGAGCAGCTGGTGAAGCGCCGTGTGCTCGGAGTCGACCGGGATGATCTGAGCGCCCGTGCCCTCCGCGAGAGCCGTCACGAGCTCCCCGCCCACGACCAGCGACTCCTTGTTGGCGAGCGCCAGGTCGATCCCCTCGCCGAGCGTGGCCACGGTCGGCCCCAGCCCAGCCGATCCCACGAGCGCGTTCAGCACGAGGTCGGCCTCCGACTCGACGACGAGCCGCACGAGACCCTCCGCTCCGCCGAGCACCTGCCCCTCGGTCCACACCTCGGACGCACGGGCGGCGGCGTGCTCCTCGGCGAGCGCGATCCGCTGCACGCCGTGCGCCCGCGCCTGCTCGACCAGCCCCTCCCATGATCGCTCCGCCGACAGGCCGACGAGCTCGAACTCGTCGCTGCGCATGCAGACGTCGAGCGCCTGCGTGCCGATCGACCCGGTCGAGCCGAGGATCAAAAGGCGCTTACGCGTCGCCATCGCCACCCGCCTTGCTGACTTGCCGGCCGGGCCGACGATCCGGGCATGGTCGACCGAGGATCATCGATTGGCGAGTCTAGGCCAGAGACCTCGCTCACCGGATCCTCCACGGCTCCCCGCCGGGACCACCGCGCCCGATCGACGCGTCAGCGTAGGACCGCCACATCAGGTCGCGGGCGAGAACCCCAGTAGCCTCACTGGCCCACCTCGAGAACGGAGCCGCCATGAAGAAACTGGTCGAGATCCTTCTTTGCTTCCTGCACCCCGTCGCTGTGGTCCTGATCTGGATCAACCTCCTGGGCCGCAACGACATCGGATTCCTGGCGAAGCTCACCTGGGGCGTTGCCGCGATCGTCCCGTTCGTCCCGTTCCTCTACATCCTCACGGGCAACGACTTCATCTAGATCGAGCGGGCACGCCTCAGACGTACGCGGCCCAGATGTAGTAGCCGGCGACGGCCGCGAACAGAACGCCGTCCAGGCGGTCCAGCGCGCCGCCGTGCGGCCCGAAGAGGCCGCCCGAGTCCTTCGCGGACGCCTGGCGCTTGACGAACGACTCGAACAGGTCGCCGAGGGGAGCGACGAGCGCGACACCGACGCCCAGCACGAGCGCGTGGGTGCCCGGCAGCCATTCCTGGTAGCGCCCGGCGATCCACACGCCGAGGATCGCGAAGGCCATCCCGATGACGAGTCCCTCGACCGTCTTGTTCGGCGAGATGTGCGGGGCCAGCGGGCGGCGACCGAACATCCGCCCCCCGAGATACGCGGCGGTGTCGCCGAGGAACACGCCGACGAGCACGTCGATCACGATCCCAAGCCCGTGCGGCAGTCCGCGCAGAAGCACCGCGTGGGCCAGTGCGAAGCCGATCCAGTAGATCCCAAGCAGCGTCAACGACATGCCCGCGACGCTCGGGCGGCGCTGCACGAGCGTCAGGAGGAAGAGCAGCGGCAGCGCGACGACCGCCGCCAGCAGGACCTGGAACTGGTTGCCGTACAGTGCCGCGAACAGAAGCCCCGCCAGCGCAATCAGGCCGGCCAGCCGGACCGGGTGGGCGCGCTCGTACATCCCGTAGAGCTCGTGCATGCACGCCGCGCCGAGCACGAGCAGCCCGATCGTGAACACGAGCCCGCCCTCGATCACGAGGAACAGCGCGAGCGCGATCAGGGGCACCGCGGTCAGGACGCGAGAACGGAGCTCCGAGGGCGGGCGGCGAGGGCGGCGCCGCGGAGGGCGCCGGCCGCCGCGAGCGCCGGGCCGGGGCCGTGAGGGAGCCAGCGGACGGTTCCTGCCGGTCGAGCGCGCGCCCGAGGGAGTGTGGGGCCTGCCGACCATCAGCCGCCGGTCATCGGCCGCCGAACCGGCGCCGGCGGGCGGAGAACTCCGCGAGCGACTCCTCCAGCGCCTCGCGCGTGAAGTCCGGCCACAGCTCCTCGCGGAAGATCAGCTCGGAGTACGCGGACTGCCAGAGCAGGTAGTTGGACAGCCGACGCTCGCCGCTGGTGCGGATGATGATGTCCGGGTCGTGCATCTCGGGCGCATACAGGCAGGCCCGGAACTCCTCCTCGGTGGTGCCGGTGAACCTGCGCGCGGCGTCGAGGATCTCCGCGCGCCCGCCGTAGTTGAACGCGACGAAGAGGGTGATCCTGGTGTTGTCCCTCGTCAGCTCCTCGGCCCAGTCCATCTTTTCTGACAGCGCGCTGCCGATGCCCTCGCGACGCCCGATGAACCGCATTCGCACGCCCTCCTCATGAAGCTCGGGCGTCTCCCCCGCGATCCGCCGTGAGAACATCTCCATCAGGCCGCGAACCTCGTCGGGGGGACGCGACCAGTTCTCGGTCGAGAACGAGTAGACGGTGAACTCCTGGATCCCCAGCTGCGCCGCGTCGCGCAGCCGGGCCTTGACCGCGTCGGCACCGGCGCTGTGACCCTCGTTCACCGGCAGGCCACGCGCTCGCGCCCAGCGGCCGTTGCCGTCGGTGATGATCGCGACGTACCGGGCGACCTGACGGTCCGCCGCCGGCTCAGCCGCCCTCGTGCCGGCGCCCGACGCGCGTTCCCGGGCGGCCGCCATCAGACCTCGAGGATCTCCTCTTCCTTGCCCTTCACGAGGCTGTCGAGGTCCCCTATCCGGCTGTCGGTCAGCTTCTGAAGCTCGACCTCGGCGCGATGCTCGTCATCGGAGGACGCTTCCCCCGCGGACTTGAGCTCGCGCAGGTGGTGCATCGTGTCCCGGCGCACATTGCGAACCGCGACCCTTCCCTCCTCGGCGAGATTGCGAATCACCTTCACCAGATCGCGCCGGCGCTCTTCGGTGAGCTCCGGCACGACCAGGCGCACGATGTTGCCGTCGTTGGACGGATTCAACCCGACGTCGGACTCGTTGATCGCCTTCTCGATCGCCTTGATCGAGGACTTGTCGTAGGGCTGCACAGTGATCAGCCGCGCTTCGGGTGCCGAGATCGTGGACAGCTGGTTCAGCGGGGTCATCGCCCCGTAGTAGTCGACCACGACCCGGTCGAGCAGCGCGGGGCTGGCGCGGCCGGTGCGCACGGTCGAGAACTCGTGCTGCGCGGATTCGACCGACTTGACCATCCGTTCGCGGGCGTCATCGAGGAGCTCGTCGATCAGATTTTCAGCCATCCTCGCGTTCTCCTTGCGATGTCGTTACGAGCGTGCCCACGCGCTCGCCTGAGATTATCCGCGCGAGGCTCGTTTCGTCGTCCATGTTGAACACGTTCAACGGCATCCCGTTCTCCATGCAGAGCGCAAGCGCGGTCGAGTCCATCACGCGCAGGCGCCGCTCGATCGCCTCCATGTGGGTGAGTTCGGGGATGAAGGTGGCGTTCGGGTCGATCGCGGGGTCGGCGCTGTAGACGCCCTCGACGCCGTTCTTGGCCATCAGGATGATCTCGGCGTGGATCTCGGCGGCGCGCAGCGCGGCCGCCGTGTCGGTCGTGAAGAACGGGTTTCCGGTGCCGGCCGCGAAGATCACCACGCGACCCTTCTCGAGGTGGCGCATCGCGCGGCGGCGAATGTATGGCTCGGCCACCTCGGAGACGCCCAGAGCCGACTGCACGCGCGTGTTCGTGCCGATCTTCTCGAGCGCGTCCTGCAGCGGCAGCGCGTTCAGCACGGTCGCCAGCATGCCCATGTAGTCGGCCGTCGCGCGGTCCATGCCGGCCGCCGCCCCTTTCATGCCCCGGTAGATGTTCCCGGCGCCGACGACGATCGCGACCTCCACCCCCTGGTCGCGTACCGCGGCGACCTGCTGGGCCACGGCGACCACCCGCTTCGGGTCGGTTCCGTACGCGAGATCGCCCATCAGCGCCTCGCCGGAGAGCTTCAACAGGATGCGTTCGAAGGCAGGGGCCATCGCCGCCGAGAGCCTATACCGCGGGTCGCGCTACTGGCCTATGGCGAAACGGACGAAGCGGCGGATGACGACATTCTCACCCGTCGTGGCCGTCAGCTCGTCCCGCAGCTGCTGAACCGTCTTGCCCTCGAACTTCGGGTTGTGCATCTCCTGCTCGAGCAGCACGATCGTCTGCAGCCAGGCGTCGAGCTTGCCGGAGACGATTTTGTCGCGCACGTTCTCCGGCTTGTCCGCGGCTTCCTGCTCGTAGATCCGGGCCTCGGCCGCGCGAAGCTCCTCGGGAACGTCCTCGCGGGAGACGTACAGGACCGTCGGGGTCGCGGCGATCTGCAGCGCCACATCGCGCGCGAAGCTGACGAAGTCCTCGTTGGTTGCGACGAAGTCCGTGTTGCAGTCGACCTCGATCAGCACCCCGACCTTGGCGCCCGGGTGGATGTAGGCCTGAACGGTGCCCTCCGTCGCCGCACGTTCACCCAGGTCCTGGATCTTCTTGCCCTGCCTGACACGCAGGATCTCGATCGCCTTCTCGATGTCTCCCTCGGCCTCCGTCAGGGCCTTCTTGCAGTCCATCATCCCAGCGCCCGTTCGTTCGCGCAGGGCCTTGACGTCCTTCGCTGCGATCTCAGCGGTGCTCATTTTGCCGCTGCCTCCGTCGTCTTCTCGGCATTCTCGGCCTCAGCGCCTTCGGGCGTGCCTTCGCCGTCGCCGGAGGCGCTCGTGCCCTCCGTCGCCGGGGCCTCCTCGGCCTCCGCTGCGGGAGCCTCGGCTGGCGGCGACTCCGCCGCCGGCGCCTCGGCAGGCTGGGTCTCGGACTGTGCACCCTCGGCGAGCTGTCCCTCGCCCTCCGCGCTTTCGGCGATCGTCTCGGCGGGAGCCGACTGCGGGTTGGCCGGCTGGCGGGCGTCGGGGCCGGCGCTTGTCGGCGTGACCGTCTCGCTGCCGGGCTCGAGTGTTGCGGGGTCGGCCGGCGCGGGTGGCACGGGCGTCGACTCTGGCGAGGTCTGCTGCGCGGCTGCCGCCGCCGCGGCACGTTCGGCCGTCGCTTTGTCCTGGGCCTCTTTCTGCGCCTGCTCCTCGGCCTCCCGCTTCGCCTGCTCCTCGGCTTCGCGCCTGGCGCGAGCCTCGGCCTCGATACGGGCTTTCTCCTCCGCTTCCTGGCGCGCTCGCTCCTCCTCGGCGCGGAAGACCGAATGCCCCTCCGCGACGACCTGGCCGATCGCCTGGGTGATCAACGCGCAAGAGCGGATCGCGTCGTCGTTTCCGGGGATCACGAAGTCGATCCCGTCGGGGTCGCAGTTCGTGTCGACGAGGCCGATGATCGGGATCCGTAGGCGCTGGGCCTCTTTGACCGCGATCGCCTCTGTTTTCAGATCGATCACGAACATCGCGTCGGGGACTCGCTGCATGTTCTTGACCCCGCCGAGGTTCGCGCGCAGCTTGGCGAGATCGGCCTGCGCGGCCATCCGCTCGCGCGTCGGCAGCAGCTCGAGCTGCCCCTCCGTCTCATAGCGTTCGAGGTCGTGCAGGCGGCGAATCCGCTGGCTGATCGTCTCGAAGTTCGTCAGCAGCCCCCCCAGCCAGCGGTGGTTGACAAACGGCATGTCGGCCGCCTGCGCGACGTCGCGAATGGTGTCGCGCGCCTGCTTCTTGGTCCCGACGAACAGGACCGTGCCGCCGCGGTGCGAGAGGCTTGAGGCGAACTCCTGCGCCTGCCGCAGCGCCGCCGAGGTCTTGAGCAGGTCGATTATGTAGATGCCGCCGCGCTCGCCGAAAATGAAACGGCGCATCTTTGGGTTCCAACGACGCGTCTGGTGGCCGAAATGGACGCCGGCCTCCAGCAGCTCCGCAATGCCGACTTCAGCCACGGGCTACTCCCTTTATTTGTGTTGCTTGTAAGTCCGTGCGGCTGGAGCGGACCCGGAGGCCTTCTCACATCGGCTTCCGGGCAGGGCCGCGATCCTCTGCCGCACGGGTCGAAGATCAGTTGGCTACAGGCCGATCAGGATAGCTGTTCGGCGCGCTCCAGCGCGGTCTTCAGGTCGGGCGGCAGCGGCGAGCTGACGTCGACGCGCTCGCCCGTGATCGGATGATCGAAGGACAGGCGGGCGGAGTGCAGGAACTGGCGCTCTAGGCCGAGCATCCCGGCCGTCCCATACTCGGGGTCGCCGACGACCGGATGGCCGATCGCCTGCAGGTGCACGCGGATCTGGTGCGTCCTCCCCGTCTCGAGCTTCAGCCGCAACAGCGAGGTGCCATTCAGCGCCCGCTCGAGCGTGAAATGCGTCCGGGCGTCGCGCGCCGCGGCGCCGCCGACCGCCATCCGTGTGCGCACGCGCGGGTCACGGCCGATCGGAGCCTCGATCGTCCCAGTCCGTGCGGGCGGCCGTCCCTCGACCAGCGCGAGGTATTCACGCTCGATCCTCCTCGCCGACAGCGCGGCCTGGAGCAGCCTGTGCGCCTCCGCCGAGCGGGCGACGACGAGCAGCCCCGAGGTGTCGCGATCGAGCCGGTGCACGATGCCGGCGCGCTCGGGGTCGCCGCCCGCGAGCTGGGGCGCGAGCAGCTGGGAGAGCGTGTCCTCGCGATGGCCCCGTGCCGGGTGCACCACCAGTCCGGCGGGCTTGTCGACGACGAGCAGGTGCTCGTCCTCGAAGGCAATCCTGAGCTGGGCGCCGGCGTTCATGGCTGCGGTCGCCTCGAGCGCTCGATCACCACGAACAGAATCAGGATGCCGAGCGTGATCGACGTGTCGGCGAGGTTGAACGGAGGCCATCCGAGCGGCAACTTGATGAAGTCCGTCACGGACCCGTGGCGCAGGCGATCGACGATGTTCCCGACCGCGCCCCCGACGAGCATCCCGGTCGGCAGCCAGATCAGCGGCAGCGAGGCATGCCTGGCGAAGTAGGCGAGCAGCGCCAGCAGCGCCACCCCGATCAGGATCGTCACGCCGAGATGGCTGCCGGGAAGGAAGCCGAACGCGACGCCCTGGTTGCGTGTGTTCACGAGCTCGATCCCGGGCAGCACCCCCCGCTCCTCGCCGGGGACGATCGAGCTCTCGATCGCGCTCTTGGTCAGCTGGTCGATCGCGATCACGACGATCGCCACGAGCCCGGCAAGCGTCCATGCCGTCCCCGCGCGTCCCAGTCGGCGGCGGGCCCGATCTGCGATCGGCGGCATCGAGAGCCGCTCAGCCGTGGATGAGGCTTTCGACGACGAGCCGGTTGATGATCTGCAGCGTGAAGATCGCCAGGATCGGGCTGAAGTCGAGGCCTCCGAACGTCGGAAGGATGCGGCGGAAGATCCGCAGGAACGGCTCGCAGATGTCGCGCAGGAACTGCAGGATCACGTCGGTCGCCCGCGAGTAGGGCGGGCGCAGCCCGACCGCGAACAGCAGGTTGATGACGATGTAGACGATGATCAGCAGCGTGTACACGTAGATCAGCGTCGACAGGAAGTCGGCGATCTGCGTTCGTGCGCTGGCCAGCACGAGCGTCATGCGGCGGGCTCCTGGACGACGGCCGCCATCGCGTGGTCGAACGCCGCACGGACCCCGCCCTGCTCGAGCGCGGCGAGCCCGCGGGCCGTGAGCCCACCCGGTGAGCTCACCTCACGACGCACGGCGAGCGTGTCGAACTCGCGGCGCCTGAGCAGCTCGGCGGTGCCGGCCAGCGTCTGCACCACGAGCTCCGCGCCCTGCCGGGCGGGGACGCCGTAGCGGACGCCCGCATCGACCTGCGCCTCGGCGACGAGCGCGACGTAGGCGGGACCGCATGCCATCAGGCCCATCGCGACATCGAGCAGCCGATCCTCGAGAACGACGACGGTCCCGAGCTCGGCGAACAGCTCCCGCACGGCCGCGTCAAGCCGCTCCTCGCGCGGCGGGCCGGCGGCCTGCACGACTGCCCCCTGACGCACTTCGACCGGCAGCGAGGGCATGAAGCGGTAGACGGGCAGTTGGGGGTATGCGGCTTCGAGCGCGCCGAGCGGCGTGACCGCGAGGATCGAGGCGACCGCCTGCGCGTGCGGCGCCACTTCGCGCCCCACCTCCTGGAGCTGAGCGGGCTTGTGGCAGAGCACGACGAGCTCGGCCCGGCGCGCGACCTCCTCGTTGCTCGCCAGCGCCTCGCCGCCCACCTCGGCCGCGAGGCTGCGCGCGCGCTCGGCGATCGGGTCGGCGCACACCAGCGGCCGCCCCCATCCGCGGGCGAGGGCACGAGCCATGTTCCCACAACCGATCAGGCCTATCTGCATGAGTGGCTCAGGCTATTCGGTCTGGTGGACCGAGGCCGCGCCTGGCGCCGGGAAGGCGTCAGGACTGGTTGAAGAAGCCCTTCTCGATCAGCCGCGCGCGCTCCTCGGCCGAGATCTCGACGTTCCGCGGGGTGAGCATGAAGACCTTGTCGGCGATCCTCTGCATCCCTCCGTCGAGCGCATAGGTGAGGCCGGAGGCGAAGTCGATCAGCCGCTTGGAGAGGTCGGTTTCGGTTCCCTGGAGATTGAGGATCACCGGGATCGAGTCCTTGAACTTGTCGGCGATCTGCTGCGCGTCGTTGAACGACTTCGGCACGACGAGGTGCACGCGCACGTCGCCGTTGCCCCGGACCGGCTTCAGCACGGCGGTGCGGCCGCGGGCGCGGCCGCCTTCTTCGGCGTCCTCCTCGGCGAAGATGTCGTCGAACTCGTCGCGCCTGCGGCGCAGGCGGCGCACGTTGGGGCGCTCGCGGTAGCGGTCCTCGATCTCCGCCTCGGGCCCCGGCTCCTCCTCATAGCCGTCGTGATACTCCTCGGCTAGGCCGAAGTAAACGAGGGCGCGATGCCAGGAGTCGCGGAAGGCCATACGTGTAGTGCGTTTTCGCCCGGCGGACCGGATTCCCTGCTGATGCTAGAGACTGGCAGGGTCGGAGCCTTGGCGAACCGGCGACTAATCGTATAGGTTCGTGCCGATTCGCACGACAGTCGCGCCCTCTTCGGCCGCGACGAGGTAGTCCTGAGAGGTGCCCATCGAGAGCTCCCCGAGCCCCCGCTCGTCGGCCAGCTCGCGCAGCGCCCTGAACCACGGACGGCTCTGCTCGGGGTCCCCGGCGAGGGGCGGCATCGTCATCAGCCCGGCCACCGGCACCGGCGCGCGAGCGATGAACTCGTCGAGCTGCTCCGGAGGGACGCCGGCCTTGCCCTGCTCACCGGCGACGTTCACCTCGATCAGGATGCGCATTCCCGGTTGCGCCGCCTCGCGATGGCGCTCGAGCTCGCGCAGCGCCGAGTCCGACGCAACCGAGTGGATCAGGCGGACATGCGGCACGATCAGCCGGACCCGCCGACTCTGGAGCTGGCCGATGAAGTCCCACTCGAACAGCTCGCCGTGCGCGGCCACCTTGGCCTGCAGATCCTGCGCGCGGTTCTCGCCGACGAGCCTGATCCCGGCCTGCGCGAGCTTCGGGAGCTGCTCGGCCGGGAGGTACTTGACGGCCGCGAGCACCTCGGCAGGCGACCTGCGGCCGCCGCCAGGAGCCGGCGGAGCCGACGCCGCCGCGGCCGCGAGCTCGCCTTCGATCCGCGTCAGGTTCTCGCTGACGCGCTCGACGCTGAGGCTCGGGGTCACGCGCGCCACGCGAGCGCCGCCTGACGTCCGGCGCGCGCGCCTTCCCGGCGGTGGGAGAAGAAGCGCTCGTCACAGATCGTGCATGCGGCGACGTCGGTGACGTCTGCGACGCCCGCCCCAACCAGGCGCTCCCGCGCGATCGCTCTCAGGTCGATTCGCGCGGCACGCTCACCCGAGCGCCCGAGCGCGGCGTGTACCTCCGGACCGACCTCATAGCAGCACCCGCCGGCCCCCGGGCCGATGACCGCGACGATCTCCTGCTCGCCGCCGAGCTCGCGCATCGCCGCGACGCCGGTCTCGAGCACGCCCGCCGCCAGGCCGCGCCAGCCGGCGTGAAGCATCGCCACCGCGCTCGGGCTCGCCAGCGCGACCGGCAGGCAGTCGGCCGTCAGCACCATCGCACCCACGCCGCTCAGCGTCGTCGCCTGTCCGTCGGCGCTGCTGCGGGGGCGGGCCTCGTCCTGCACGTCGGCGAGCGTCCGCACGAGAGCTACCACGTCGCCATGGACCTGGTAGCCGCGCGCGAGCCGCTCCACGCCGATCTCGGCCCGCAGACGCTCGCGCGCCCCCCCGGCCTCCTCGCAGCCCTCGCCGGCGACGCTCGACATGTTGCCCTGCGCACGCGTGGTGAACAGCGCCTGCGCGCCGCCCGGCAGCTCCACGCTCAGCATCGCGTCGCTCACGGCTGCGCCTCCAGGGCGGCCTGCAGCTCCGACTCGCGCCCGTCGGCGAGCTCACCGTCGAGCTTTCGGTGCAGGGCGGCCGTCAGGCGCCATCCCACCTGCGGCCCCTCCGGGATACCGGCGTCCAGCAGGTCCTGGCCGGTGATCGACAGGCTTACGTGGCGAAGTGTCTGCAGCCAGCAGCGCGCGGCCTCGGTGGCCGCTTCGGCCCCGAGCGCGCCGGCGAGCGCGACCGACTCGAGCGTCTCGTGCGCGAGGGCGTCGTGGAGCTGCGATGGCGGGGC
>DASZIU010000177.1:0-10606 GCA_035948815.1 Solirubrobacteraceae bacterium | reverse complement strand
AACAGGCCCGGGGCCTCTGACTGCATGATGCGGGCGATCTTGTCGAACACGAGCCGGAGCTCCTCCTCGGCTCCCTCGGCGGTTCGCATCTCGATCACGTGCCGCAGCGTGCGGGCGTTGGCGGTCCAGACGATGTCGGTGCTGAGGCCCGTCGGCGCGAGCCGGCGCAGCGCTGAGGTGACCTCCTTCTTGACGTGGAACGGGACGCCGTCCTCGTCGATCCCGAGCTCCTTGGCCGCGGTCACCTGAAACTCCTCGAGCTGCTCCACGATCGATATGACCTGCTGGCGCACGGGCTCCAGCGCGGGAGGCACGCGGAAGCCGATGTCGGTCAAGCGCACGTAGCGCAGGCTCTCCTGGCTGAAGGCGGAGCCGGCGCGATGCCTAATCAGCTCGTGGGTATTTCCGGAGACCACTGGTTTGCCGTTTCGTCGTACGAACAGCAACCCGTTCGGAACCTTGACGCAGTAGACCTTGCCTTTGTAGTGCTCCCAAGCGTCGTGTGATCTGCCGCCGTGGTTGACGAGGGGGTGCGTACGGGTCTTCACGAGCGAGACGATGTAGTTCGGGCGTGCATTGCGGAATTCCTGACCGCTTGCCATCACCCGACGCAGGCCAGTTCTGTCGTCCACGCGGATATTCGCCGACCAGCCCGCCTTGATCGCCAGGATCTGAAGGTCATCCGCCATCTCGCGCGACGCCGTGTAGATGACGCAATGGTTGGAGTCCTTCCGGCGTGAGCCGTCGCCGTCGACATACGCGTCAAGGAAGATTCTCAGTATCGCCGGTCCCCAGGTGTGTACGTAAGCAGGAACCCGCTTGGCGTGGGCGCGCCGTCCACAGTTGGCGAGCGAGTCGCGAAGCGCCACATTCTGTGTCCGGACCACTCCGTGTCCGGTCTCGGGTACGTACGCGCGGAGGCCCATTGAGCGGATGTTCTCGACGATCGCGTCGAGAGCCGTACCGCGATTCTGTGAGATGCAGATCTGGTGCCCGTTCAAGCAGCCCTCCGCCAGCCAATGGGCTAGAAAGCGAGCAAACTCCTCGAGCGGAAATGCGGCTCCGCCGTAGTGTCGCACGGTCTCGACCATCGAGTCGCGCCTTCGCCATGCCCGACTGGTCGCAGGAACTTCGACGGTCCCGGTTTCCTGGCCCACCCAGATGGCGGTCTTCTGGTAAGCCACTCGTTTCCCCAGGATCTCGCTGGCCAGCCGTATGCGGTAGGGCTCTTCGCCCCGCTTATTGGCCTGCGTGTCATAGGCCTTGACCCACATTCGGTGGTTCGGCGTCACGAGGAGGTCGACCTGCTCGGAGCACACGCGGTACATCGGCCCGTCGTAGTCGGCCGCGAAATGCTCAGTCGCCGGCTGGTACTCGAGGTGCCCGTTGTCGGGGTTGAGCGTCGCGAACGTCTCGGATCCGTCCACCTCCGGCCACGCCTTCCACCCGTCGGCGGTCAGCACCTCCGTCTCCGCGTCGTAGCAGAACACGCGTGAAACGTTCCGCAGCGCGAACGAGTAGTTGGCGTGCTCGAGCACGCTGCCGTGGGCCGAGCGCAGGATGTTCGCGAAGTACTCGCGCTGGTCGGTCCTGATCTTGGTCACGTTCGGGTTCAGGCCCGGCTCCCAGCTGCGGTAGCAGGCCCGTCCCCCGAACTCGACGAGCAGCTCGCCGCCGTTCGGATGGCCGTCAGCCTCGGACGTCCGGCGCTCCAGCCAGGACTCGCCGCCGACGTCCCGAAGGTAGCCGCCCATGCCCTCGAGATCGATCGAGGGACGGGCGATCAGGAACACCGTCGGGGTCGTCTCGTGCATGGGGCGGACGATGGTACCTACCACTTCGGGCGTTCTGTCTAGACTCCCCGACGATGGCTCAGCCAGCCGGCGCCAACGACTCCGAGGGGATCGTGGAGGCCGTCGACATTCACCGTCGCTACGGCGAAGGGGAAGCGGCGGTCGACGCCCTTGCGGGCGTGACGGTGGACTTCCCGGCGGGCCGGTATGCGGCGATCATGGGCCCCTCGGGCTCGGGCAAGTCGACCCTGATGCACATCCTCGCGGGCCTCGACCGGCCGACCTCCGGGACGGTTCGCATCGCCGGCGTCGAGCTCACGAAGCTCGGCGATCGCGAGCTTACGCAGCTGCGCCGTGACCGGATCGGCTTCATCTTCCAGACGTTCAACCTGCTGCCCGTCCTGGACGCGCAGGAGAACATCCTGCTGCCCCTGTCGATCGCCGGGCGCAAGCCCGATCGCGAGTGGTTCGACCAGCTGATCGACACGGTCGGGATCCGCGACCGGCTCACGCACCGGCCGGCGGAGCTCTCCGGGGGCCAGCAGCAGCGGGTGGCGATCGCCAGGGCGCTGATCTCCCGTCCGACCGTGGTCTTCGCCGACGAGCCGTCCGGCAACCTCGACTCGAAAGCCTCGGGTGACGTGCTGGAGCTGCTGCGCCACGCCGTCGACGACTTCGGTCAGACCGTGGTGATGGTCACGCACGACGCCCACGCTGCATCGTTCGCCGATCGGCTGCTGCTCCTGGCCGACGGTCGGATCGTGCACGACGGCGACTCGGTCACCTCCGAGGAGGCGCTTGACCTGATGAAGTCGGTGGGCTGATGCTCTCGCTCGTCCTGCGGGGCTTTCTGCAGCGCAAGCTGCGGGTCCTGCTGACGGCGATCGCGATCGCGCTGGGCGTCGCGCTGATGGCGGGCACCTATGTGCTGACCGACACGATCAACAAGTCGTTCGCGAGCATCTTCTCGGTCGCCAACCGGGGGCATGACGTCGTCGTGACGCCCACCCAGACGCTCGGGCGCAACACCCGCTCGCAGACCTCGCCGATCACCGAGCAGATGCTCGCTCAGGTCCGCGCCACGCCCGGCGTCGCCGAAGCCGCCGGGTCGATCTTCACGCCCGGGACGTTCCTGGACACGAACCGCAAACGGCTGACGAACGGGGGCGCCCCGGCGTTCATCGCCTCGCTGTCGCCCAAGCGGTTCCGCTCGTTCACGGCGGTCAAAGGGCGCTTCCCCGAAAGCGCGAACGAGGTCGCGATCGACGAAGCTACGGCCAACAGGTCCAACCTGAAGCTCGGCGAGCAGATGATCGTCGCCGGCTCGGCGCCGGCCAAGCGCTACACGATCGTCGGCATCACGAGGTTCGGCGGCGGGCAGTCCTTCGGTGGAGCGGGCGCCGCGATCCTGATCCTGCCCGAGGCACAGCGGGTGATCGGCCTTCCCGGCCACTTCGACCAGCTCGACGTCGCGGCGGCGCCGGGTGTGAGCCCGACCCAGCTGCGCGACCGCATACGCGCCGTCCTGCCGCCGACGGTCCAGGTGCGAACCGGGGCCCAGCAGGCGGCCAAGGACACCTCGGACCTCGAACACAACCTCAGCTTCCTGCGCACGTTCCTGCTCGTATTCGCCTACGTCGCCCTGGTCGTGGGCGCGTTCATCATCTTCAACACGATCTCGATCACCGTCGCCCAGCGCACGCGCGAGTTCGGCCTGCTGCGGACGCTCGGGAGCTCACGGGCCCAGATCATGCGATCGGTGGTCTACGAAGGGCTGATGCTGGGCGTCGTCGGCGCCGCGCTGGGCCTGGCCGGCGGAATCGCGCTCGCCCCGGGCCTCAACGCGCTGTTCAAGGCGTTCGGCGCCGACCTTCCGCACAACGGCACCGTGGTCGAAACCAGGACGATCGTCGTCTCGCTCCTCGTCGGGATCTTCGTGACGCTGCTCGCCGGGCTGCCGCCGGCGCTGCGCGCAACGCGCGTGCCGCCGCTGGCGGCGATGCGCGAGGGCGTCGAGATCCCCCGGCGAACCCCGATCACGCGCGGGCGCTACGCGGTGCCCGTGCTCCTGGCCCTGATCGCCGTGCGGCTGATCGTCGCGATCGTCGAAGGCCAGGGCATCGGGACGATCGCCATCTTCGCGGCGATCGGCGCCGTGTTCCTGTACGTGCGCCTGCGCCAGCGAGCTCGCGGGCCGCGCTACCGGCTGACCCGCGGGCTCGCACGCGTGCTCGGCGGGCTCGTGCGCTGGCGGGGCATCACGGGCCAGCTGGCCGAGGAGAACTCCGTGCGCCAGCCCGCGCGGACCCTGATCACGGCCGCTGCCCTGACCGTCGGGATCGCGCTCGTGGCCTTCGTCGCAGTGCTCGCGGCGGGCACCAAGGCGACGATCAACCAGGCCGTCAGCCGGTCCTTCGCCGGCAACTTGATCGTCGAGAACTCGCAGGCCGGCAACAACGAACAGGGCATCCCGGCGCTGGTCGCACCCGCGCTGCGGAGCGTGACCGGCGTCAAGAGCGTCACGCCGATCGCCTTCAGCCAGGGACGCGTCAACGGAAGCACCAACAACTCCACGATCACCGCGATCGACCCGGGCTCCTTCGCGAGCGTCTACCGGGTCGAATGGCAGCACGGCTCGAATGCCGTTCTCGGCCAGCTCGACGAAAGCGGCGCCGTCGCGACCAAGGGCTACGCCGAATCCCATCACCTGAAGGTCGGCAGCACGCTCACCGTGCTCACCCCCAGCGACCGCCGGATCTCGCTGAGGATCGTCGGCATCGCCTCCGACAACGCCCGCCTGCTCGGCAACCTCACGATCAGCCTGCCGCTCGCCCGGCAGGCCTTCGGCCAGCGCGACGACGCGCTGGACTTCGTCTCCTACGCTCCGGGAGCGAGCAACGCGCAGGTGCAGCCGGCCGTCGACAGGCTCCTGGCGGCCAGCTTCCCGCAGACGCGCTCGCGGACCGCCGCGCAGTTCAAGCAGGACCAGGCCAACCAGATCAACACGCTGCTGGCGCTGATCTACGTGCTGCTGGCGCTCTCGGTGATCGTGTCGATGTTCGGGATCGTGAACACGCTGATCCTGTCGATCTACGAACGCACCCGCGAGCTGGGGATGCTACGGGCGCTCGGAACCTCGCGGCGCCAGATACGCCAGATGATCCGCTACGAGTCCCTGATCACCGCGCTGATAGGCGGCGTGTTCGGCCTCGTGATCGGGGTCGTGGGTGCGGTGCTCGTCACATCGCTCACGCTCTCGGGCTCGGAATTCAAGCAGTCGATTCCGGTCCCGACGCTCGTGATCCTGCTCGTCGTCGCGGCGATCGCTGGGCTGCTCGCCGCCCAGGCCCCGGCCCGCCGGGCGGCGCGCCTGGATGTGCTCGCGGCGCTCGCCAGCGAGTAGCCGGTCCGGCTCTCGGCGATCGCAGCTAAGCTCCGACCGATGGCCATTCAAGCCCCCTCCGACGCGGCCGACGCTGAGCTCCAGGCGACCGCGTGGGACCTCGAACCACTTGTCGAAGGCGAGGGCAAGGAGGGCGTCGAGCGGCGGCTGACGGAGGCCCTCGAGCGCTCGAAGGGCTTCTCCGAGCGCTACGCCGGCCGGGTCGCCGAGCTCGACGCCGGTGAGCTCCGCGAGGCGATGACCGAGCTGGGCGAGATCCAAGAGCTCGTCTCGCGCGCGGGCCACTATGCGGCGCTGCGCTTCGCGACCGACACCGCCGACCCGGCCAACGGCGCCCTGCTGCAGCGCGTGCAGGAGCAGGAGACGCAGATCCAGACGACCCTCCTGTTCTTCGAGCTCGAGTGGGCCGCGCTGGACGACGAGCGTGCCGAGGAGCTGCTGTCGGGAGATGGCCTTGACTTCTGTCGCCACCACCTGCGCAATGTGCGCCGCTACCGCGAGCACATGCTCAGCGAGCCGGAGGAGAAGATCCTCGCCGAGAAGGCGGTCTCGGGATCCAGCGCCTGGACGCGCCTGTTCGAGGAGCTGACCTCGGCGATCGAGGTGCAGCTGCCGGCGGGCTCGGCCACGCGCGAGGTCTCGGGCGCCGACGGCGGCGAGACGGTCGCCCTCGACGTCGCGCTGAGCCGTCTGTCGCTCGCCGACCGTGACGTGCGCGCCAACACCGCCGAGGCCGTGACGGCCGCCCTGTCGCCGGGGCTTCGCACGCGAGCGTTCCTGTTCAACACGCTGCTCGCCGACAAGGCCACCGACGACCGGCTGCGCAGCTATCCGCACTGGCTGGCGGCGCGAAACCTCGCCAACGAGGCGAGCGACGAGTCGGTGCAGGCGCTGCTGCAGGCGGTACGCGGCCGCTACGAGCTGGCCCGCCGCTGGTATCGGCTCAAGGCCCAGCTGCTCGGGGTGGAGCGGCTCGCCGACTATGACCGCAGCGCCAGCGTGATCGCCGATGAGGTGCCCTACTCCTTCGCGCGCGCCCGGGAGATCGTGCTCGACTGCTACTCCTCCTTCTCGCCCGAGCTCGGCTCGCTCGCGGGCCGCTTCTTCGAGGAGCGGCGGATCGACGCGCCGGTGCGCCCGGCCAAGCGCGGGGGCGCCTTCTGCGCGGCCGCGGTGCCGTCGGTGTTCCCCTACGTGTTGCTGAACTTCACCTCTCGCCGGCGCGACGTGCTCACCCTCGCTCATGAGCTGGGCCACGGCGTGCACTTCGCGCTGGCCGCCCGCCAGGGCATCTTTCACCAGAGCACGCCGCTGACGCTCGCCGAGACCGCCAGCGTCTTCGGCGAGACGATCGTCTTCGGCAGGCTGCTCGAGGAGGACAGCTCGCCCGGCTCGAGGCTCGCGCTCCTCGCCGAGAACCTCGAGGACACGATCGCAACCGTCTTCCGTCAGGTGGCGATGAACCGCTTCGAGGATCTCGTGCATACCGAGCGGCGCGAGCAGGGGGAGCTGTCGGTGGACCGGTTCGGCGAGCTCTGGGCAGAGAGCCAGTCCGAGATGTTCGGCGACTCCGTCGAGGTCACCGAGGGCTACCGCGGCTGGTGGTCCTACATCCCGCACTTCATCGGCAGCCCAGGCTATGTCTACGCGTACGCCTACGGCCAGCTGCTGGCGCTGTCGGTCTACCAGCGCTACGAGCAGACGGGCCCCGAGCTCGTCCCGCGCTACCTCGAGCTGCTCGCCGCCGGGGGCTCGCGCAGCCCCGAGGAGCTCGGGGCGATCGTCGGCGTCGACCTCTCGGATCCCGGCTTCTGGGACGCCGGCCTGGAGCTCGTCGAGCGCCAGCTGCAGCAGGCCGAAGAGGCCGCGCGCGCCTCGGGGCGCATCACGGAGGCCGCTGCACAGGGCTAAGCTTCGGCTCCGTGAGGATGCGGCCGATTGCCGACGACCCGCTCGAGCGGGTCGCGATCCGACTGAACCTCGCGCCGATGCCCGGCGCCTACGCGATGTACGGGATGGTCGCGGGTCGGGCCGTCGGCGTCGCGCAGAAGCTCGGTGTCTTCGGCGTGCTCCTCAAGGCCCCTGCCACGGCCGGGCGCGTCGCCGAGGAGCTCGAGCTGCAGGTGCCCGGCACGCGGCTGCTGTGCGAGAACCTCGCCGGCATGGAGATCCTCGACCAGCACGGCCACACGTTCTCAATCGCCAAGCGCGCACGCAAGTGGCTCGACCCCGACTCCGACTCCTACATCGGGACCTTCCTCGAGCACACGGCCACCTACTGGGAGTGGTACGGCGACCTCGAGCGAATCCTGCGCGAGGGCGGGAGCTTCGAGATCCACCGCGAGCCCGCCGAGGACGAGGAGTACTGGCGCGTCTACATCACGGGCCAGTATGAGCTCGCGCGCCTGTCCGCCGACGAAGTCGCCAAGGCGATCCGCCTTCCGAAGGACCCCGCCGCCCTGCTCGATGTTGCGGGAGCGCACGGATGGTTCTCGGCCGCGCTCTGCCGACGCCATCCGACGCTCCAGGCGACGGTGCTCGACCTGCCGGGCAGCGCGCGCGTCGGGCGCCAGATAATCGCCAAGGCCGGCATGAGCGATCGCGTCGCCCATCGCGACGGCGACATGTTCGCCGCAGACCTCGGTGGCCCCTACGACGGCGTGCTCGTGTTCGACATCATCCATCACCTGCAACCCGAGCAGATCGCGATCCTCCTCGCGCGCCTGCGCGCGGCGATGAACCCCGGGGCGACGCTCGCCGTGCTCGACATGTTCCGCGCGCCCGAGACTCGCCAGCGCGCGTCGGCCGCGGCGCTGGGGCTGTTCTTCCATCTCACCTCCGGCGCTGACCTTCCGAGCGCCTCCGAGCTGTCCGAGCTGATGCGCGACGCGGGCTTCAGCGAGCCCAAGCGCAGGAAGATCCGGCGGATCCCCGATCAGCACCTCTATCAGGCGAGCGCCGCCTGAAGGGGGCGCGGCGGTGCTGCGCCTGCTCGCCGCGCAGCTCGGCCGAGCGCCTCAGAGCAGGCCGAGCGCGCTTCCGGCGTGACGCACGAAATCGAACAGCGGTTGCGGGACGATGCCGAAGAAGATCGTCGCGGCTCCGCCGAGGAGCGCCACGATCATGACCTCGGGCTGGGCCCGCGGCGCCGTCTGCGGGAAGGCGGGGGAGAGCCCCTCCGGTTCCCGCGCCGGCGGGGGGTCGGCGTCGAGCTCGGGCGAGCCGCCCGCGAGCGCCGGCAGCGGGCCGCCGGTCGCCGTGGGCGCCGGCGCCTCGCGCATCCACATCGCCGCGACGACGGGCAGGTAGTAGCCCAGCGAGATCATCGACCCGACGACGATCATCACGCCGAGCCAGGTGTAGGACCCGGACACCGTTGCGTCGATCAGATAGAACTTGCCGATGAACCCAGCGGTCGCTGGGATGCCGGCGAGCGCGAGCATGGCGAAGGTCATCGGCCAGGCCAGCAGCGGGCGTTCGCGGCCGAGGCCATCGAGCGAGCGCATCGAATCGCCGATCCCGAGCTCTCGCTCGCGCGCGACGATCACGGCGAAGGCGGCCATGTTCATCGGCAGGTACACGGCGAGGTAGAAGGCGGTCGCCTGTGCGCCGAGCCTGCTCGCGACGACGACCCCGGCGAGCATGTAGCCGGCCTGCGCGACCGAGGAGTAGGCGAGCATCCGCTTCAGCGAGGACTGGCCGAGCGCACCGACGTTGCCCACGACGATCGTGATGGCCGCGAGGGCCGCCACCGCCGGCGCCCATGTCGACTGCGCGCCGATCAGCGCCACGTCGAAGAAGCGCAGCAACAGGCCGAGCGCGGCGACCTTCGTGGTGACCGCCATGAAGGCGGTCACGGGAGTCGGCGCACCCTCGTACACGTCGGGTGTCCACTGGTGAAACGGGGCGACGGAGGCCTTGAAGCCGAGGCCGGCCAGGCACAGCGCGATGCCGGTGAGCGTCAGCGGGTCGGTCGCGAGCCCGCCTTTGGAGAGCGCCGTGGCGATCCCCGTGAAATCGGTGGTGCCGGTCGCCCCGTAGAGCATCGCGAAGCCGTACAGCAGCGTGGCCGAGCCAACGGAGCCGATGATCAGGTACTTGAGCCCCGACTCGAGCGAGTGCTCGCGGCGCATCTCCGTCGCGCACAGGACGTACAGCGGAATCGACAGGAGCTCGAGGCCGATGAAGGCCGCGACCGTGTTCTGGGAGCTGACGAGCAGTGCCATGCCTCCGAGCGAGGTCAGCAGCAGCGCATGGAACTCGCCATGCGCCGCTTCGCGGGCCGCGAGCGACCGCCATGCGAGCAGTACCGCGCACGCTCCTCCGGCGAGCAGCACGACCGTCAGCAGCAGCGCCAGGTCGTCTATGCGCAGCGCTCCGGAGACGATCGACTTCTGCGAATGCCACTGCCAGATCGTGAGCCCGAGTGCCGCCCCGAGGGCCAGCAGGCTGACCGACGGCACGACGTTCGAGCGGATCCATCGCGAGCCGAGTAGGCCCACGAGCAGGACGAGGGCCGCTCCGCCGAGCAGCGCGAGCAGCGGCGAGAGCCCGGCGAAGTCCACGTGCGGGCCCTTCAGATGGGCGCTCGCGATCAGCGTGTCCGCTGCGGCGTTCATCGGGCGGCACCCGCACCCGTGCTCGCGACCGGCGTGCGCGACCCAGCGCTCAGCGGGGCGTGCGTCCCGGCGACGGACGCCTTGACGGAGGGTTCGCTGCGATGCAGGGCCAGCTGCGGATAGAACGCGAGGAACAGGATCACGGCAATCAGCGGCGCGAGCACCGCCCCGTCGAGAAGGCCGATGTCGTAGGACTTCACGCGAGGCCCAACACGGTTGTGCATCGAGCGGATGAACAGGCGCAGCGCATACACGCTCGCGAGCACCACGCCGCTGAACCCGATGATCGCGATCACGAGCTTCGCGTTGAAGACGCCGAGCAGGATCAGGAACTCGCCCACGAAGTTGGACGAACCGGGGATCGCCAGCGTCGCGAGCGCGACGATCAGGAAGAGCCCGGCCAGCACGGGCGCCCGGAAGGCGATCCCGCCCATGTCGCGCAGGTCCTCAGACCCGCCCGCGCGCTGGGCGAGCAGCGCCACGATGAACAGCAGCGGGGCGACGACCAGCCCGTGGTTGACCATCTGCAGCAGCGCACCCTGCGCCCCCTGCGGGTCCAGGGCGAAGATCCCCAGCGTGATGAAGCCGAGCTGCGCCACCGAGGAGTAACCGACGATCAGGCGCGCATCGGTGTTGGCGAAGGCGAGCAGCGATCCGTAGATGATCGAGACGAGCGCTATCAGCAGCATCAGCGTCTGGAAGTGGACCGCCGCGTGCGGGAACAGCGGCAGCACGATCGCAAGGAAGCCGTACGCTCCCACCTTCGAGAGGACTCCCGAGAAGACCATCAG
>DASZIU010000176.1:0-10220 GCA_035948815.1 Solirubrobacteraceae bacterium | reverse complement strand
GCCGATCGCATTGCGCGGCAACAAGGAGTTCATGATCATCGACCCAGACGGCTACAGGCTCGTCTTCTTCAAGCGCAAATAGTCAACTAACAAACGCGTGCGCCGCTCGATTGCCCGACCGAGAAGCCCTGAGCCCCCGCGAACTCGGCTGCCTTGTGCCTCAAACACGAAAGCCCTGCAGACGTGCGGTTTATGGAGCCAACCGGGATCGAACCGGTGACCTCCTGCTTGCAAAGCAGGCGCTCTCCCAGCTGAGCTATGGCCCCTGGGAGCCCCTGATTCTATTGGCCGCCACGGCTTGGCTCACAACTCGCGCTTTCTTGGGCCCAAGCGCGTGCAAGGTCGCGACCCGGGTTCGACCGTCGGCGGTAGCCGCGGATGGCGATCGGAACTGTGGCGCACGCTAGAGGAGCAGTCCCCGCCCCGCAATCGCGGCGAGGCAGGAGAGTCCATCCAGATAGGCGCGTTCGAGCTCCTCGTGATCGCGCAGCCTGTACAGCGTCAGCCCGTGATGCCATGCCCCTTCCCGGGCCCCGGCGATCGACCAGATCGCAAGCTTGTCACCCTCCCCGCCGGTGGCCTCCACGAGGGCCTCGAGTGTGCCCCTGATGAACCGTGTCTTGACTTCCGCCTCGACGCCTCGAAGTACCTCGTTGACGCTCCTGAAGTCGCGGTGCTGAGGCGAGTGTGCGACAGGGTGCTTATCGAGAACGACCCATGTTTCCTTCACGGCTACCGGAAGGTCATGGTTGATGTGCGCGTTCATCCCGCACAGCGCGAACTGGATCTTGCGCGGTCCCGACCGCCCGCGCGCCTCGAACAGGGGCTGCCATGCGGCGGGGCACGCGCGCCCCGAAGCCGCGTCGGCGACGGCCCTGAAGTAGAGATTGCTGAAAATGACGTCGAGTCGCGAGACGAACTCCTCGTCCTTGAAGGACACGTCCCGCACTCCGTTCTGAATCGCGCGGGTAACCGAGAGATAGAGCCGGTTGAAGATCGCAACGCCGTCGGTCTCGGGAAGCGATACTTCGATCTCCTCCATGCGGGCGATCACATCGCCGATCGTGCTCGCCGGCTCGGGTGTTACGAGCTCGTCGACCCCCTCCGCCATGGGTTGATCCTAGGTGGCTCGTCGCGTCAAGTCCACCCCCCTTGACGGGAGCTCGTGTCGGGTGGAGGATTAGGAACAGATAGCTAGCTAGCTGAGGCAACGCATACGCCTACGAAGAGGGGTGAGGCAGACGCACAGGCCTTCCAGCACAGGCACCGTGACGATCATGTTCACGGACATGGTGGGGTCAACCGCCCGGGTCGCAGACAGTCCCGCCGCCTCCGCGGACGGCATCCGCCAGGAGCTCTTCACGCTGTTGCGCAACGCGGTGGACGACAGGGGCGGGACCGAGGTGAAGAACCTCGGCGACGGCCTGATGGTCACGTTCCCGAGCGCATCCTCGGGCGTCGAAGCCGCGGTGCTCACGCAGCAGCGGGTGGCGCGCCGCAACCGGCGTAGCTCCGATCCGATCCACGTGCGTGTAGGCCTGAGCGCCGGCGATGCGGTGTCGGAGGCGGGCGACTGGTTCGGCCGGCCGCCGGTCGAGGCTGCGAGGCTCTGTGACCAGGCTGCCGCCGGCCAGGTTCTCGCGAGCGAGGCGATTCGTCTGCTGTGCGACTCGGGCGCCGCGCCCTTCCAAAGCATCGGGATGGTCGAGTTGAAGGGCTTCAGCGCGGCCACCCACGCGTATGAGGTGCTCTGGGAAGAGGCAGACAGCGCAGAGGTCCCGCTCCCGCTCCCGCCGCTGCTCGAGGCGACAAGGACACGGGGGTTTGCCGGGCGCGAAGCCGAGAAGGCCAGCCTGGCCAGCGTTATCCAAGCTGCCGACGAAGGCGCTCGTCAGGTGATCCTCATCTCCGGAGAGCCGGGTATCGGTAAGACGGCGATCGCCACCGACGTGGCCGTCGCAGCGCACAAACGCGGGATGGTCGTCCTGTACGGCCGGTGCGAGGAAGACGCGACCGTCCCCTATGAGCCGTTCGTGGCAGCGCTCGATCACTTCATTGCCCTTGCTCCCGAGGCGTTCCTCAAGCACCACACGGCCGACCATGGCGTGGAGCTCGCGCGGATCGTGCCCCGCATGCGCGCGCGCATATCCGGCGCGCCGGAGCCGCGCTCCTCGGATCCCACGACCCAGCGCTACGAGATGTTCGAGGCCGTCGTCGGCCTCTTCGTTGCGGCAGCGCGGGACACGCCCCTGCTCGTGCTGCTCGATGACCTTCACTGGGCCGAGCACTCGACGATTCAGCTGCTGCGCCATCTCGTGGGGCAACTTGGGACGGCTCCGGTGGTGCTCATCGGCATCTACCGCGGCGGCGAGCTGAGCGACGGCCACCCGCTGGCCGGTCTGCTGGCGGGTCTTCACCGCGACCACGGGGTCACGCGGATCGAGCTCGACGGGCTGGACGCGCCATCAGTGGTTGCGCTGATGGAGGTGCTCGCGGGTCACGAGCTCGACTCACGCAGCGAGCAGCTCGCTGCCCTGATCCACCGCGAGACCCTAGGTAACCCGTTCTTCATCCGCGAGTACCTGCGCAACCTCCGCGAGACGGGCGAGCTCCAGCTCGCCAAGGGACGGTGGTCGAGTGATCCTGCGGTTGTCCTGCCGACCAGCGTGCGCGAGGTGATCCTTCGCCGTGTGGGGCGACTTGGCAGCTACACCCTTCAAGTCCTCGGCTTGGGGTCGATCATTGGGCGTCAATTCGACGCCGAGCTGCTGCTGAGGGCGCTCGCCGCCGATGAGGACGAGCTTGCCGAGGCACTCGACGGCGCTGTACGGGCTCGTCTGCTGCGTGAACTGCCCGGCAGCCAGCGGCAGTTCGAGTTTCCACATGCGCTGGTCGAGTACACGCTGTACGACAACATCGGTCCCGCGCGGCGCAGGCGCGGTCATCACCGCGTGGCCGTTGCCCTCGAGCAGCTGTGTGGATCGCAGACAGATGCGCGCGCTGCCGAGCTCGCATACCACTTCGGCAAGTCGGCGTCGGGAGCGGACGTACAGAAGGCGCTGGCATACGCGACGCGTGCAGGCGACCGGGCGCTCGCGCAGCTCGCTCCCGAGGAGGGCGTGGGATGGTACGAGCAGGCGCTGCGTCTGCACGCCGAGGATCCGGCGGCGTCCGACGAAGAGCGATGCGAGCTGCTGATTCGCCTCGGCCAGGCGCAGGCACTGGCGGGGCTCTCGCAGCAGCGCGAAACACTCCTCGAGGCCTCCGAGCTGGCTCGCCGCCTGTCCGACAGGGCGCGACTGGTGCGCTCAGCGCTCGCCAACGAGCGCGGTCGCGTCTACAGCAGTCCCGGGCAGGTGGACGACCAGCGCGTGGAAGTCCTCGAGGACGCAATCGCCGCGGTCGGGCCGGCAGACTCCTGCGAGCGCGCCGAGCTGCTTGCACGGCTGAGCAACGAGCTCGAGTTCGCGGGCGACCCGGACCGACGCTTGGCGCTGAGCAACGAGGCGTTGGAGGTGGTGCGGCGGATCGATGCACCAGAGTCGCTGATCGGCGTCGTGGCCGACCGGGCGATGGCGATCTTCTCTCCGGACACTCTTGACGTTCGCCGCGACGAGGCGGAGGAGGCGGTCCGCGCGGCCGGCGCCGTCGCTGATCCGTTGGCGCGCTACCACGCGCTGCGCTGCCGTTTCCTCACCGCGATCTGCAGCGGCGATGTCGCGCGTGCGCGAGACGACCTGGCGGAGGCCCGAGGCCTCGCCCGCCGGACGGCTCACCCCGTCGCTCGCTGGTTCACGTCGATCATGAGCTGCACGATGTCGGCACTTCTCGGCAGGCTCGAGGAGGCCGACGCCTTCGCGGAGGAAGGCTTCGAGTTCGCGACCCGCAGCGGGCAGCCGGATGCCGCGTTCGTGCGCTACTCGCAGCTGGCTCCGATCCGCCATGACCAGGCTCGCATGGAGGAGCTGCGACCGGTCTTCGAGGTCCTGGCCCGTGAGCTGCCCGGAGTGCCCGCGTGCCTGGGGGTGCTGACGCTCGCCGAGAGGGAGACTGGCATGCAGCGCGAGGCGTGCGAGCACCTCCACACGGCGGCGGCGGTCGGATTTGCTCCGATGGACGTCGCCTGGGGAGCGGCCGTCGGGACTTACGCGTTCGCGGCTGCCGGCCTGGACCATCGCGAGGCGGCAGGTGCGCTCTATCCCCTGCTCGCGCCGTACGAGTCGCAGGTTGCCTACTGCGCCGCGAACGCGTGGCTCCCGATCGCCCATCATCTTGGCGCGCTGGCGCGCGTGACAGGGCGTCTTGAGATCGCAGAGCGCCATCTCTGGGTCGCGGCGCAGCTGTCAGAGCGCATGGGCTCGCCCATCTGGCTCGCGAGAACCCAGGTCGAGCAGGCGCGGGTCCGGGTGCTCCGCGGTGCCACGGTCGCAGACGTGGAGCCGATGCTCGCGGCGGCCCACGAAACGGCGGCGCGGCTGGGCGCCCATGGCCTGGAGCGTGACGCGGCCGCGGCACTCAACGAGCCGGAGTCGGTGCCCTCCTGACGCGCACCCGTGTAGCCGTGCTGGGGGGTGGGGCCGGTGCGCTGGCAGCCGCATTCGAACTGACCGCGACTCCGGAGTTGCGCGAGACCTATTCCGTGACGGTGCACACCCTCGGCTGGCGGCTTGGTGGCAAGGGAGCGAGTGGTCGCAACGCCTCTCAGGGACAGAGGATCGAGGAGCACGGGCTGCACATCTGGTTCGGCTTCTACGACAACGCCTTCGACATGATCAGGCGCTGCTACGAGGAGCTCGGACGGCCACCGCAGGCGCCGCTTGCAAAGTGGACCGATGCCTTCAAGCCGCTCAACGACTGTGTTCAGTACGAGCGGTTCGACGGGCAGTGGGTCCCGCACCACTTCACGCTGCCGCCTAATCCCCTGGTCCCCGGAGATCACCGCCCGGTAGAGGTGTGGCAGATCGTACGGCGCTCCTTCGATTTGATCGAGGACGCATGGCTCCGGCTCGAGCGCAGCGGGTCGGCTCCGAGGTCGGGGATCAGGCACGCGCACATCCGCGGCTCGCTGCGCCTGCTACGACGGCGCTCGCGGCGCCACGCCGGCCGGGGCCGCAGGGCGCCGCTCGAGCTGCGTGCGGCAGCATGGCTGACGCGTCGCGCGCGCAACTGGGTATGGCGCAGCATGGTGAAGAAGCGGCTCGACGAGAAGGGCCTGCGCCTGTTCTTCATGTGGCTGGATCTCGCGGCCGCGATGCTGACGGGCATCGTCCGCGACCGGCTGGTTGATCGGGGATTCGGAGCGATCAACGACGAGGACTTCCGCAGCTGGCTGACCCGTCACGGAGCCAGCCCGCTGACGGTCGAAGGCTCCCCCGTCGTGCGTGCCATCTACGACGCGGCGTTCTGCTACGTGGACGGCGACCCCCGCAGGCCCAACGTGGCCGCCGGCAAGGCGGCACAGGACCTGATACGCAGTCTGTTGCTCTACAAGGGCGCGCTGATGTACAAGATGCAAGCCGGCATGGGCGACACGGTGTTCGCGCCCCTGTATGAAGTGCTGCGTTCCCGCGGCGTGCGATTCGAGTTCTTCCAGAACGTCACGCGGGTCGGCACGGACGCCTCCGGCGCGAGCATCGAGGAGATCGACTTCGTACTGCAGGCGACCGTGAAGGGAGGTGCCTACGACCCGCTGATCATGGTGAAAGGCCTTCCCTGCTGGCCGAGCGAGCCCGACTGGGCGCAACTCCGGGAGGGCGACGAGCTCGCGACGAAAGGCGTGAACCTCGAGCAATGCCCGAATCCGCTCGGCAACCGTCCCGAGACGCTGCGGCGTGGCGAGGACTTCGATGTGGCCGTCCTCGGGATCCCCGTGGGCGCGCTTGCTCCCATCTGTGAGGAGCTGAGCGCCGCCAACGAGCGTTTCTCGCAGATGCTCGAGCAGTCGCACACGGTCATGACCCAGGCACTGCAGCTCTGGCTCAAGGGCACCGGCGAGGAGCTCGGCTTCCCCTACCACGCCGGCTCGCTCGCCAGCTGTTTCGCCGAGCCGCTCGACACGTACTGCGACATGAACCAGTTGCTCGACCGCGAGGACTGGACGCCCGCCGATGAGGTTCGCCAGATCGCCTACTTCTGCGGCGTTCTGCCGCACGCGGGCGTGAGTACTCAACAGGAGGCAGACGGCAGTGCGCGCGCGTTTGCGCTCACCTACCTCAACGGCGAGGTGCAGACGCTGTGGCCGCGCAGCGCAGTCGGCGCGGGCTTCGACTGGAGCCTGGTCTGCGACGGCACGAGCGCCGCCGGCCAGAATCGGCTGGCCTCGCAGTATGTCCGAGCGAACTTCACCGGGAGCGAGCGGTACGTGCTCACGTTGGCGGGTAGCGTCCGGCACCGGCTGTGGCCGGGCAAGTCGGGCTTCGGGAACCTGTTCCTGGCCGGCGACTGGACCCGCAACGGCATCGACGGCGGCAGCGTGGAGGCGGCGGTGACCTCGGGCATGTTGGCGGCCCGCGCCATCACCGGTCGGCCGGCGGTCGTCCCTGGCACCAAGGGGCTGCTCGAGTCAGACCGGGGCGAACACGATGCCTGAGTACGTCGAATACGGCTCGCTCGCCACGGTTCCCGGGCCGTTGCGGTGTGAGGGTGTGAGGCAGTGGTGCTTTCCGCTCGAGGCGGACCCGGATCGTCTCGATGCGCTATGCCGCAAGGTCTTCGCCGAGCCCACCGGCGGCGAGCTCGATCTGCGTCCACTCGGCACCCACGTCATCTTCACGCTCGGCCGAGTTGATCGAATTGTCAGCGAGCCCGACCCGTTCGACAGGATGGGCTGGGCGACCGAGGGGCAATCGGCGATCTGGATCCCGGTCGGTCGCGTGCGACAGGATGGCGAGCACTTGCTTGCCGAGGACGTGCTCATGTTCACGCCGTACATGTGGGTCGACAATCCCATCTCACTCTCATCTGGGCGTGAGATGTACGGCTTCGCAAAGGCGTTCGGCTGGATCGAGCTGCCGGACTCCGGCGATGAGGACCAGGCGTTCGGCCTCGACGTGTTCGGCATGAACTTCGATCGCGACGAGGACCCGTCCAGGCGCGCGCTTCTGCGCGTCGCGCGTGGCGAGCGTGTACACGAGCTCGCGGACATCGCGTGGACCGCGCTGCACGACGCCGGGCGGCACGTCCGGAACATCGTGTCGGGCGGTCCCGCCAAGCGTGTCGGGTTCGGGCTTCGCTTCGCGGACAGCGTCGCACGCGATCTCCTCGATGGTGGCGTCCGGCAGGTGTTCATGCGGCAGGCGCGCGCGGTCGGCGATGGCCGACAGGCGGCGTTGCAGCAGGTCACCGAAGCGAGATACCGCGTCACGTCAATGCACGGCGCGCCGCTCGAGCACGAGTACTCGATTGATCTCAGCCCGCTCGACAGCCATCCGCTGGGCGCCGAGCTCGGGCTCAGCGGGCGGATGCTCACCCGCTCTGCGTTCCGGACCGAGTCGACGTTCGTGCTGGAGGCGGGAAGGATCGCCTGGGACAGCGCAGTCTCCACCGCCGGCAAAGCGGAGGGCGCCGCCCCTGCGATCCCTGCAGGACGTTGATGCGCTCGAGCTGCGTGAGGCGGCATCAGCGCGTGCCGGGAGCCTGACGCGAGTAGCCGTCGCCCCAGTCGAGATCCGGCAGCCCGGCGACGATTCGTTTACAAGCTAATAACACCACCGAACTTGTGTGCTCATAGGTTTTGCGGCCCCGAGCCGGCGCTCCGCTGCCAGCCCGCTCGGGTCGACGTGACCGGCAGTCCGCTGAAACCGAAGGAGCCGCGATGCCCGCGACGCGAGAGTGGTCCAGAACGTGCCGATCCACGAGAGCTGGGCGATTCTTCGTCGCCGCCGTCACGACAATCGCGACGAGCGCCCTCACCTGCGCCGCGGCCGCCACGGCTGCGCCGGCACCGTCGGTGCCCGCCGGGTTCACCATCTCCAAAATCGCGGCTCCGTCCCCCGCCACGGCTTCCAACTGCGACGACCTTGCGTTCCTCGAAGGCCACCTGTTCCTCGGCTGCCAGAACAAAACGCTGAGCGTCGGCGGCGGCGGTAACAGCACGCTGATCGAGTACACGCCCTCAGGCGCAGTCGTGAATACGTGGTCGATCACCGACAAGATCGACGGCATGGGGGCCGATCCACTCAACCATCGCGTGATCGTCACGCTCAACGAGGACACCCGCACGCACCTGGCCACGATCACGCCCTCGGCAGCGAGCGGCCAGCAGGTCACCTACTACACCTATTCACCCGATCCTCGCGGTGCCTCGACGCCCGTCGCGCTCCACACAGGAGGGGGTACCGACCACGTGAGCGTCGACAGCGCCGGCCATATCCTGATCACCGCCTCTCACGCCGGTACGTCCACGGGCACGGCGGTCTTCAAGGTCGTCCTGACGCCGCCCAGCTCCCCGACCGCAACGGGAACGGCGACGCTCAGCCCCACGTTCCTCGACAACGCCACGGCCGCGAACGGCAACACCGGCACCGGCACCGCCAAACTCGCGCTGGGCGATGTCGACTCGGCCGCGATCGTGCCCCAGGACGCTCCTCGCTACGGCGGTAGCTTCGTGATCACCGACCAAACCGCGCTCGAGCTCGTGTTCGCGAACAACATCTTCAACGGCACCGGGCTGACCGTCGTGAAAACGCAGTTCGGACTCGACGACCTGCTGTGGACCACCTCGAGCGGTGGCACCTTGTACGTCGTCGACAAAGGACCGACCTCCGTCCTCCCCGCCGTGTCCGCCTCGGCGCTCTACAAGGTGACCGGGCCGTTTGAAAAGAACACGGTGCTCGCCTCCAACGACGGCGTGGGCGACCAGGTCGTCAAGGTCGACGTGACCAACGGAAACCTGACGCCGTTCGTGCAGCACCTGAACACAACGAAGGGCCTCGTCTACGTGGACGCATCGGGGTCGCCCACGCAGTTGGCGCTCAACGGGACCACGGCGACTGCGACGCCCGCTGCGTCCACGAGCGGCGGATCAAGCGACACGGGGCTGATCGTGGGCATCATCATCGCCGCGCTCGTGATCCTCGGTGGTGGTTACTGGTTCATGCGCCGGCGGGGCGCCACGACATAGTCGCCGCGTAGGCCCGAGCGAGCCATCCACAACGCCGATTAGCGCCGCACCGACGGTCCCCCGCCGGTGCGGCGACGCGCGTCGGCCAGTGGCGAGCGCTGGCGGGCGGACGCATTCCTCGACCACGCCGCGTGGTCGTAGGAGGGGCATCCGGCGCCTTCTCGAGACGCGCGCGATGGCGAGACGGATCGCTTCCTCGACGCCCTGCCCTACCCAACCGTTGAGGCGGTCGATCGAGGTCACTCGTTAAATGCGGCGAGCGGCGTGCTCCAACGGAGAGCGGAGCACGCCGCTCGCACGGGCCGCCGCCCCGCCTTCGAGGAGGTTGAAGGCTTGGGTGGCGGTCCCTCTACTCACAGAGCCTGCGAGAGGGGTGCGCAGAATCTGCCAGACCTCGGGTACCCGCCGGGTGGACGTGCCAAACACAAATTTCTGCGTGCAAGGGATCGTGCACGCGCGCGGTCTCCGGGCCGGCCGCGTCTCGGCGACGACGGCGCGGCCGAGTCCTTAGATCGAGAGACGCCCCTGGCCGGGCGCCGGCTCATCGGCCTTCGTGCGCAGCTCTTCGGTCGAGGGCTCGTGATCGGTCGCTCCGGTCGGCTGCTCGGGCTTCGCCGGCTCGAGGGGGGATGCGCCTGGCTCGCCCGAGGCCGCGGGAGTCTCCCATTCCAGGGGATCCTCATCGAGCTCCTCGTCGGCCCCGGTCCCAGCCGGCTCGGCGTCCTCGCCGCCGGCATGGTCGCCCGCGGAGATACCCTCGCCCTCAAGCACGGTCTGCATGTCCAGCTCAGCCGTCTCCTGGCCGACGCTCGAGCCGGCCGCGGGCTCGACCGAGACCCTGCTTACCTCGGCGTTCTCGCCCGCCGCGGTGCCGGAGACGGCCTGCTCATCGCTCCATCCCGCCGACTCGGCGCCGGGCAGCGGATCGAGCGCCTCGCGCTGCTCGCGTGCGACCTCCGCCGGATCTGCCCCCCGTAGGCGCTTCAGCTCCAGGTGTTCTCGGATGGCGTCTTCGAGCAATCCCATTGCGCCGCCAAACCATACTGCCCTCGACGAGGCGTGTTCGGTCTACACTTCTCTGTCCGCCCGCGGCTGCGGA
>DASZIU010000175.1:0-10917 GCA_035948815.1 Solirubrobacteraceae bacterium | reverse complement strand
CGCATGCGCCGGCTGGCGGAGGGGCGCATGCGCCCCTCCGTGGGACCGCGCATGCGCGGTCCCAGCCAAAGATCGAGCACGCGGGCCCGCTGCCGTTTGACCGCTGGATGCTCTCTCCTCCCGCACCCGCACGTACTCGGGCCAGCCGCCGACGTAGCTGTGCAGCGAGCCGTCCTCGACCGCGACTGTGCGGGTGCCGACCGCGTCCAGCAGCGCACGGTCGTGGGAGACGAGGAGGATCGCCCCCTGGAAGCCCCGCAGGGCGTCCTCCAGCGCCTCGCGGCTGTCGATGTCGAGATGGTTGGTGGGCTCGTCGAGGATCAGGACGTTGGCGCCGGACTGCACGAGCACCGCGAGTGACAGGCGCCTGCGCTCGCCGCCCGAGAGGCCGCTGAGCGGCTTCTCGGCCTCCTCGCCGGAGAACAGGAAGCGCCCGAGGAGCGCGCGTGCCCTGCCGGGCGTCAGGCCGGTGGCGCGCTGGGCGGCCTCGAGCACCGTCTGCGATGGCGGCCCGCCCGCGCCGAGCTCCTCGGCGTGCTGGGAGAGGTAGCCGACCTTGACGTTGTGTCCGGTGCTGAGCTTGCCGGCCGCCAGCGGACGCCGGCCGGCGAGCGTCTCGATCAGCGTCGTCTTGCCGGCGCCATTCGGCCCCACGAGCGAGACGTGCTCGCCGCGCTCGAGCCACAGATCGACGTCCTCGAGCAGCGTGATCGGCGGCGAGCCGTTATCGCCGCCGACATCGATGCGCCCGCCGAGCAGCTCGTAGATCACGCGGCCCGAGCGCTCCGGCGCGCGGAAGTCGAACTCCAGCGAGCGTCCCTCGCCGGGGTCGACCTCGATCCGCTCGATCTTCGCGAGCTTCTTGACCCGCGACTGGGCCTGGCGGGCCTTGGTGGCCTTGTATCGGAAGCGCTCGATGAAGCGCTCCATCCTCGCGATCTCGGCCTGCTGGCGGTCGACCGCCTTGCCGAGCGCGATGTCCCGTGCCGCCTGCTCGCGCCGCCACTGGTGCCACGTGCCGGCGAAGAAACGTGAGCGGCCGGCCTCGAGCTCGAGGACCGCGGTCCCGACCGCCTCGAGGAACCAGCGGTCGTGCGCGACGAGCACCACGGCGGCGTCGAGGTCGACGAGGGTCTGCTCGAGCCACTCCAGCGATTCGATGTCGAGGTGGTTGGTGGGCTCGTCGAGCAGCAGCACGTCGGCGCCCGTCGCGAGCGCGCGGGCGAGCGAGGCGCGGGTCAGCTCTCCCCCGGAGAAAGTGTCGAGTTGGCGCTCGAGGTCGGCCTCGGCGAAGCCCAGGCCACGCGCCATCGCCTTCGGCCGGTCGCGCCAGAGGTAGCCGCCGCGCGACTCGAGCTGCGCCTGGGCCCGGGCGTAGCGGTCGAGCGTCCCCTGGTCGGCGGTGCCGGCCGTCATCGCGCCCTCGAGCTCGGCGAGCTGGGCCTCGATCCGCAGCTCCTCGCCGCAGCCGGACAGCAGGTAGTCGTGCAGCGAGATTCGCCGGTCCCGCGGCGGGCGCTGGTCGTGCAGCGCGATGCGGGTCCCCTTCGCCACGCTCAGCTCGCCGCGGTCGATCGAGGTCTCGCCCGCGAGCATCCTCAGCAGCGTCGTCTTGCCCGCGCCGTTGCGCCCGGCGACCGTCAGCCGCTCGCGCCGCTCGAGCTTGAAGGACACGCCGCGCAGCAGCGGATTTCCCGCCATGTCCTTGTGGAGGTCGGATGCGATCAAGAGGGCCATCGACAGGTGATGGTAGGCAACCCGTTTGCCTCCCCCGGGCTCCAGTGGCGCTGCGAGGCGGGCCGCTCTGGCGCTCGCTAGGATCCCCTGCGATGCGCCGCCGCCTGCTGACCGTAGCCGTGCCGCTTTCGCTGGCGCTGCTGCTCGTTCTCGTCCCCGCCGCATGGGCGACCAACGACGGGCGCGGCTTCTACGGCGAGACCAACGACAAGGTCACGACCAACGCGGGCTTCATCCTGATCCTCTTCTTCCCGATCTTCGTGTTCGCGATGAGCATGCTTCAGCGCCACCTGGACAAGCGCAAGGAAGCCCGCAAGGCCGCGGAGAAAGCGCTGCTCGGCAACACCCGGTGGCGCGGCGGCTGGTAGCGCCGGCGCCGGTGCGGCGGTGAGGCGCGTGGCGGGCGCGACTCCTGACAGCGAGCTCGGCCGGTCTGTCCTCTACGAGCGCCGCGGCTCGGCGGCGGTCGTCACGATCGACCGCCAGGAGCGGCGCAACGCGGTCGACGGGCCGACGGCGGCCGCCCTGCACGAGGCCTACCTGCGCTTCGAGGAGGACGACCAGGCGCGCGTGCTGGTCCTCACCGGGGCCGGCGAGCAGGCCTTCTGCGCGGGCGCCGACCTGAAGGCGACCGGGACCTTCGTCGAGCGCCTGCTCAGCGACGAGGGGCCCATGGGCTTCACGCGGCTGACGCCGTCCAAGCCGACGGTCGCGGCGATCTCCGGCTACTGCCTGGCGGGCGGCCTCGAGCTCGCGCTCTGGTGCGACCTGCGGATCGCGGCCGAGGGTTCGACGCTGGGCTTCCCCGAGCGCCGCTGGGGGGTGCCGCTGATCGACGGCGGCACCCAGCGCCTGCCCCGCATCGTCGGGCTCGGGCGGGCACTGGACCTGATCCTCACGGGCCGCATGATCGGCGCCGAGGAGGCGCTGGCGATGGGCCTGCTCACGCAGGTGGTGCCGGCCGGCGGGCACATGACGCGGGCGCTCGAGCTCGCCGAGGGGCTCGCCGGCTTTCCGCAGCGGACCATGCTCGCGGACAGGCGCGCCGCGATCGACGGGCTCGGGATGCCGCTCTTCGACGGCCTCGCCCTGGAGGCCGCCGCCGGCCCCGAGGTCTTCGAGGAGGGTCAGCGCGGCGCAGCACGGTTCGCGGCCGGCGAGGGACGCGGAGGAGCCGGCGCCGGAGCCTAGCGTCCTGAGTCAGAATCGACGGCGTTTCCCGGCGCCTGATCGCGCCTGACGCCCGCCAGGAGATAGGCTCTCCAGCCTATGGCCTACTTCGTCACCGGCGCAACGGGCTTCATCGGACGGCGGCTCGTCGAGCGCCTGCTCGAAAAGCGACAGGGCAAGGTGTACGTGCTCGTGCGCGAGAGCTCGATCAGCCGCATCGACGACCTGATCGAGCGCTGGAGCGTTTCGGTCGGCCCGTCCGCCAAGGATCGGATCGAGCCGGTCGTGGGCGACCTGCGCAAGCCGCTCTTGGGAATCGAGCAGGATCGCGTGGCGGAGCTGCGCGGGAAGATCAACCACTTCTTCCACCTCGCCGCCGTCTACGACATGACCGCGCCGGCAGAGCTGAACACGGCTGTCAACGTCGGCGGCACGACCCACGCGGTGGAACTCGCGCGCACGCTCGAGGCCAAGCACCTGCACCACGTCTCCTCGATCGCGGTCGCCGGCTCCTACAGCGGCGTCTTCGCCGAGGACATGTTCGACGAGGGCCAGCGGCTGCCCTCGCCGTACCACCGGACGAAGTTCGAGTCCGAGCGGATCGTCCGCGAGCAGCCCTACGTGCCGTGGCGCGTCTACCGGCCGGGAGTCGTCGTCGGAGACTCAAAGACCGGCGAGATGGACAAGATCGACGGCCCCTACTACTTCTTCAAGCCGATCCAGCGGCTGCGCCAGCTGCTGCCGGAGTGGGTTCCGCTCGTCGGCATCGACCTCGGCCTCACGAACATCGTCCCCGTCGACTGGGTCGCCGGCGCGCTGGAGGCGATCGCGCACGAGCCGAACCTCGACGGCCGGGCCTTCCATCTCACCGACCCGCGCCCACAGCGCGTGGACGACCTGATCAACGAGCTCGCCGTCGTCGCGCACGCGCCGCGGTTCGCCGTGAGCATCGACAAACGCCTGCTCGACCCGCTGCCGACGTGGCCGCTCACGCTGACCTCTCGGCTTCCACCGTGGCGCCAGCTTCGCAACCTCGCCCTGCGCAACCTCGGCATCCCGAGCGAGGTCCTGGGGCACATCGAGCTCAAGCCGCGCTTCGACACGACCGAGACCGCTCGCGCGCTCGCCGGCTCGCCGCTCGAGCAGCCGCCGCCGCTGGGGGACTACCTGAAGCTGCTGTGGGAATACTGGGAACGCGAGATGGACACCGACGTGGGCCGCGGGCGCACGCTGAAAGAGGCGCTCGGCGGCAAGCTCGTGATGATCACGGGCGCCTCATCGGGAATTGGGCGGGCGACCGCTCTGAAGGTCGCGGCGGCGGGTGGGATCCCGCTGCTGGTCGCGCGCAACGTCGAGAAGCTCGAGGAGGCGCGCGCCGAGATCGTCGCCAGCGGCGGCACCGCCTACGTATACGCGGCCGACATCTCCGACATGGAGTCGGTCGAACGCCTGCTCGAGCGGGTGCTCGCCGACCACCGGAACGTCGACATGCTCGTCAACAACGCCGGGCGCTCGATCCGCCGCTCGATCGCGCTCAGCTACACGCGCTTCCACGACTTCGAGCGCACGATGCAGCTCAACTACTTCGGCGCGGTGAAGCTGATCATCGGCCTGCTGCCGCGGATGCGCGAGCGGGGCTTCGGCCACATCGTGAACATCTCGTCGATCGGCGTGCAGACCAACCCCCCGCGGTTCTCGGCGTATGTCGCCTCGAAGGCGGCGCTCGACGCGTTCACGCGCGTCGTCGCCTCGGAGGTGATCGGCGACGGCGTGACGTTCACGACGATCCACATGCCCCTCGTGCGCACGCCGATGATCGCGCCGACGAAGATGTACGACGCCTTCCCCGCGATCAGCCCCGACGAGGCCGCCGACATGATCCTCGAGGCGATGCGCAGCCGGCCGAAGCACATGGGGACGCGGCTGGGCACCTTCGGCGAGATCGCCTACACGCTCTCGCCGAGCGCCGTCGACAGGCTGCTGCATCTCGCCTACCGGGTGTTCCCGGACTCGGCCGCCTCCAAGGGCCAGGCCGAAGCGGTCGAGGAGCCCGTCTCCTTCGAGCAGCTCGCGATGGCGACGCTGACCCGGGGCGTGCACTGGTAGCAGCAGCGCCGCGGCTGCCTGTGGGCCAGCGCCGGCCTTGCGATGATCAGAGGGTGAGCGACACGGCTCCCGCGATCGAGGTTCAGGGCCTGCGCAAGCGATACGGCTCCTACGAGGCCGTGCGCGGGATCGACGTCACCGTCTCCAGGGGCGAGGTCTTCGGCCTGCTCGGACCTAACGGAGCGGGCAAGACGACGACGGTCGAGGTCCTCGAGGGCTACCGCTCCAGGACCGCCGGCGAGGTCTCCGTGCTCGGGCACGATCCCGCAGACCGCGAGATCGAGCTCAGGCGACGGATCGGGATAGTGCTCCAGTCGGGCGGGATCTACGGACACATCACCCCCCGCGAGGCGCTCGCGCACTGGGCGGGCTTCTATCCACACCCGCGCGAGGTCGGCGAGGTGCTGGCGCTCGCGGGGCTCGAGAACCAGGCCGACGTTCGAAGCCGCACCCTCTCTGGTGGGCAGCTGCGCCGGCTGGACTTCGCGCTCGCTCTGATCGGCGATCCCGAGCTGATCTTCCTCGACGAGCCCACGACCGGCTTCGATCCGGAGGCACGACGCGCCGCGTGGGAGACGATCCGCTCGCTCCGCGGCCTCGGCAAGACGATCCTGCTGACGACGCACTACCTCGACGAGGCCCAGGCGCTCGCGGACCGGGTCGCGATCATCAAGGAGGGGCGCATCCTCGCGATCGGCCCGCCCCGCGAGCTCGGCGTCGGGGCGGCGCACTATCGCATCGTCTACCGCGACTCCGCCGGCGAGCTGGTCGAGCGCCAGACCGACGACGTGACCTCGCTGCTGCACGAGCTCACCGCCGAGGCGATCGCGCGGGGAGAGCGGCTCGAAGAGCTCTCGGTCGGCAGGCCAACCCTCGAGGACGTCTACCTGGAGCTGACCGCGGATGCCTGACGCGGCCGGCGCCGTCAACCCGATCCTCCTCAGCTGGCGCCAGTACCGCCTCGAGCGGCGCATGTTCTGGCGCAACCCGAGCGCAGCCTTCTTCAACTTCCTGCTGCCGCTGCTGTTCCTTGCCGGGGGCGGTGCGATCCTGAGCGGCAACCAGCACCAGCTCAACCGCCTGATCCCGGCGATCGCGGCGATGAGCGTGATGGCGACGACCTTCACCGCCCTCGCCTACAACATCGTCTTCCTCCGCGAGCGGGGGGTGCTCAAGCGGATCCGCGGCACGCCGCTGCCCACGCGCTCGTACTTCGCCGGGGTGGCCGCCAACGCCGTCACGAACGCCGCCCTTCAGATCACGATCGTGATCCTCGCGGGACGCATCCTGTTCGGCATCGGCTGGCCGAAGGACGTGCTCGAGCTGATCGTCTTCGCGGTCGCCGGGGTCGTCTGCTTCGCCTCCCTCGGCGTCGCCTTCGCTCACGTGATCCCGAACTTCGAGTCGACCCCGGCCTACGTGAACGCCGTGTTCCTGCCCGTGGTCTTCATCTCCTTCTACGTCTTCGACTCCCACAGCGCGCCCGGCTTCCTGCGGAGCATCGCCGACGCGCTGCCCCTGAAGCCGCTGATGGAAGGGCTGTCGGGCGCGATGGTCGGCGGGGCGGGTCTCGGCGGCAACCTCGACGCGCTCGCGGTGATCGCGCTCTGGGCCGCCTTCGGGCTGTACTTCGCGGTGCGCGGCTTCTCGTGGGAGGGATCGCGGGCATGAGATGGAGCTGGAGGATCCGGCGATGAGGGAGCTGGCGAGGGATCTGCTGATGCTTAACGGCTTTCCGCCGAACGCGATCAACGTGTACCTCGCCGGCGACGTGCTGATCGACGCGGCGACGCGCCAGGCCGAGCGCAGGATCGTTCGCCAGATCGCGGGACGACCGCTGGGCGCCCATGCGCTCACCCATGCCCACCCCGATCACCAGGGCTCGAGCCACGCGATCTGCGAGCGCTTCGGCATCCCGCTGTGGTGCGGCCAGGGAGACGTCCCGGCGATGGAGGCTCCCGGGGGCGTCGCGAACGCGAACCCGCCAAGCTGGGCCACGTTCGTCCAGCGACGGTTCTGGGCCGGGCCGGCGCATCCCGTCGCTCGCGCTCTGGTGGAGGGCGACGAGGTGGCCGGCTTCACCGTGCTCGACACCCCGGGCCACTCGCCGGGGCACGTCTCCTACTGGCGCGAGTCCGATCGGGTGTTGATCGCCGGGGACGTCTTCTTCAACCTCAACCCGCTGACGGGGATACCGGGCCTGCACGAGGCGCCGGCGGCCTTCACCCCGGATCCCGCGCGCAATCGGGCCGCGATGCGCCGGCTGGCCGAGCTGCGGCCGAGCGTCACCTGCTTTGGCCACGGTCCGCCGCTGCGCGACCCCGGCAGGCTCGCCGAGCTCGTCGCGCGGCTGCCCGATTGAGGCGTCGGTGAGCGAGAGCATCTTCGTGCTCGAGGGCGAGCACTTCATCCCGACCGAGCACGCCCGCGGCCCGTGGGACCCACAGGCGCTCCATGGCGGAGCGCCCGCGGCCCTGATGACGGCGGCCTTCGAGCGCGTTCAGCCGGGCGCGGAGCTCCTGATCGGGCGCCTGGGATTCGAGCTCCTGAGGCCGATCCCCTTCGCGCCCCTGTCGATCTCCACCGCGATCGTCCGCCCCGGCAGGCGGGTCCAGGAGCTGGCGGGCGAGCTGCGCTCCGGCGAGGAGCTCATCTGCCGCGCGAGCGCGCTTCGCGTGCAGCGGATTCCCGACGACCTGCCGCGCGTTCCGGCGGCCCCGAGCGTCCCGCCGGCCCCGGGTGGGCGCGCGGCCGGCGAGCCAGGTGCGGCGCCGGACCCTGCGAATGCGGCGGCGGCTTCGGTGGACGGGGCGATGCCGGGACCCGAGACGGGCACGGCGGTCCGCTTCGCGCTGAACGGAAGCGACGACGCGAGCTTCGCCGCGAGCGCGATGGAGATGCGCTGGCTGAGCGACCCTTCGCCGCTCGGACCGGCACGCGTCTGGATGCGCCTGCGCCACCCGCTCGTCGGTCAGGAGCTCCCCACTGGGCTGGCCCGCCTCGCGGCGACGGCCGACTTCGGCAACGGCGTGAGCGCGGAGCTTCCGTTCGAGCGCTACCTGTTCATCAACGCCGACCTCACGATCCACCTGCAACGACACCCCGTAGGGGAGTGGATCGGCCTGGACGCGCGGACGCTCCTGAGCGGCGGCGGCGCGGGCCTGTCCGAGAGCGTCCTGCACGACGTGCACGGACCGGTGGGCCGTGCGTTCCAGACGCTCGTCGTGCAGGCTCGCTGAGCCCGATTCAGCGGACGATCACGTCGGCGAGCGCCTCGTCGATCGCGGCGAGCGTGTCGGGACTGAGCTCGATGCCAGATGCCGAGGCGTTGTCTCTGACCTGCTCGGGACGGCTCGCGCCGATGATCGCCGAGGCGAGGTTGTCGAGCCGCAGCACCCAGGCGAGCGCGAGCTGAACCATCGTCAGGCCCGCCGCCTCGGCGACCGGGCGCAGGCGCTCCACCGCCTCGAGCACCGGCGGGGCTACCAGCCGGTCGATGAACCCGCCCATGCTCTCGCTGGCGGCCCTCGAGTCCGACGGCGGTGGCTCGCCGGGCGTGTACTTGCCCGTCAGGACTCCCTGGGCGAGCGGCGACCAGACGATCTGCGAGATTTCGTGGCGTTCGCACAGCGCGATCAGCTCGGCCTCGGGCGCGCGCCACAGCATCGAGTACTGCGGCTGGCTCGAGACCCATCGCTCGACACCGGGGATCTGCAGCGACTCCTCGACCCTCTCGACGGGCCACTCGCTGAAGCCGATGTGGCGCGCCTTGCCCGCCTGGACCACTTCGGTCAGCGCGGTCATCGTCTCCTCGAGCGGCGTCTGGTCGTCGTAGCGGTGGCACTGGTAGAGGTCGACGTAGTCGGTCCGAAGCCGCTGCAGCGAGGCATCGATCTGCTTGTGCACCTGGGCGGCCGAGAGGCCGCGATCGGTGCTCGACATCGGGAAGAAGAGCTTCGTCGCGAGCACGTAGGAGGAGCGCTCACGACTCGAGAGGACCTCGCCCAGCAGCTGCTCAGCGGAGCCCCGGCCGTAGACGTTCGCGGTGTCGATGAAGTTGATCCCGACGTCGAAGGCCGCGTCGACGCAGGCGCGCGCCTGCTCGCGTGCGACGCCTCCCGAGTACGTCAGCCACGAGCCGAGGCTGATCTCGGAGACCTCGATCTCGCTCCAACCAAGTTTGCGATAGTTCACGCGCCGCACACTACCCTTAACGGGTGGTGAGAATCGATCCGGCACTGCGTGTCGCCTCGGTGCGGCTCGGCGTGAGCGACCTCGCTCGCAGCAGCGATTTCTACGAGCGCGTGCTGGGACTTCCGCTCGTCTCAAGCGACTCGGGCGCGGCGCTCCTTGGCCCCGACCCCGAGCGGCCCGCGCTCGAGCTCGACGCGATCGAGCATGCGACCCCGCTTCCCCCTGCCAGCACGGGCCTGTTCCACATCGCCTGGCTGCACCCATCCCGCGCGGCGCTCGCCGCCAGCGTGCGGCGCGTGGTCGCACAGCGCTGGCGCTTCGACGGCGCCTCCGACCACGGCGTCTCGGAGGCCCTCTACCTGACCGACCCCGACGGGCTCGGTATCGAGCTCTATGCCGACCGGCCGCGCGAGCGGTGGAAGCGGCCCGATGCGGGAGCCGGCGTGCGGATGGTCACGCTCCCCCTCGACCTCGAGGACCTGCTCGACCAGGACCCGGGCGGCCCGGCCCATGCGATGCCCGCGGGCACCTCGGTCGGCCACGTGCACCTGAAGGTCTCGGAGGTTCCCCGTGCGACGGCCTTCTACCGCGACGCGCTGGGCTTCGAGGAGCAGGCGAGGCTCCCCTCCGCCGCATTCCTCGCCGCCGGCGGCTATCACCACCACGTGGGGCTGAACTCGTGGCAGAGCGAGGGCGCGACGGCCGCCCCGGACACCGCTCCCGGGCTGCGCGAGGTCGAGTTCGAGCTGAGCGGCGGCGAGGCCGTCGGCGATCTCGAGGCGCGACTGGCGGCCGGACCGGGCGAGGAGTCGCTCGTGCGCGGCGCCGGCGGCGAGCTCTCGGTGCGCGACCCCGACGGGCAGCTGCTGACCTTCCGCCACCGCTGAGGCGAGGGGCGGGCCGCGGGGCGAGGCCCTCAGAGCCTCAGGAGCTCGCGGCGGCGAGGCGCTCGAGCTCGTAGAGGGAGAGCTCGAGCTCCGTCGCCGGCAGCAGCTCGGCGAGCTGCTCGGTGGAGGTCGCGCTCGCGATCGGGGCGAGCACCGTCGGCTGGGCCAGGAGCCAGGCGAGCGCGACGGCCGCCACCGTCGTCCCGTGCGCGGCTGCGATCTCGTCGAGCGCGTCCAGCACCGCGAATCCGTGGTCGTTGAGGTAGCTCTCTCGCACCCCCGCCGCGCGCGGGCTCGAGACCTCCGCTCCGCCCCTTCGATACTTGCCGGTCAGGAAACCCCGCGCCAGCGCGAAGTAGGGCACGCACGCGAGCCCGTAGCGTTCGCACACGGGGCGCAGCTCGCTCTCGTAGGGCTCTCGCTCCATCAGGTTGTAGTGCGGCTGGAGCGCGACGTAACGGGCCAGGCCCTCGCGCTCGCCGAGCTCGAGCGCCTCGGTGAGGCGGGCGGCCGAGTAGTTGGAGGCCGCGGCGTAGCGAATCCTGCCCGCGTCGATCAACCGCTGGAAGGCGCCGAGCGTCTCCTCGAGCGGGGTCGCGGGGTCGTCCAGGTGGGCGTAGTAGAGGTCGATTCGGTCGATCCCGAGGCGCTCGAGCGAGGCCTCAGAGGCCGCGTAGAGCGTCTCGGGGGAGAGGCCGCGGTGCTCGGCCGACGCGCCGACCTTCGTGGCGATCACGAGCTGGTCCCGGTTCCCGCGAGCCCTGATCCACCGCCCGATGATGCGCTCGGAGGCGCCGGGACCCTCGGGCCCGCGGCCACCGTA
>DASZIU010000174.1:0-12387 GCA_035948815.1 Solirubrobacteraceae bacterium | reverse complement strand
CGGCTGCGATCTCGTCGAGCGCGTCCAGCACCGCGAATCCGTGGTCGTTGAGGTAGCTCTCTCGCACCCCCGCCGCGCGCGGGCTCGAGACCTCCGCGCCGCCGCGGCGGTACTTGCCCGTCAGGAACCCCCGGGCCAGCGCGAAGTAGGGCATGCACGCGAGCCCGTAGCGTTCGCACACGGGGCGCAGCTCGCTCTCGTAGGGCTCGCGCTCCATCAGGTTGTAGTGCGGCTGAAGGGCGACGTAACGGGCCAGGCCATCGCGCTCGCCGAGCTCGAGCGCCTCGGTGAGGCGGGCGGCCGAGTAGTTGGAGGCGGCGGCGTAGCGGATCCTGCCCGCGTCGATCAACCGGTGGAAGGCGCCGAGCGTCTCCTCGAGCGGGGTCGCGGGATCGTCCAGGTGGGCGTAGTAGAGGTCTATACGGTCGATCCCGAGGCGCTCGAGGGAGGCCTCCGAGGCCGCGGAGATCGCCTCGGCGGAGAGGCCGCGGTGCTCGGCCGACGCGCCGACCTTCGTTGCGATCACGAGCTGGTCCCGGTTCCCGCGAGCCCTGATCCACCGCCCGATGATGCGCTCGGAGGCGCCGGGACCCTCGGGCCCGCGGCCACCGTAGATGTCGGCGGTGTCGATGAAGTTCCCGCCTCCCGCGACGTAGGCGTCGAGCACCTCGAAGGAGCGCTGCTCGTCGATCGTCCACCCGAAGACGTTGCCGCCGAGGCACAGCCCAAAGACGTCGAGATCGGTGTGGCCGAGGCGGGCGATGATCGCCAGGTTATCCCCGCCGGGGCGCCGGGCGCAGGTCACGGGCGGCCGGCGCAAGCGGGGCTGACCCCTCCGATCGGCGGATATGATTTCCCGCCACCCCCTACCAGTCGGACGCTGCACGCGGAAATACCCGGGAGGGCCGAGCTTCTGGTCCGCGCGCGGCCTGTTCGCACCTAGCTAGCGGGCGCCTATGTTCTTCACGACGGTGTTCCTGTACCCGCTGGTGCTCGCGCTGCTCTGCGCGGGCGCCGGCCTGCTCGTCGATCGGCTCAGCGGCGGCTTCCTGCCCGCGCCGCTGCTGCTGGCCGTCGGCGCCGCGGCCCTGATCGGGCTCTCGCAGCTCACCACCTACATCATCCCGCTCGCCCCCGCGACGCCCTACATCATTCTGGGGGCGGCGCTGGCGGGCTTCGCCGTGGGCGCCGAGCGCGTGCGCGCGCTCGCAGGGCGGCTGCCGGCGCTTGGCTGGCTGCTGGCGGTGCCGGTGCTCGCGTACCTGATCGCGATGGCGCCCGTGATCGCGGTCGGACGGCCGAGCTTCTCCTCGTTCGCGATCCTCGGCGACTCCGCGGTCCACATGATGGGCGCCGACTTCCTGATCCGCCATGGCCAGGACTACTCGCACCTGGACCTGCGCAACACCTACGGGCAGTACATCAACGGGTACTACAACAACTACTACCCGTCCGGCTCGGACACGCTCTTCGGCGGCAGCTCCTTCCTCCTCGGCCTGCGGCTGATCTGGGCCTTCCAGCCGTTCAACGCCTTCATGCTCGCGATCGCCAGCGGGCCCGCGTGGATCCTCGTGCGGCGGATCGGCCTCGGCCGCTTCTGGTCGGCGCTCGCGGCGTTGACCGTCGTCGTGCCGGCGCTCGTATATGGATACGAGCTGATCGCGTCGGTGAAGGAGATAACGGCGCTGCCGCTGATGCTGACGCTTGGAGCGCTCGTCGTCGTGCACCGCAGCTGGCTCGGCCGAGGCGCCGCCCACGTGATCCCGTTCGCGCTCACGCTCGCCGCGGGGGTCTCGGCGCTCGGGGTCGCGTTCGGGGTCTGGGGACTCGTGGCGGCGGTCGTGCTCGCCGTCGTCGCCGTGGATCAGATCCGATCCCGGCGCCTGGCCCCGGCCCGGGCGCTCGCGAGCGTCGGGGTCGGAGCGCTCGCCCTGCTCGTCGCAGCCTGGCCCACCTGGGTTCACTTCTCGGGGGCGGTGCGGATCGCCAACAACATCGCCTCGACGAGCAACTCGGGCAACCTGCACTCCTCGCTCAAAACCTCCCAGGTGTTCGGGGTGTGGTTGGTCGGCACGTACAAGCTCCCGCCCCACGGAACCGCGCTGCTCGCGACGCAGGCCGCGATCGCCGTGATCGGCGTCGCCGCGGTGGTCGGCGCGGCACGGCTGCTGCGCATGCGCGCGTACGCGCTCGCCGGCTGGATCGGCTGCACGCTGCTGGCGTGGCTGCTCGTGAGCAACTCCGTGACGACCTGGGCGGAAGCGAAGACGCTGGTGCTCACCTCGCCGATCCTCGTGCTCCTCGCCTGGGCGGGCGTGGCGGCGGTGCGCGCGGCGCCGGGGTGGCTGGCGCCGCCCGTCGGCGCGGGGCTGCTCGCGGCGGTGATCGTCGCGGGCATCCTCGGATCGGACGCGCTGCAGTATCGCAACTCGAACCTGGCCCCGACGGCCCGCTACCAGGAGCTCGCGTCGGTGGACGCGCGCTTCGCCGGCGAGGGACCGACGCTGTTCACCGACTACGACGAATACGCGCTCTACGTGCTCCGCGACATGGACATCGGGGCGCCGAACTTCCCCTTCCAGCCGGTCGGGCTCCGCAACGTCGCGATCGCGAAGCATCCCGTGCAGCTGGACCGGCTGCCGCCGCAGGAACTGATCAGCTACCCGCTGATCGTGACGCGCCGCGATCCGATCGCGAGCCGTCCGTCCTCCGCCTACACCCTGCTCTGGCAGGGCTCCTACTACCAGGTGTGGGGCCGGCGCCCGGGCGCCGCCACGACCGTCGCGCATCTCGGGCTCAGCGGATCGCCGCGCGCGCAGTGCACGCGCATCGGCCGGCTCGCGCAACCGGCGGTCAACGACCGGGCGAGCGTGGTCGCGGCGGTCGCGCCCGAAGTCGTGAAGGTGCCGCTGGCCCAAGCGCCGCATCCGGAAACCTGGGGCCAGGACAGCCTCGGCGGCTTCATCATGAGGACCGCGGGCGCGGTCTCGGCGTCGTTCAGGCTGCCCGCGGCGGGCGTCTGGGACCTGTGGGTGCAGGGGCACTTCGCGCGTGCGCTGAAGATCACGATCGACGGACGCCCGATCGAGTCAGTCAGCGACCAGCTCGGGGGCGACTCGCTGATCCCGAGCACGGCGCCACCGCTGCCGCTGCGCCTACCCGCCGGCGTCCATCGGCTGACGGCGACGCTGGGAACCGCAGGCCTCGCACCGGGCGGCGGTGCCGGCACGATTCTGGACGCGGTCTTCCTGACGCCCGGTGAAGACCGGGGCGACCATACGCTCGAAAGCATCCCCGCAGCTGACTGGCGCGACCTCTGCGGCCGGCGCTACCCGTGGGTGGAGGTCGTCTGGTCGGAGGTGGCGTAGCGCGCGCTCACCGTCGCCGGCCCCCGCCGAAGCTCTGCATCGGCGGGACGACCGCGCGCATGCTGGAGCCGACCTCGGTGCCCTCTGGCTGCTCCTCGCCGTCGGCGGCCGGCGCGCGCGAGCTCGAGAGATGGTGCACACGCGCCGCCTGGGCGACCTCGTCGATGCCCTCGACGCCGCCGGAGAGGTGGCGCTCGAGCGCCTCCAGCTCGCGCACGATCACGTTCACGACGGGGCGGATCTGCTCGCGCTCCTCGCCCTCGGCGACCGTCGCGCGAGCGTCCCGCAGGCTCCACACGCCTCCCGGCGGTCCCTCCTGCCAGCGCTCCAGGCGCCCGCGGGCGAGCAGCAGCGGCTCGGCGCGCGCCAGGTTGCGGTGGCGGTCGTAGACGGGCTTCGGCACGATCAGGTTGACGGTCCCGAACTCGTCCTCGAACAGCAGGAACATCGTCCCGTTCGCGGTTCCGGGCCGCTGGCGGGCGATCACCAGCCCGGCGACCGCGACCTCGTATCCGCTGGGGAGCCTCGGGAGCTGGGCGCTCGTGGCGAGCATCGGTACCGCCAGGCGCGGGCGCAGGATCTGGAGCGCATGCTCGCCGATCGTCAGGCCGCTGGTGGAGTAGTCGGCGATCAGCCGCTGCCAGCGGCCGAGCGGGCGCAGGCCCGGGGCGGCCGGCAGCTCGAAGGGCAGCGCCAGCTGGGTGGTCTCCCGGCGGCTCGCGGCACTCGAGTCGCGACCGGACGTGCGTGCCCGCACGGTCTCGCCGGGCGTGGCCAGTCCCAGCTGCCAGAGCGCCATCCGCCTGCCGGCCTCGCCCAGCTGCGCGGCCGGGCCGTTGGCGACCCGCCCGGTCGCGAGCTCGTCGCACGCGCCCGACCAGGCGAGCTGTTCGAGCGTCCTGCGGCTCACGCCGGAGCGGGCGGCGAGCTCGCCCAGGCCGGCGAAGGGGCCACCACGAGCGCGCTCGGCGACGAGCGTCTGCACCTCGGCCGCTTCGACGTCCTTGATGTAGCCGAGGCCGATGCGAACGGCGCCGTCCTGGACCGTGCACTGCGCCTCGGATGCGTTCACGTCGACCCCCAGCACGGGGATGGGCGGGCTTCGATTCTTGGCCTCGCGCACGAGGCTGTCGGGTGCATAGAAGCCCATCGGCTGCTCGTTGAGCAGCGCGCACAGGAACTCGGGTGCGTAGTGGACGCGCAGCCAGGTCGACTGGTAGGCGAGCAGGCCGAAGGCGGCGCTGTGCGCCTTCGGAAAGCCGAAGCCGGCGAACCCCTCGACCATCGTCCATACCCGCTCGGCCGTCCCGCGGTCGGCTCCGGCGTTCCGCATCGCACCCTGCACGAAGCGTTCGCGGTGGCGCTGGAGCATCTCCTGCGAGCGCTTGCGGCTCATCGCGCGACGCAGCCCGTCGGCCTCGCCGGGGGTGAAGCCGGCGAAGGCTTCGGCCACCTGCATCACCTGATCCTGGAAGATGATCGTGCCGAGCGTCTCCCCCAGGATCGGCTCCAGCGCGGGATGGTCGTAGGGGATCTGATACGCGGGGTCTTCGCGCAGACGCCGGCGGCGCTCGATGTAGGGGTTCACCGCCCCTCCCTGGATCGGCCCGGGGCGCACGATCGCGACCTGGATCGTCAGGTCCTCGAGGTTCTTCGGGCGCGTGCGCAGAAGCGACTGCATCTGTGCACGGCTCTCGATCTGGAAGACGCCGACCGTGTCGGCCGCGCGGATCGCCCTGAAGGTGTCCTGGTCGTCGAACGGGATGCGCGAGAGATCGATGCGCTTGCCGTGCACCCGCGCGATCTCCTCCACGCAGCGCTCCACGGCCGAGAGCATCCCCAGCCCGAGCAGGTCGATCTTCAGGAAGCCCGCGTCCCCGCAGGAGTCCTTGTCCCACTGCACCATCTGCCTGCCCTCCATCGCGGCGGGCACGACCGGGCAGCAGTCGATCAGCGGCCTGGTGGCGATGATCATCCCCCCCGGATGCTGGGAGAGGTGGCGAGGCAGCCCGTAGGCCTGCTCGGTAAGCCGCGCCAGCCACTCCCAGCGTGGCGAGCGGCGCCCGCCGCCCGGCGGGCGCTCGCTCCCGTCCAGCTGGCGCGGGCTGCCGATGGCGATGTCGTGCTCGGAGTCCGAGCCGTAGCGGTCCGCGCCGCGGGCGACGCGCTCGATCTCCCCTGCAGGCAGGCCGAGGACCTTGCCGAGCTCGCGGATCGCCCCGCGCGCGCGGAAGGTTGGAAAGGCCGCGACCAGCGCCGCGCGGTCGGTCCCGAAGCGATCGTGAACGCGCGGGATCAGCTTCTCGCGGATGTCGCGAGGGAAGTCGAGATCGATGTCCGGCAGCCCCCGCAGGTCCTCGTGCAGGAAGCGCCCGAGCGCCAGCCCGTTGGCGACGGGATCGATGTGCGAGAGCCCGGTCAGGTAGCAGACGAGCGATGAGACCGACGACCCCCGCCCGCGCCCCGGTGCCAGCAGCGCGCGGACGGAGTCCGGCCCGCGCACCTCGCGCGAGACCTCCCGCGCGAGCTCGAGCATCTCGTGGTGCAGCAGGAAGAAGCCCGCCAGCCCGAGCCGGTCGATGACGCGCAGCTCCTGCTCGAGCCTGGCCCGCGCCTCCTCGCCCGCGGCGCGCGTCGCCGCCCGCGACTCGGCCACCGCGCCGTCCCAGGAGAGCGAGGCCTGCGGACCGTAGCGATCGTGCAGGCGGTTCCAGCACAGCTCCGCAAGGCGGCTGGAGGCGCGCTCGTCCTCGGCGCCCGGATAGCGGTAGCCGAGGTCCTTGCCCAGATCGAACCGCAGCTCCTCGGAGAGCAGCAGCGTCTCGCGCACCGCCTCGGGATGCTCCGGAAAGCGGCTGGCCATCGCACCGGGAGCGCTCATCACATGGCTGTTGTTGCCGCGGCGCAGAGGCTCGGAGGCGTCGAGCGTGGTGTGGTGGCGGAGCGCCACGAACGCGTCCTGCAGCTCCGCCCTGGCGCGCGTGTGCGCGTGGACGTCGCCGGTGGCGACGCATCGCAGGCCCAGCCGCCTGGCGAGGGCGGCGAGCGCGTGGTTGCGGGTGCGGTCGTGGCGGGCGTAGGGGCGCTGGAGCTCCACATAGAGGCTCTCGGGGCCGAACGCCTCCAGCAGCCGCCGGGCCGTCGTCTCCTCCTGCGCGCGCGCGCCGGGCACCGACCGGCCGATCACCGATCGGCCGGCACAGCCGGTCAGGCAGACCAGGCCCTCGGCGTGCTCGAGCACCGCACCGAGATCCACGGACGGATCGCCGAGCTGGCGCCGCTGGGAGTCCGAGCCCACGCGGGTGTGCGCGTGCGCGAGCGTGATGATCCGGCAGAGGTTGCTCCAGCCGCGCTCGTCGCGCACGAGCAGCGTGACATGACGGGTCAGACCGGGCGCGCGCCGACCGGCAGACCCGCTCCCCTCCGCGACGCCACTCTCGACCGTGACGTCGATCTCGGCGCCGTGGATCGCCCTCACGCCCAGCTCGGGAGCCATCACAGCCAGCTCCATCGAGCCGGAGACCGAGTTGTGGTCGGTCAGCGCGATCGCCTCGTAGCCGAGCTCAGCCGCGCGCTGCGCGAGCTCCTCGGGCAGCGAGACGCCGTCCAGGAAGGAATAGGCCGAGTGGCAGTGCAGCTCTGCATACGGCGGCGTGGACGCCATCTGGAAGCCTCACGGACCCTGGACGAACCAGCCACCCCGGCCACGGCCGTCGGCCCCGGTCAGGTCGTGGAAGACCACAACGTTGCGCCCGCGCTCCCCGACCAGCTCCCAGTAGCGGCGGCGCAGGGGTTCGTCGGTCCACCAGCGATCCTCGACGAGCCACGACTCGCGCAGCGATTCGATCGCTTCGCCGTTCACCTCGACCGGACGGCCGAGGTGGGCGGGCCCGAATCTCACGCGGGCCGGCCGGGGCGGGTTCAGGGGCCGAGCAGCCATCACTCGGGCACCGGCGTGAGCACGACCCGCCGCTCGGGCACGCGCGAATCGGGGTCCACGCACACCGCTCGCAGCGCCGCATCCCGGCCGGCGACGGCGCGCACCTGTGCGATCGCCTCCCGCAGCCGCATGGCTCGTGCGGCACGCGCCTGATCGAGCAGCGCGCCCTGCTCGCTCGCCGGCGGCCCGAACCGCGCGACGGTCAACCGCAGCGCCGACGCCGGAGCCGGGAGCAGCTGCAGGCGCACCGACAGCGCCAGCCGGATGCGTTCGGGGTCGCAGAGCGCCTGGCGGAAGACCACCCGCTCACGCCAGCCGCCGCCCGTGTCCAGGCGCGCGGAGAGGATGGCGGCGCGCAGCGTGCGCCCGCGCCGCTCGGGCCGGGCCAGCAACCGGTCCACCAGCACGCCGAGCACGCGCCGCAGCGCCAGTCCCGAGCTGGCGTCGCCGACGCCCAGCGTCTCCTGGAGCTGCTCCTCCAGACGCCGGGGACGCAGCGGCTCGTCTTCGCCGAGGGCCAGCCGGTGGGCGAGCACGCCCGCGGTGCCGAAGCGATCGGCGAGCTCGGCCCGTCCCAGCTTCGTCAGCTCGCCGAGCGTGCGCACGCCGAGGCGCCCGAGCGGCTCCAGCAGCGCCTCGGTCTTCGTCCGGTAGCCGAGCAGCTCGACCGGCTGCGCGGCGAGCCAGCGCGGAGCCTTTCCCTGCTCGAGCAGCAGCGGACGCCGCGAGCGGACCGCCAGGGCGCCCGCCAGCGCGCAGAAGCGGGTCGGTCCGCCTCCCACGCGAGCGGGACGGTCAAGCGCGCGCCGGGCCGCGGCGATCACGCCTTCGTCGCTGCCGTGCAGGCCCCGCAGGCCGTCCGTCTCGAAGTAGGCGACCCCCGGCCGTTCAGCCTCGACGGCGGCACCGATCGACTCCAGCGAGCGCACCACCGCCTCCCAGCTCTCGGCGACCCTCACCGGGTCGGCGCTGACCAGGACGAGCTCCGGGCAGCGGGCGAGGGCCTCGCCGAGCGCCACCCCGGCCACCACCCCGCATGCCTCGGCGGCCCCGGAGACCTCGCCCACGCGCTGGCCGATCTTCGAGCGGTCGGAGCCGAGGAGCGGCGCCACCGCGAGTGCCCGTCCCGCCAGCGCCTGTGAGCCTCCGGCCGCGACGACCAGCTCGAAACGGGGCAGATACACGCAGACGACCATACGAACGTATGTTCGCATACGGTCGGCGGACACGCAAGCCGGAGCGCCTGCTCCCGGCGAGGCGCCGGGCGCGTGCCGGGCGGCGTGTCGCGGCGAGCGCGACTCGCGCTCAGTCCATCGTCAGGGGGCCCTCAGCCGAGCCGCTGAGGAACTGGCGCACGAACGCGTTGTCCGAGGAGAACATCCGCTCGGCGTCCCCCGCCTCGACGATCCGCCCCCTCCACAGCAGTGCGATGTACTCGCCGATGCGCCGCGCGGAGGCGATGTCGTGGGTGACGACAATGTAGGTGCCGCCGTAGATGCCGTGCATCTCCTGGATCAGCTCGCACAGCAGCGCCGTGCGCACCGGGTCAAGGCCCGAGTCGGGCTCGTCGAAGATCACGATGTCGGGCTCCATCACCAGCGCGCGGGCGAAGCCGGCGCGCTTGCGCATCCCGCCGGAGAGCTGCGACGGTGGCAGGTCCAACGCGTCGGCCAGGCCGACGTCGGTCAGCCGTTGCGTGACGCGCTCGGCGATCTGCGCCTCCGAGAAGTCGGTGTGCTGACGCAGCGGGAAGGCGACGTTGTCGAACACCGACATCGATCCGAAGAGGGCGCCGTCCTGGAACAGCACGCCGATCCTGCGGCGCAGCTCGAGCAGCTTCGGCATCGTCAGGCTGGGGACCGATTCGCCGTGCACGATGATGTCGCCGGAGTCGGGGAACATCAGGCCGATCAGGTGCTTGATCAGCACGCTCTTGCCGGTGCCCGACGGCCCCAGCACTACCGTCACCGTGTTGTCGGGGATCGTGACGTTGAGCCCGTTCAGGACGGGCACGCCGCCGAGGCGCTTGTGCACGTCGACGCAGCGGATCGACCAGTCGCCGGTCTCCGGAAGCTCGACCTCCTCGGAGTGGTACTGGAAGTGGGTGTCCTCGGGGCTCATTTCCCTCCGTATGTTACGTGCGGGAACTGGCTCGTACGGCCGTTGAACGTGAACGGCCCCTGCTGCAGGCACGGCGGCGCCGCGACTTCGTTGGGGCCGCCCGGTTTGTTCGCCACTTTGAAGCCCTGGATCTGTTCGATCGTTTCCTGGGAGACCGTTTCATTCGGCGGGCCGCTCACCGACGGCACGGCGTTCCCGCAGCCGGAGTTGCTGAACACGGGCAGCCCCGATGCGAGCGCGTGGTAGGCGCCGGGAAGCGGGTAGGCGTTCGCGCGGTCGGTGCCGATCCTGCTCGGGTATGTCGCGAGGCTCTCGGGGCTCAGCACCGACATCGCGAGCAGGACGTGCTGCTTGGGCCCGCGGCCCAGCGTGTTCGCGTTTCCGGCGGAGACCTGCGAGGCCGCGGTCAGGTTGGCGAAGAAGGCCTGGAGCTCGGGGACGTACTGGCCGGTGTACTGCAGGAACGGGTCGAGGTTGTGCAGGACGGGCCGCAGGTTTTCGAGGATCGGCGTCGTCAGTTCGAGGGATTTGCCGAAGGCGGGCAGGCCGGTGCGGGCGGCGGTGGTCAGCGGGCCGAGCGCCGTGAGGAAGCTGTTGAACGGCGGCGCGAACGGCTTCGTGGCTTCGAGCAGCGAGGAGAGCTCGCGCTCGGCGACGACGAATTCGTCGAAGTAGGGGTTCGCGATCGTCGCGAACTTGTCGAGTTCCTTCAGCGCCACCGTCGAGTTGTGCTCGAACGCGGGCAGCGCGCGGAAGGCGTCCGCGAACGCCTGGCTGCTCTGGGCGGCCGCGTGGAAGGTGCGCTCACCGTTGACGATCAGCCCTTCGAGCTGCCTGTCGCGGCCCGCGAGCGCGTCGAAGACGACCCCGGTGTTGTGGACGAGCGCCCGCACGGCGCCTTCCTGGGATGCCAGGATCGTGACGAGCCGGTTGGCGTGTTCGACGAACGGTTCGAGCTGCGCGAAGCCGGCGTTGATCTGTTCGCCGCGGCCGTGGATCCCCACCGCGACCGACTGGAACCACACCTGCCACGCCCTGCGCGTCTTGGCGTCGAAGGAGGCGAGGATGTCGTCGAGCGTGACCGACGGTTCGACCTGGCTGACGGGCAGCAGCGCCCCGTCGTGCAGGTAGGGGGCGGTCCCGCTCTCGGGGATCAGCTGCACGTAGGTCTCCCCGAGGAGCGTCTTCTGGCGCAGGATCGCGTGCATGTCCGAGCGGATCGGCGCGTATTTGCCGGCGACTTCGATCGTCGCGTGCGTGCGCCCGTCGTTGCCGAGCTTCAGCGATATGACGTGGCCGACGTTGACGCCGCTGATCCGCACGTCGGACTGTTCGGCGAGCAGCAGCGTGCGGGGGAACGATGCGGTGAACCGGTAGCCCTTGGGCTTCAGCGGCACCGGGCCGCCGAAGGACTCCCACAGGAACAGCAGCAGCCCGAAGCAGCTCAGCACGAACAGGACGATGACGACGAGGTTTCCGAGTGTCGGCGCCCGCTTCTGCATCTCAGCGCCCCGCTCCCTGGATGCCGCTCGAGGTCGCGGCGCCCAGCGAGCCCTGGCCGAGGCCCGAGAGGCCGCCGCCGGGCGTGGGGGCGGTCGAGCCCTTCCCTGCGTGCGCCCTCGCCGCGCCCGCGACCGGGGAGCCTTCGGCGAGCCCGAAGTGTTCGCATTCCGCCTTGGTCGGGGGCCGCAGGAGGTTGATCAGCAGGTTCACCGTCGGGTTCACTTCCTGCACGCCCTTGAGGATCCCGAGGATTTTGCAGTTCACATAGAGGAGGCTGCGCCCGACGGGGCCGTGGGCGTCGGCGGAGCTGACGACGCTGTTCAGGTTGTGGTTGCCCCAGTCGAGGAAGAACAGGAAGCCGGCCTTGCTGGGTCCGGGGTTGTAGGCGAGCTCGTTGAAGAATTCGGTCAGCACCGCGAAGCTCACCCGCAGTTTCGGGAACGATTCGGCGAGCTGCTGGGTCGAGGGGCCGAGCTGGTTGACGACCGGCAGGATCTGGCGGGCGAAGGGACGGATTTCGTTCTTGATCACCGACGTCGTCGCCAGGGCGAGCTTGCGCGTAGCCTGCTGCGCGGGAGCGAGCGAGGAGGCGAACGGGAGCAGCTTGTGCAGCGTCGGCCCGAGCACGTTGCTGGCGGTCGCCAGCTTGCCGAGGCCTTCGCCGGTCTTGTGGAGCGCGCCGGGGAGCAGCCGCAGCGTCTTCTGGACGTTTGCATCCTCGGCGGCGAACGTCTTCAGCACGGCGTTCGAGGAGTCGACGAGTTCCGCCAGCTGCTTGTCCTTGCCGCCGAGCGCCTCCATCAGGAGACGGAAGTTGTGGATCGAGCGGGCGACGTTCGTGTGGCGGATTTCGAGTTGCGAGGCGATTTCCTGCAGCAGTCGCGCGGTCGGCGAGAAGCGCTTCAGCGTGGCCGAGAGGGCTGTCGCGTTTTCCTTCACGCCCTGCCCGGCGCCCGCCAGCAGCTCCTGCAGGTAGGCGCGGGTTTCGGCGTCCAGGCCGGCGAGGAACTCGTCGAAGTTGATGTTCGGCGCCGTCTGGGAGAGAGGTATCACTTCGCCACTGTGCAGGTGTGCGCTTTCCGGAGTGCCGGGGTTCACCTCGACCGTTATGTCCTGAAGCTGGGTCTTCGGGCGCAAAAGCAGCGTCGCGTTCTTGTAGAAGTGCGCGTACTTCGGCGTGATCCTCATCGTCACCACCGCCACACCCTGGTTCAGGTTGACGCTTCCGATTTCGCCGATCTTGGCGCCCGCGATCGTGACGGCCTGGCCCTGGCCCGGGGTGACCGCCTGGGCGGTCTGGAACTCCGCCTTGAGCGTGAAGTAGTCACGCCCCAGGACCGGCACCCAGCCTGGGAGCTTGAGGTTCTCGTGGGCGAGTATGTAGCCGCCCGTCACGAGCGCGATCAGGACCATCGAGATGACTGCGATGAACGCCGTGCGGTAGCGCTCGATCTG
>DASZIU010000173.1:0-1645 GCA_035948815.1 Solirubrobacteraceae bacterium | reverse complement strand
AGCTAGTGCCGGTTCCCCGCCGCTTCGACCGGCGCCCGCCCGAGCGGGACACGACGAGGATCAACGAGCGAATCCGCGTGCCCGAGGTGCGCCTGATCGACGACGAGGGTCAGCAGATCGGCGTGATGAAGACGCCCGACGCGCTCGTGTTCGCCCAGGAGAGAGAACTCGACCTGGTGGAGGTCGCCCCCGAGGCGCGCCCGCCCGTGTGCCGCGTGCTCGACTACTCCAAGTACAAGTACGAGCAGGCCCCGAAGGTCAAGCAGGCGCGCAAGCACCAGCAGCAGATCACCGTCCGCGAGATCAAGTTCCGTCCCAAGATCGCCGAGCACGACTACGACACCAAGAAGCACCACGTCGAGCGCTTCCTGCGCCACAAGGACAAGGTCAAGGTCACGATCATGTTCCGCGGGCGCGAGGTCACCCACCCCGAGCGCGGCACCGCGATCCTCGACCGGCTCGCCGAGGAGCTCTCAGAGCTCGGCGTCGTCGAGCAGCGCCCCATGCAGGAAGGGCGCAACATGACCATGATGATGGCGCCGTCCAAAGCCGTGCTCGCCGGCAAGGCCGATTCGCACGAGGCCGCCGACGAGGTCTTCCCCGCCGACGCCCAGGGCGACGTCGCCGCGGAGGCGCTCGAGTCCCCGCTCGAGGCTCCGTCCGAGGCCGACGCTGAGCCAACCGCGCCCGAGTCCGACGCGGAGGCGGCCGCGAACCCGCCCGAGCCCGCCGCACAGACCCCGCCAGAGCCGCAGGAGTCGCCGGTCGCAGACGGCGGGACCGCGGCTACCGGCAGCACCGTGTCATAATCAGCGCCTCGAGGGTGGCGCAGGCGACCGCAGGTCGTCAAGCCGGGCCCCTCGTTCTCTGATCCTTATGCCAAAGATGAAGACACACTCCGGCGCGAAGAAGCGCTTCAAAGTCACCGCCAGCGGCAAGGTGCGCGCCAGGCACGCCTTCACGAGCCACATCCTCGAGAAGAAGTCGCCCAAGCACAAGCGCCACCTCGGCCGGCCGGTGATCGTCTCCGACGACGACGCGCCGCGGATCAAGCGCATGCTCGGAGTGGGCAAATGACCCGCGTCAAGCGCTCCGTGGGGGCGCGCAAGAAGCGCCGTGCGACGCTCGAGCGGGCGAAGGGCTTCCGCGGCGAGGCGCACTCGAACTATCGTCGCGCCAAGGAGGCGCTGCTGAAGGCCGAAGCGTACGCCTACCGCGACAGGCGCAACCGCAAGCGCGACTTCCGCCGCCTGTGGATCACGCGCATCAACGCCGCCGCGCGCGTCAACGGCATGAGCTACTCGCAGCTGATGCACGGCCTGAAGCTGGCCGGCGTCGAGCTCGACCGCAAGGTGCTCGCCGACATCGCAGTGCGCGACGCAGACACGTTCCGACGTTTTGCCGAGGTCGCCCGCGAGGCGTCGGCTGCCTGACCCCGGAGAGCCGGGGACCCGGCAACGACAGACAGCCTCCCGGGCGTCGCTCCTGAAAAGGACGGCGCTTTTTTTATGACATGACCCAGATCCAATGACCGAGATCCACTCCCCCCACAATCCCCGCCTGAAGGCGGTGCGTCACCTGCACACCAAGCGCGGCCGCGCTCGCAGCGGCCTGTTCCTGGCCGAGGGCGAGGACCTGATCGCCG
>DASZIU010000172.1:0-17161 GCA_035948815.1 Solirubrobacteraceae bacterium | reverse complement strand
AGCATGCGTATTTCCTGCTGACGCCGCCCGGCGTCGAAAGCTGCTTTGAAGCCGCCGGCCGCTTGTGCTCGGAGGGGACGACACACCCCGCCTTCTGCGCCTATCACAGCTTCATCTCGGTGACCGGCGGCACCATCGTGTATGCCAACGACCCATACGTGAACGGCCTCAACTGTGATTTCGGAGAACAACACCCGAACAACAACCCCTCGGATGCGACGATCGGCGGCGGCCTCGCCCACGAGCACAGCGAGGCTGTCACCGATCCCCAGCTGAACGCGTGGTACGACAGCAAAAACCGCGAGGTCGGCGACAAGTGCCGCACGTTCAAAGAAACGACCGAATTCGGGCCGCCGCTCGGGACGGCGCCCGATGGCGCGAAATACAACCAGGTGCTCAACGGCGACCTCTACTGGTACCAGCAGGAGTGGAGCAACGCGGCCGGCGCCTGTGAGCAGCGCGCGACGACGACGCCGACGGTGACGAAAGTCACCCCGGCGAGCGGGCACAAAACCGGGGGTACGACCGTCACGATCACCGGGACGAACTTCGCGAACCCGGCGACGGTCCGCTTCGGCGCGAATTCGGCGACCGGCGTGACGGTCCACTCCTCGACGTCGATCACGGCAGTCTCGCCCGCGGGCAGCATCGGCATTGTCGACGTGACCGTCACGACGCCGGGCGGGACGAGCGCGGTCAACAAAAAAGACCACTTCAAATACAAGGCCTAGAGGCGCCGCGCCTCCACCTCCGGGCGGCCTCAGCCGCGCTCATCACTGACTTCTGTTGACCGAAGCGAGCCCTGCTAGGATCTGACTAAGGCAGGATAAAGCCAGCCAGGTCACGGTCAGAAGGTCGGAGCCCCGCTGCGCCAACGCGGGTCGACCCCGAAGAAGGAGAGAGCGATGACAGCCAAGCGGACACCTTTGCAGGGCAGGGAGGTCGTGATCGTCGAGGCCGCCAGGACCCCGATCGGCCGCGGTCACCAACAGAAGGGCATCTTCCGCGACGTGCATCCGAACGAGCTGCTCGGGAAGGCATATGAGGCCGTCATCGAGCGTGCCGGGATAGAACCCGAGGTGGTCGATGACGTCGTCGCCGGCGCCGTCACGCAGGTCGGAGAGCAGTCCAACAACATCGCCCGGAACGCCTGGCTCCAGGCCGGCCTGCCGGTGACGACTCCGGCGAGCACGGTCGATCGCCAGTGCGGCTCCGGCCAGCAGGCGGTCTCATTCGCCGCCGGGCTGATCGCGGCGGGCGTCCACGACGTGATGATCGGCGCCGGTGTCGAGCACATGGGTCGCGTGCCGATGGGCGCGAACGTCGCCCACCCCGACGAGTTCGGGATCCCCTACCCGCCAGAGCTGATGGCGCGGTATGACCTGATCCCACAGGGCCTGTCGGCCGAGCTGATCGCCGAGCGCTGGGAGGTCTCCCGCGCCGAGCAGGATGAGCTAGGCCTGCGATCGCACCAGCTCGCCGCCCGAGCGACCGACGAGGGTCGATTCGACCGCGAGATGATCCCGATGCGCGTCGACGGGGAGATCCATTCCGCCGATCAGGGGATCCGGCGCGACACGAGCCTGGAGGCCCTCGCGGGGCTCAAGCCCGCCTTCAAGGAGGGCGGCAGCGTGACGGCGGGCAACTCCTCGCAGATCTCCGACGGTGCGGCCGCCGTTCTGCTCATGACGCGCGAGCGGGCCGACGAGCTCGGGCTCAGGCCGCGAGCGCGCATCTTCGACGCGATCGCCGTCGGGGTCGACCCGGTGATCATGCTCACCGGACCCATCCCCGCCACGCGCCAGCTGCTCGAGCGCAACGGCATGGCGATCGACGACCTCGACCTGATCGAGATCAACGAGGCGTTCGCCTCCGTCGTCGGCGCGTGGCGCCACGAGCTTCGCCCGGACATGGATCGGGTCAACGTCAACGGCGGGGCGCTCGCGCTCGGCCATCCCCTCGGCTCCTCCGGTGCGCGCCTGATCACGACGCTGCTGCACGAGCTCGAGCGCTCCGACGGCGAGCTCGGCCTGGTCACCATGTGCACAGCCGGCGGGACGGGAACGGGCACGATCCTTCAGCGCATGTGAGAGCTGCTCGCGGGCACTGACCGCGGACCATGTCCCGCGACCGAGAGCCAAGGGCTACGCCAGTGCGCTCGGCGTCTCCACTTTGAGCGTTCCCCGGATCTGCTCACGCAGCTCCGGGGTGTCCTCGTGCTGATGCGCGGTCACCGCGTGGATGGTTGCGGCCTCGAGCACGTGCTCTTCGCTGCCGGCCATCGTCAGATCACAATTGCTCTCGCTCGGCATCTCGCGACAGTCGATGTACATACGAGTCATGGCTTACCCCTTTTGAGTGTTCAGTCGGAACCCTCGTGCGGCGCCGCGGCCCCCGCTGCCTGGGCGGGTTTCTCGCCGCCGTCGATACCGGTCCCCCAGCTCGAGCCGACTGTAGCGCCGAACCCGCGCCGCGGCAAGCGCGCCGGGCGCGGTCCCCGCGTCGTTCGGGAGGATCCTGGCGCGGCGCCGGACGGCGCGGACGGCGCACGTATATTGGGACACGTGGAGGCGACGCGAATGGAGATCGAGCTGCTGCCGGGAGCCAGGGAGCTCCTTGACTCACACGCTCGGGAGCTGCCGCAGCGGGATGATCTCTGCGGCGCCTTCTGCACGGCGCTCGCGTTGAGGGCCGCCGGCCTGCACGCCCACGACGGCGAGCCGCTTGACCAGGACGCCGTCGCGCTGGCGGCCGGGACGGTGATCTCGAGCTCGAGCGACGGCCATGCGCTGCCCCGGGGGGAACGCGGCCGGCGGGACTACCGGCTGTCGCTGCCGACGATCGAGGACTCTGCGGCCTCCGGGACGCCCGCATCTGGCCTGCCCCGTGCCGTGGAGGAGCTCTCGGGGGGAAGGCTCGAGGCGATCCCCTTCAGCGGCCCGTGGAACCCCACGACGCTCGGCGGCATCTTCGACCTCGCCAGCGGACTCGCGCGGCCTGTGACCCTCGTCGCCAACGTCGCCACCCACCATCTGTGGGGTGCCGGGGCGGCCTTGGGCGAGCTGCTCGACTACCTGCTCGAGGGAAGGGACGACGGACCGCCACCCGACTGGGACGTCGGGCACTTCATCTGCGTGGTGGGCCGGATCAATGGACCCGCTGGCAGGCTCTACTGCGTCGCCGACACCTACCCAGCGCTCGGCAGGCGGGGCGTGCACCTGCAGCCGGAGGCTCGTCTCGCCCTGGCGATCGCGCGGCCGGACAAACCGGCCGGCGGGATCCTGGCGGTCGTGGATGCGGCGGACGCCGCGAGGGTCCGCTCGGCGGCCGCCGAGCTCGGGCTGCGGGAGGGCTCCTGGGACAACGGCACGCCGGCCGCGGAGGCGCTCGCTTGACCGCGACCGAGCTGGTCGCCTTCGTGTGCTGTGACCTCGGCTCGATCGTCCGAGGCCGCTCCCTGCCGACCGCACAGCTCGGCGCGAGGCTGGCCGCGGGCGTGGGATGGGTGCCGGCCAACCTGTCGATTACTCCACTCGGCCTCGTCGCCGAGGAGACCCCGTTCGGCTCGACCGGCGACCTGCGGCTGCTGCCGGACGCGGAAACGCAGGTTCGCGTGGAGGCTCGATCCGAGGAGGAAAGTGCGCTCGAGTTCGTGCTCTGCGACATCGTCGGCACCGACGGCCAGCCGTGGGAGTGCTGCCCGCGAACGTTCCTGCGCAACGCGCTGGACGAGCTCGACAGAGAGCTCGGCGTGAGAGTCACGGCGAGCTTCGAGCACGAGTTCCAGCTGCTCACGGACGCGCCGGCGGGAGCACCGTTCTCGCTCGAGGCACAGCGACGGGTCGACCCGCTCGGCCCCGAACTGATGCGGGCGCTGCTGCAGGCCGGGGCAGAGCCCGAACTGTTCTTCGCCGAGTACGCCGCGAGCCAGTTCGAGATCCCGGTGTCGACCGCCGACGGCCTGGCCGCCGCCGACCGCAGCGTCGTGGTGAGGGAGGTCGTGCGCGACACGGCGCGCCGACACGGCGAGCGCGCGAGCTTCGCTCCTCTGCTGGATCCCGACACGGCAGGCAACGGCGTCCACATCCACCTCAGCCTGAGCGACGCCGAGGGCCGTCCGCTGCTGTACGACTCCTCGCGCGCGGGCTCGCTGAGCGAGCTCGCCGGCCGGTTCGCGGCGGGGATCCTCAGGCACGCCGGGGCCCTGGTCGCGATCACGGCTCCGAGCCCGGTCTCGGCGTTGCGGCTCGCGCCCCACCGCTGGAGCGTCGGCGGAGTGTGCGTCGCCGAGGCCAACCGGGAAGCGCTCCTGCGGATTCCGTCGTTCGTCACGCTGGCCGGAGGCGAGCCGGCGCTGCAGATGCGCCTGGAGTATCGCGCGGCGGACGCGGCCGCCAACCCGTATCTCGCCCTTGGCGCGATCGTCCGCGCGGGGCTCGATGGCGTGCGCGAGAAGCTCCCACCCGCTCCGGTCCTCGATCGCGACGCGAACATCGTCGAGGCGGCGGAAAGCGGAAGCGAAGGTGTCGCGACGCTGCCGCCATCGCTGGGGGAAGCGCTCGAGGCCCTGGCGGCCGATCCGGGGGCCCGGGGCTGGCTTGGGCCACTGCTCTACGACGCCTATGTCGGCGTCAAGCGCAGCGAGCTGCGGGCAACCGCGGAGCTCGACGCGCGCGAGGTGTGCCGGCGCTATGCAGCCATCTACTGACACGTTCCTCGGCCGCCTGCTGGCCGCCGTCGAGCGGGAGCTCGAGGGCGCCGTCGAGCTGCGGCACAGGCTCCATGAACATCCGGAGCTCGCCCACGAAGAGCACGGCACCGCGGCGATCATCGAGCGAGCGCTGCCCGTCGAGGCCCTGACCGCCGCCGGTACCGGCAAGATCGCCCGAGTGGGCTCCCCGGACGGACGCGCCGTGGTGCTACGCGCCGAGCTCGACGGCCTGCCGGTGCAGGAGCGCACCGAGGCCCCCTACCGCGCGGTCGGGGGCGTCATGCACGCGTGTGGTCACGACGTCCACATGGCGGCTCTCGTCGCGCTCGTACGCGCCGCGCACTCTCTCGCGGGCTCGCTGCCGGCCCCGCTGGTCGCGGTCTTCCAGCCCAGCGAGGAGGCCTACCCGTCAGGCGCCGAGGAGCTCGCCCGCGAAGCGCTGCCGCCGATCGCGCCCGGGGCAATCGTCGCCGCGCATGTGCACCCCGATCTCGCGTGGGGCACCGTTGCGATCGACCCGGGCACGGTCAACGCGTCGAGCGACAACATCGAGATCGTCGTCGAGGGGGAGCCCTCCCACGGCGCCTACCCCCACCATGGCCGCGATCCGATCCTCGCGATCGCACACGTCGTCGTCGCCCTGCACGCGCAGGTCGCGCGGCGCATCGATCCGCTGTCGCCGGCCGTGCTCACGATCGGTGTGCTCGAGGGCGGCGAGGCCGAGAACGTCATCCCGGCCCGGGCCCGAGCGCTGGGCTCGCTGCGCGCGCACAGGCCGGAGGACCGAGTGGCGCTGCGAGCGATGGTGGAGGAGGTCGCCGCGGGGATCGCCGCTGCGCACGGCTGCCGCGCAACCACCACGATCGTCGCCGGCGAGCCGGCGCTTCAAAACGACCGGGCGATCACGGCGATCGCCCGCGAGCTTCTGCGGAGCGCGGGGCTCCAACCCGCTGCCGAGTGGCGCTCCTGTGGCTCGGACGACTTCGCCTTCTTCGGCGCACTTGCGCCGCTGGCCATGGGTTTCGTCGGGCTCGCCGGAGCCGAGGGCTTCGCTCAGCGCCCGCTGCATCACCCCGAGCTGCTCCCCCCCGACAGCGCCGTCGGGGCGGTCGCGCGGGCGCAGGCCGTCCTCTATTCGGCGGCCGCGTCTTGGCTCACCGCTCCGCCTCGCTGAGCGTCATCGCTCCGCGGACGCCGGAAGCGTCCAGCGCATGATTGAGCGACCGCCGGAGCCTGCCGGCGGTCGCCCTGTCCATCCACGGGTGTCGTCTGTCGGTTGCCGCTAGTCGCGGCGGTGGCGGCGCTGCATGACCACGATCGAGAAGCCCGCGCCCACGAGAAGCAGTCCCATGCCGAGTGTCCAGCGCAGGTCAAGGCCCGTGAACGGCAGCGTGGTGGCTTTCGTTTCGCTGGCCGGCGCAGTGCTTTTAGCGGGCGTCGTGGTTGGCGTGGTTTCTTTTTTTTCGGGCGTCGTCGCTTCTTTGGAAGGCGACGTCCCGCTTTTTTCTTCAGATTTTTTTTCGTAGCCCGTCAGGCCTTCTTTGTTTGTCGTCGTAGATGCCGCGACAGCGCTCATCGGCGCCGCCAGGACGACCGCCAGGAGCAGAAGTACGGGCAGGACGATCAGCCGGCGCCGGGCGCTGGAAGACCCTCCGAATCCCTTCGCTGCACCTTCCGTCTGTGGCCTGCTCGAGGCCATGACGTCGGTCCGAGTCATGCCAACCTCCCATGGATGGTGTGATGAACGATGGGGCCCGCCTGCGGGCCCTCTTCTCTGATTCTCGCTTGCAAGCGCATCGTGTTTGGTTCGCCATCTAGAGCCACACGCCTGCCTCTGACCGCAATGTGTATCACCTAAGGCGGTCGGCGAGGGGCGCGCGAGCGGCGTCTACCCTAGAAAGGCCGGCGCGCAAACCCGTCAGGACACCAGGACGCGGCCCTCGAGCGTGCCCTCCGTGAGCCTGCCGCGCAGCACCTTCTTGTCGAACTTGCCTACGCTCGTCTTCGGCACCTCCTCCACGAACGCGAACTCGTCGGGAAGCCACCACTTGGCGACGCGGCCGCGAAGATGCTCGAGCAGATCCTCGGCCGTGGTGCTCGCTCCGTCCCTCAGCACGACGCAGCAGAGCGGCCGCTCGGCCCAGCGCTCGTCCGGCTTGGCGATCACGGCTGCCTCGATGACGTCGGGGTGGGCCATCACCTCGTTCTCGAGCTCGACCGAGGAGATCCACTCGCCGCCGGACTTGATCACGTCCTTGGCGCGGTCGGTGATCTGCACGAAGCCCTGCTCGTCGACCGCGGCGATGTCGCCCGTTCGCAGCCAGCCCGAGTCGAACTTCTCGTCGTCTGACTCTTCGCGAAAGTAGCGCGACGCGACCCACGGGCCGCGCACCTCGATCTCACCGGTCGAGGTACCGTCCCACGCCACCTCGCCGTCCTCGCCGTCGACGAGGCGCAGCTCGACCCACGGCAGAGGCCGTCCCTGCTTGGCGCGTTCGTCCCAGTAGCCGTCGTCGTGCTCGCGCTCGCGCGGGCGCGCGTAGGTGGCCACCGGGCTGGTCTCGGTCATGCCCCAAGCCTGGAAGATGCGCACGCCGTGACGCTCTTCGAAGTCCTTCATCAGCTGCCGGGGTACCGCCGAGCCCCCGCACGCGGCGTTGTTGAGCGACGAGAGGTCGACATCCGGATGCGAGTCGGCGTAGCGCAGCAGGTCGAGGAAGATCGTCGGCACGCAGCCCATCAGCGTCGGGCGCTCCGCGGCGATCAGCTTCGCAAGCGGCTCCGCGCCGAGGAAGCGGTCCGGCAGGATCAGGTCTGCGCCGGCGAGCGCCGAGCCGTGCGGAAGCCCCCAGGCGTTCGCATGGAACATCGGGACGACCGCGAGCACGCGATCGCTCGAGGACAGGCCCGTGGAGTCCTTCATCAGCGTGGCCGTCGAGTGCAGGCTGATCGACCGGTGGGAGTAGAGGACGCCCTTGGGGTTGCCGGTGGTGCCGCTCGTGTAGCAGAGGGCGGCGGCCTGGCGCTCCTCGACATGCGGATAGTCGAACGCTGCGGCGCCCGCGTCGTCGAGCAGCTCCTCGTAGCGCAGCGCGTTCGGCAGCGCGCCGGCATCGCCGTCGCCCATGACGACGTAGTGGCGCACGGTCTCGAAGCTCGGCGCGAGCTTCTCGAGGATCGGCACGAGCGAGTCGTCGACGAAGATCACCCTGTCCTCGGCGTGGTTGACGATGTACGTCAACTGCTCCGCGAAGAGGCGGATGTTGAGTGTGTGCAGCACCGCGCCCACGCACGGGATCCCGAAGTAGAGCTCGAAGTGGCGCTGGTTGTTCCACGCGAAGGTCCCCACCCTGTCGCCCGGCTGCACTCCGAGCGTGCCGAGCGCACGTGCCAGCCGGTCGATGCGCTCGGAGATCTCGCCGAAGCTCGAGCGTTGCACCGAGCCGCTCGGGGTCAGCGTCGTCACCTGCGCATTCGGGCTCACCGAGCGCATCCTGCGGCGAATGTGATGCAGGGTGAGCGGAAAGTCGTCCTGCATCAAGCCTTCCAACATCATCCTCTCCTCGCTCCTTCCTCGCTGCGGGCCAGCTTACCCAGCTGCGCGTAGATGCTCCGCGTCCGCTGCGCTATGTCGTCCCAGTCGAAACGCAGCACGTGCTCCGAGGCCTCCATGACGAGCCTGTCGCGCAGATCGTGGTCGATCAGCAGCCGCTCGATCATCACGCCGAGATGCTCGGCGTCGCCGCCGTTGAAGCGCAGGCCGACGCGCTCTCCGGAGGGAACGACCTCGCGCAGGCCGCCGGTGTCGGCGACGATGCACGGGCATCCCGACGCCATCGCCTCCAGGGCGACCAGGCCGAACGGCTCGTAGATCGAGGGCACGACGCAGAGGTCGGCGATCCGGTACAGCGAGTGGAGGACGTCATCGCCGATCCAGCCGAGGAACTTGCCGTGGCCGGAGAGGCCCAGGCGCTCCGCCTGCGCTTTGAGCTCCTCTTCATGTGTGCCGCTGCCGGCGACGAGGAAGCGGACGTTCTCGACCCGCTCGATCACGCCCGGAAGCGCGTCGAGAGCGAGCTGGAATCCCTTCTCGTACACGAGCCGGCCGACGAGCAGCACGAGCTTCTCGTGCGGCGCGGCGAACTCGCGGCGAAGCGCCTCGAGATCTGCCATCGGCCGCAGGTCGCCGGGGTCGACCCCGTTGGGGATCACGGCGGTCCTGCCCTCGTCGATGTCAAAGATGTCCGCGACGTGCCCTCGCATGTAATAGGAGCAGACGATCACCGCGTCGGCGCGGCGCGCCATCGAACGCTCGACCGCATGGATGTGGGACTGCGGCGGGTCCTGCACCCAGCCCTGGTGACGGCCGTGCTCGGTCGCATGGATCGTCGTCACATACGGCAGGCCGAGGCGCTCGGCGAGCGCGAGCGATGCAGGAGCCACCAGCCAGTCGTGACCGTGGATCAGCCCATAGGCATTCTCCTGGGCGAGCGCCTCGCCGGCGGCCAGCATGTCGTCGTTCATCCGCTCGACCCACGCCACGAATCGGTCGAGATCGCGTGGCCAGCCGGGCTCGGGCACGCGATGCAGCCTGACGCCGCCGACCTCGCTGGAGCACCCACCGTCGGCGTCTGCCACCCCGCCCACGCCCCGCGTGAGCACGTCCACGCCCAGCCCCTGCCGGGCGAGCGCCTCCGCCAGCTTGCGGACGTGCCGGGCGAGGCCTCCCTCGATGACCGGGGGATACTCCCAGGAGAGGATCAGCACGCGGCCGTTCATCCCCGGGACCCTATATCGCGCGAGATCCCCGCTGCCCCGCAGGGCCCTCCGGGCGGCCGACCCGCGAGGGCGCTCTCGGGCCAAACGCCGATCAGGCCGAGCCGATCGAGCCGCCGTGCCGGGCGCGAGGCCGCCGGGTGCCCGTCCGCGATCGATACGCGCCCCGCGCCGCGCAGGCGTGCGACGGCCCGCTCCGCGACCGCCGCCTTGCTCGGGGGCATGTACCGTTATTTGCACTCGTTCCGAGAGTACACATGGCTTTGAAACCGCTCGCCGTGGCGCCACGCCTGTCCGCATGACAGGTAGCGGTCGCGTTCCGGAGAATGGCGCCGGTCAGGCCCGCCCGTGGCGCGCGTGGTTGCGTGCAAGGGTCCGCTAAGACGATGGGGTGGCGACGATGCGATGGCTCATTGACGGGATGAATGTGATCGGCACGCGGCCCGATGCGTGGTGGAGGGACCGGCGCGCGGCGATGGTCCGCCTCGTGTATCTGCTCGAGACCTGGGCGGCCGCCAACGGCGAGGACGTGATCGTCGTCTTCGAGCAGCCGCCGTCCCCTCCGATCCGCTCGACCGTCATCGAGGTCGCTCACGCTCCGCGCCCCCGACGCGACTCGGCCGATGACGAGATCGTGCGGCTGCTGATGGCCGAGGCGCGGCCCGGCATCGTGAGGGTCGTCACATCCGACCGCTGGCTCGCCGACCGCGTGCGCGCCGTCGGCGCGACTGTCCAGGCCGCGGACTCCTTCCGGACTGAGCTCGAGACGCCCTGATGACGCCGCTGACCCGCTATGCGCGAAGCGGCGACGCGAGCATCGCCTATCAGGTGATCGGCGACGGACCGATCGACATGCTCTTCCTCCCCGGCTGGATATCGCAGATCGAGCAGCTCTGGGAGACGCCGGCCAACCGGCGCTTTCTCGAGCGGATCGCCTCCTTCAGCCGCCTGATCCTGTTCGACAGCCGCGGCACTGGGCTCTCCGACCGCGTGCTCGAGGCATACACGCTGGAGCAGGAGATCCTCGATGCGATCGCGGTCCTCGACGCGGCCGGGAGCGAACGGACCTCGGTTTTCACCTACTCGATCGGTGGGCTCGTCGGAGCTCGCCTCGCCGCCGAGCATCCGCAACGCGTCGGGGCGTTGATCATGTACGCATCTCTCGCCCGCACGGCCTGGGCGCCGGACTACCAGTGGGCGCTCACGAGCGAGGAGCGCGAGCAGCTGATCGAGAGCAACCTGGCCGAATGGGGCGTTCCGAACGGTCAGGCGATGTCCCGGTTCGCTCCCTCGATGGCGGAGGATCCCGGGCTCACTGCGTGGTTCGCCCGCCTCCAGAGGCTGGCTGCGAGCCCCCGTGAGGCGCGCGTGATCCTCAAGGCGTTCGCGGAGATCGACGTGCGCGACGTGCTGCCGAGCATCCGCGTCCCCACGCTCGTGATGCACAGGCCTCGGGAGCTCGTCTGGGACGTGCGCCACTCGCAGTACCTGGCGGAGCATATTCCCGGCGCGCGCTATGTCGAGCTCGAGGGGCCCGACTCGTTTCCCTTCGTCGGCGACAGCGACGCGATCATCGAGGAGATCGAGGAGTTCCTCACCGGTGGACGCTCGGGCGGTGAATTCGCACGGGCGCTGTTGACCGTCATGTTCACCGATATCGTCGATGCGACCGCCCGGGCGGCGAGCATCGGAGACGGGCGCTGGCGCGACCTGCTCTCACAGCATGACGAGCAGGTTCGCTCACAGCTCACTCGTTTTGGGGGGCGGGAGGTGAAGACGGTCGGCGACGGCTTCCTCGCCACCTTCGACGGCCCGCCCTCCCGCGCGCTTCGCTGCGCGCTCGCGATCACGGCGGCCGCCCGTGACATCGGCGTCGAGGTACGAGTGGGGATTCACACAGGTGAGTGTGAGCTGATCGGGGACGACGTAGGCGGCATGGCCGTCCATATCGCCTCTCGCGTCAGCGAGCTCGCGGAGGCGAGCGAAGTGCTCGTCTCCGGAACCGTCTTCGGCACGGTCGTGGGCGGCCCTTTCACCTTCGAGGACCGTGGATTCCATGAACTGAAGGGCATCCCTGGCCGTTGGCCTCTGTTCGCGCTGAGCGACTGACACGGATGAGCAGAACGCCTCACGGCGCACCGGGGATGGAGCGCCGTGAGGCGTGTGTGACCAGCTTCCGCCTGTAGGCCCCCCGGACGCCGGACGGGGCCCACGCGGGACGGAAGCGGCCCGCTCGCTGCTACCCGCAGCCAGATCGCACGAAACGAGGGCCGCGCGAGACGTGCGGCTTTTGCGGCAGATACGTAGCGGGGCGCCCTGGACGTATGCGCCAGGAAGCGCCGCAAGCAGACGGACGACCCGCGAGGCGGGTGCGGGAGCGCCTACCGACCGGTGGCGCGACTGTGCTGCCGGCGCTCGACGTCGTACGCGTCGGCGACGGCCCAGCCGATTCGCTCGATCAGCCGCGCCGCGCATTGGTCGTCGCTGAGATGGTCCGGATAGACCCACTCGTCGAGCAGCACGGGCGCGTCGGGGCGCTCGCTCTGCTCGGTCGTGACGATGATTCGAGCCATGATCAGCCTCTCCTAGCGTGTTGGGGACGTTGGTCGTGGGACTTCGGTCCGCCTCCTCCCGAGGCTTGGCCCTCAGCGAGGGGTCCTTGGTGCTTACCCGTCGAACGCTCGGCTACACGTCGTTGAGCGCCCCGCGCACCCCCAGCTTGGGCCTCGTCTCAGGCGGCTTCGAGCAGGCGCCCCTCCCGACGGGCCTCGGGCGAGCCGTCGCTCGCGCGTGAAGCCTCGACCACCTGCGCGCGGTCGGCAAACGGCAGCGCCAGCGCGATCAGGGCTCCCGCTGCGAGCACGGCGCTTCCCACCCACAGAGCCGGGACCAGGCCGGCAACGAAGGCGCGTGGCGAGGCATAGCTGCCGGCGCCGGTGAACACGGTCGCCAGAACCGCGATGCCGAGCACACCCCCGAGCTCCCGAATAGCGCTGTTGGCACCCGAGGCCTGGCCGGCCTCATGGACGGCGACGCTGGAGAGCACGGCGCTTGCGGACGGGGCAAACACGAGCGCCATCCCGGCCCCACCGAGGATGAACGGGATCAGGACGCTGGCAAAGCTCGTGTGCAGGCCAACCAGCGTGGCCAACCACGCGAGCGCAAGCGCCTGCATGGCCAGGCCGGCGATCATGAACGGGCGGCTGCCCCAGCGCTCGGAGAACACGCCCGCCAGCGGCGCCACGACCATTGTCGCGCCTGTCCAGACGAGCAGCTTCAGCCCCGCGTGGAACGGGCTGTTCCCGAGCACGTTCTGCATGAACTGCGACAGGAAGAAGATCGAGCCGAACATCCCGAAGTACATGCTGAGGCTCACGGCGTTGGTGACCGCGAAGCTGCGCCGTGCGAAGAAGCGCATCGGCAGCATCGGCTCGCGAGCTCGCAGCTCCCACCAGACGAACCCGACGAGCAGGATGCTCCCGCCGATCAGCCCGGTGAGGATGCTGGGGCTGCCCCAGCCCAGCGACTGGGAGCGGACGAGCCCGAACACGATCCCGAACAGGCCGGTGGACGCGAGGGCCAGCCCGCGAAGGTCCAGGCGCGATTGCTTTCCATGGCTCTCGAGCAGCATGCGCCACGAGAGCGGAACCAGAACCAGGCCGATCGGCACGTTGATCCAGAAGATCCAGTGCCATGAGGCGAGTTCGATCACGCCGCCGCCGACGAGCGGTCCGAGGGCGACGGCGATCCCGCTGATCCCCGACCACACGCCCAGCGCAAGCCCCCTGCGCTCGCCGGGGAAGGCGTCGGCGAGAAGCGTGAGCGTGAGCGGCGTTGCGATCGCGGCGCCGGCGCCCTGCAACGCCCGCGCGGCGATCAGCAGCGTGGCGGTCGGAGCGAGCGCCGCCGCCGCCGATGAGGCGGTGAACAGAGCGATGCCCGCCATGAACATGCGCCTCCTGCCGAACCGGTCGCCGAGTGCCGCACCGGTCAGGAGCAGCACGGCGTACGCGAGCGTATAGGCGCTCACCGTCCACTCCAGAGACTGGATCGACGCCCCGAGGCTCTTGCGGATCGACGGCAGAGCCACGCTCACGACGAGGTTGTCGAGCACGACCATGAACAGGCCCACCGAAACGATCCCCAACGTCCACGCCCTTCGCCTCCCAGACATAAGCGACTCCTGTTCTTAGTGACCGATAACTAACAATAACATAGTGGCCACTAATAATGCAAGCTCGGTGCGCCCGGGGCCCGCGAGCCGTCGCCGGCCTTCCCGGCCAATCGCCGCCCGGCGTCGCAGCGCCCGGCAGCGCCGTCAGCCGGATTGGCCCTGCGTCCCTTGGGCGGAGCGAGCGGCGAGCGGGTCTCGGCCGCCTCGCCCCCTCAGCACCCGCGCGAACAGGACGGCAAGCGCGGCGCCGCCCAGCGGCCCGACGAGATAGATCCAGAAGCGCGAGAAGTCCCAGAGGGCGAGATCGGGGCCGAACGACCGGGCCGGGTTCATCGAGGCGCCGGAGACCGGACTCGACCAGAGGCCTGCCAGCACGATGTACGCGGCGACCCCGAAGGCCGAGATCGGTCCCAGATTCTGCGCACGAGAGGCCGTTCCGAGGATCGTCGAAACCAGGCCAAGCGTGAGGATCAGCTCCGTGGCGGCCGCCTGCAACCCGTCGATGCCGTGTCCCGGTGTCGTCGCGCCGAGGGATCCAACCTTCCCGAAGATCGCCCACAGTGCCAGCACGGCGAGCGTGGCCCCCAGCAACTGGGCGAGCACGTAGCCCGGCACGCGCCGCCAGGGGAAATCGCCCCGCAAGGCGAACGCCACGCTGACCGCGGGGTTCAGATGAGCGCCCGAGATCGCGCCGACGGACAGGATCACCGCGAGCACCGTGAGCCCCGGTGCGGTCACAGCGGCGGCGCGCCCGATCGGGAAGTGAGTGGCTGCCGCCACCACTGCAGCGCCGGCGCCGGCCAGCACGAGCATGAAGGTTCCGAGCACCTCTGCGAATAGGCGACGGGATTCGAGTGCGGGATCAAGGAAGTTCCTCACCCACCACGCGTCTCGCTCGGCGCGCACGCCGAGCGTGCCCCCCAACGCTCCAGCTGACGGGGCGTGCTCGGCGGCGTGGTTCAGCTGCTCCAGAGCAGCCTCCCGGGCACGAGGGCGTCCTCGTCCACGCGATGGGCCGCCGACACGCGGTGGTAGCCGTCTGCGATGACCAAGGATTCTCTGATGCCGCCAACGAGCAATATGGGCGAGATCGCGATCCCGTCCTCGATCTTCCTGAGCTTCTCCGCGACCTCTGCGCTCTGCTTCGCGCGGAGCGGCGGCAGGCCCGCGGCCCGCAGGAGGTCCTTTGCACGCCAATGGCCCTCCGGAGCAGCGCGTAGCGCCGCGATCGTCTCATCGAGCTCCGCCGGCTCGATCACCATGCTCAGGAAGCTGTGCGCGGCCAGATAGTCCTTCTCTTCCGGATCAGCCAGCCACTTGATGCTCGTGCCTTTCGCCATCGGCGGATTCTATGGTGGCCCGTCTGGGCCGGGATGGTTCGACCTTCGGGCATGAGAGAGCCATGCGCGCTGCGTCGTCAGTCCAGACGATTACTGGCCGGCAGTCGGAGGGGCACCGTTCGGTGCTCCGCCGGGGACCACGCCTCGCAGGTCGCTTTGACACTTGCTCTGCGCTGATTTGAAGGTGGAGCTCGTCGTGTTGATTCCAGTTGTGTTGAACACGGGTCCGTTGCCGGACGTGTTCGGTGTTGGCAGCTTGACGCCGTTTTCAGTCATGCACGCGACGAACTTCGCGAGCGCGGCTTTGCCTTCGGGGCTGCTGAAGCGGCTTGCGCCACGGAAGTTGCCGGAGCCACACTTTTTCAACGCTTCCTGGAACTGAGCGGCGCTGACGCCGGCGGGCGGCTGGAACCTGCGGCCGCCACCACCTCCGCCCCCGAGCAGGCCTCCTCCCCCGCCGGGGGATCCGCCGGGGGGACGTTTCCCGGATGGGGCGGGCAGGTTGATGCCCTGTTTCGCCAGGCAGGATCTCAAAGCCGTGAACCGGCCCCCGGGCTGCGGGTTTTTCGACGCTTCCGGTGTGCTTTTCGAGGCTTCGCTCGAGCTGGTGCTGGCGGGGCTCGTTGCGCTGTTTGCGGAGCTTCCGCACGCCGCCAGCGTGCAGCAGGCGCCGAGAACGGCCAGCCCTACGGCTGGCCGAGTGCGGCGGCTTGTCGTGGATTGAGAGAGGCGACGTCGGTGCATGAGTTCTGTCGTTTCCTTGTGTTTGTTGGTGTTTGCTTCGTCTAACCGGAGCCGAACAGCTGTGGCGCCGCGCTCCCGGCGCTGCCGGCGCTCCCGCCCCGGCCGCCTTTGGCCGCGGATCCGCCGAACAGGCCGGCGAGGCCGCCGCTCGAGCCGACGCTGACCGATTCGGCGCTTACGGTGCCCCCTGAGGTGGCGCCCGTGACCGTGACGATTTCGCCGGGATGGATCCCGTTGACTTTCGTTTTCACGCTCTTGGTGACGCTGGTGGCCGCCGAGGTGGTGACCTTGACGGTGTTGCCTTCGGGGTTGGTCACGTAGATGGTGTTTCCGGCGAGGTAGGCAACGGTGCCGGTGGTCGGGCGGCTGCCGCCGGCGCCCGCCCCTGGGAAGCCGCCGCCGGCACCCCCGCCGGTCGCTGTTTTGCCGGCGCCCGCTCCCGCGCCCGTCGCTGGCGCGCCGCGGAGCCCCGCGAACCGCGAGGCCCGGGACGCAGTCCCGCCGCCCGCTGACGCGGAGCTTTCTTCACCCTTCTGCACCTGCACTCCGCCGATGAACCCGCCGGCGATCAGCAGCACGGCGAGCAGCGCAAGCGGGATCGGCGTGAGCAGGCGCCGTCGTGGTCGCGGGGGCAGCTCGTCGGCCTCGTCGGGCCGATCGAGCCACTCCTCGCGATCCCTCTCGTCGATGGCTTCGTCCGCGAGGTCGTCGACCGGCTCGTCGATGGCCCCGTGCGAGACGTCGTCGACCGGCTCGGGGGCGACGGTCTGGGGCGCCCGTTCGGCCGCGTCGTGGGCGCTCGGTTGCTCCTCGTGCATGGCGGACTCCTCGGTGGGTGAAGATTGATCACTCAAAGCGCAGCGCTTCGATCGGTCGGAGGGCCGCCGCGCGCGCGGCGGGGTAGGTGCCGAAGAACAGGCCCGAGAGCGCCGCGGCGCCGAAGGCGAGGAAGATCGAGTACGTCGCGACTTCGGGCTGGACTCCGGCGATGGTGAACTGGCTGCCGGCGACGCCGACGAGCACGCCCGTGAGGCCCCCGATGAGGGAGACGAGCACGGCCTCGGTGAGGAACTGGGTGAGGATGTCCGAGCGTCTCGCGCCGATCGCCTTGCGGATCCCGATCTCGCGCGTGCGCTCTGTGACGCTCACCAGCATGATGTTCATCACGCCGATCCCGCCGACGAGAAGTGATATCGCGGCCACCTCCCCAAGCAACGTCGTGAAGACGCTGGCGGAGGCGCTGGAGGTCGAGAGCAGCGACCCCTGGTTCAGCACGCTGAAGCCGGGTTCAGCGGTGTTCCTGATCTTGTGGCGTTCGTCGATTATCTGCGTGACCTCGCCTTCGGCGCCGTTGAGCGCGGATTCGGACTTCGCCTCCACGGTGATCGAGTTGATCGATCCGGTGCCGGTGAGCGT